>DASYTT010000032.1:0-5226 GCA_036002045.1 Gemmatimonadales bacterium
CCGGCACCCCCAAGGACTGGTACTACATCCTGGAGGGCCTGCTGGAACAGGAGACCTCCCTGGAGCCGGTCGAGCTGGTCGCCGACACCGCCGGCGCCAGCGAGATGGGCTTCGGCGCCTTCCGCATGCTCGGCCTGCAGCGCATCCTCGCCTTGACCGCTGCGATCTGGCACAACGACCACACCGGGCAGCCAACCGCCAGGTCCCTCGTCGCCTACGACCACTAACACCCCTTGGAATAAGTCATCTAGCAGCGCCTACGACAGCGGCGATCCACTACGACTCGATGTCGGAGCGCGGATCGTCGAGGTGCTCCACACCACCTCGGACCCGCCGTCGATTCCCATCCCGAAAGTGACGGTAGAGGAAACGTGCCTAGCGATCGGGCCCAGCCTGATCGGCAAACGGCAGAAGATCACCTTCACTCTCCTGACGGATGGCGGACAGCCTCACCTGACGTGCGAGAGCACGCTCATCGACGTCCAGGTCCGAGAGCAGGACCTCGAAGACCTCAAACCGATGCCCGCATTCGCAGTAGCGTTTGCAGTCATCGGTTGAGGACGCGGCGGCGAAAGCGGCATCGGCTGCCGCCGACCGTGACAGTGCTACAGCAAGGTCGCTGTTCGCGGTCCAAGCCTCGGCATCCGCAGCAGCGCAGGCTGCCATGCTGCGAGCAAGGGCCCTCGGCGCCGCAGCGGCTCTAGCAGCCATAGCGGCACTGGCGGTTTGGCTCGCGCTGCTACGGGGATCGTCACGGCGATAGGCGCGCCCGAGGTGGCAGCCAACGCAGTAGCCAAGCAGAGGTGGGGGACCGGGGGAGGACACCTCCTCCCCCGGCCTACTGGCCGACCGGATCGCCCGGGGGGACCGTGGTGCAGATGGGGCACCGATGCCCGGCTGTCAAGGTGGAGCGCCCCACGGACGAACGACCTTGACAGCCGGCTCGGGATACGGGTGGCCGACTGCGCATAGCTTCGGGCCTCCAGAGTCCAGCAGGTAGGGGAGCCGTTGGTTCAGCATCGCACTGAACCCGGATAGCTCTTGTAGACGATGGTGCTCGAAGGAGCTGAGCTGACTCGGCAGCCCTCGACTGAGTTGGACTGCTTGGTGCCGCTAAGGCATGCTACGACCTCCGCGGTGACCGGAGAGCAGCACCGTGTCTGAGGTAACGCTCAAGGAGGTGGCCGCGTACGATGCCGGAAGTCGACTTTGCCCTGCTTGCCAACGCTGCTCAGGTGTCGGGCGATCGGCTCATCTCGATGCTGAGCGGCGGTTGGGACACCGGAACGTTGCCAGAAGAGGCGTATCCGGCGGGCATCGTGCTCACGGTTGTGTTTCGTCTCCTCTTCGATGATGAGGAGGTCGGGAAGACACATGCCGGTGAGATCGCGGTAGAGAGCCAAGATGGCGCACACCTGACGACAGTCACCTTCACGGTGGACGTGCAGCGCCCTGAGGACCTCCCTGCTGGGTGGAAGATCAACGTGCCGATGGTGGCTCCCGCGCCCGCGCAGTTCCCGAGCCCTGGACTCTATGCCGTCTCGATCGCAGTTGGCGGGACGGTCCTCAAGAGGATCCCCCTACGCATGAAAGTCGCTGGTGCGTGATCCGGTACACCGACCACGCTGAAGACCGTATGGCGGAGCGCGGCGTGACGAAGGAAGATGTACAGCAGGCGCTTCGCCGGCGTATCCGGGTGACTCCTGGTCCGCCTGGGAGACTATGGGTCTGGGGGTATGCGCAACATGGTCGAGTGCTCAAGGTGGGTGTGAGCAGTCACGATCAGGAGTTCGTCACTACGGTTGCCTGGCCTGGTGATTGACTATCGAGGCTGAGGAGGCTTCCCCGTGAATTTCGTCTACTCCACCGAGGCCGATGCGCTCTACATCGGGCTTGAGGCGGACAGGAAGGTGGCGCGGACGATCGAGATCTCGCCGAGCTGCCTCGTTGATCTCGACGTTAACTGGCGGCCGCTGGGGATCGAGCTACTCAACCCCGCAACCTCATACCTATCGATTGCTGAGGTAATGGTGAGGTGGAAGCTCAGCCCCGAGCAGGTCGCCCAACTCCTGGCCTACCCGTACCAGAGCCTCACCCCTCATCGCCGGGCAGCAAGCAGCACGGCCGGCGGTCGAGTAGAGATCGAGGGCCGGAGGGACGAGCTTCTCACCTGCGCCTAGACTGGCTCCATAACTTGTTGAGCCGTGGAGGCTCCCAGGGTGCATCTTCGCAGGTGGGCACGGCGGTAAGGCTCCGATCCATGGTAAGGATGGAGCCACCACGACTTGCTGTCGCCTGCACCTCAGTCACGTGTCGAGTAGCTTGTCGAGGTCGCTCAACCAGGGCACGCTCGTTGTCAGTCGTTCTCGTCCTATGTAGACTACGAGCCATGAGAAAGACCCACACACTTATCCAGGTCGCCCTCGCTCTCATGGAGGACCCCACTGGCCGGCACTGGGGCTACGACCTGTCACGACGAGCTGGCGTCCGGTCAGGGGTCCTGTACCCGATCCTTCACCGCATGCTCGACGAGGGCTGGCTGGAGGATGGCTGGGAAGATCCCGCCAAGCTGGGCGGCAAGCGGCCACCACGCCGCTACTACGAGCTGACCGACGAAGGCCGAATCGAACTCGGAGGCCTTCTCCAGGAGGCCAGGACAGATGCGCGGTTCCGTTCCCTGGTCGGCAGGTTCGCCTGATGATGGCCGACCTGCTTGACGTCATCGTGTCCTGGCGGACCTTCCTGGTCGCCCTGGCGGTGTTCGGGTTTGCTCCCGGTGCCCTGCTCCGGCTGATCGTTCTCGCGTTTCCCCGCGATGACCCGCGCCGGAGCGAGCTGCTCGCCGAACTCCATGCAGTGCCCCGCCTTGAACGACCCTTCTGGGTCTGCGAGCAGTTGGAGGTCGCCCTGTTCGAGGGAGTCCGGGAACGTGTGCTCCAGGCCAACACGCGGGTCGCGCTGTACACCTATGTGCTCGGTGTATCGGTTACTGGATTCACCATCGCCATTCTGGTGACGATGAGCAGTGGAGGTCTCCGAGCGGCGCGGGACGCATCCCTTTCCTTTTGGATCCTAGTTCTATATTTCGTGATTGCTGGCATTTTAGAAATTAGGATGCCATCGCCGAGCAAGGAAAGAATGATCGATCTCCAAATCATCTTTATCTTTCCCTTGTTGTTGGGTTGGGGGATCGGCGCGACGATGCTAGCTCTTGTGCTTGGCACGCTCATCAGCGAGCTCGCCATACGCCGTTCAATGCTTAGGATGGTATTTAATGTCGCTCAGTCCAGCCTAGCTCTGGCAGTGGCCGGCGCTGCGTATCGGCTTGTCGGCGGCGGTTTCCCGTTCACGGTCGGGGACCTTCTAGCACTGGGCATCGCTCTTGTAGCATTCGGTACGATTAACCACGGACTTGTGTCGATCGTCGTCGCCATCGCCCGATCGACGCCTCTGATGGCCGAGCTCCGTTCGGGTGCTCGCTTCATGGTTGGGAGTGTCCTAATACCTTTCAGTCTAGCTCCTGTCGTACTGATTACAGCTCAACGAAGTATCGTCTTTGTTTTTCTGCTCTGCATACCAGCAGGGGGAATATACTATCTGATGCGGAAGGCATCAGACGCGATTGAATGTACTTATAGCGCAAGACAGTCGTAAATGATGGACGTCCTGGCGGAACAATACCTCGGGAGCCAACGGAGCGGCCTGCTGCCGGGCCGCTTCCGCGTGGTGCTGTGGTGCAGATTGGGCACGAATGGCCGGCTGTCAGGGTGGAGCGCCCCACGGACGAACGACCTTGACAGCCCCGGGACACGGGCAGCTGACAGCACATAACTTCGCCGCTTCTGGAGCCCGGTGAGCAGGGAAACCGCAGGTCGGCATAGCGGTACGCGCGGGATAGCTGATAAGGAAGAAGTCTGAGTGCGACGCGCCGTCGACACGAGCGATCTAGCGGAGCCCGGAACGCCACAGCGCCCGGCCCCAGAGCGACCGTACCAGCGCCCTCAGGCCTTGACGGCGCAGGATGACCACATGGTGGCGGCGCCACTCGCGCCGCTGTTGCCTGCGCTGATCAACGGTCTGTACCCGCAGGCCGCGGCCGCTCACCCTCCACTTCTCCATCTCCTTGCGGATCTTCTCGACCTCGGCAACGAGTTCGGGTAGCCCCTTAGGGGGCTCTGCTGAGCCGAGGTACATGTTCAGGTCAAGCCGATAGGGATGCTCCCACTCCTTCCTGCCCGTGGGGCCCTTGTAGCGGAGCATCACGTCATAAGTGAGCGGCAGGCTCGCCTCAAACCGGGCCACATACGAGTCGAACAGCACGCGGATCTTCTTGCCGGGCGGCAGGGTCGGGATGGGCTCACGGAATAGCGGAGTCTCGTCGATCTCACGCGGCCTTGACAGGGTGGACTCAAGCGGCTTGTCGAACCGGATGGTCACGTCCCGCGCCATCGTCCGGCCAATGTTCTCCACTGTCAGGTAGACCAGGAAGCCGGCCTCGAAGTCCACCACCACGAACGGCCGGGCCTGTTCCTTGCGGAGCTTGCGCGCCTGGAGCACCTGAATCCAGGCAAAGATGCCCAGCACGATGTAGATCGTGACCGTCGCCCACGCGGCCCATGCGGTAACCGCCGTCCAGTCCGTCGCCTTCGCCATAGTCGGCCCCATAGGCGACGACTTTACCGCTATGTATCGGCCGCCGAACTGCGTCGATCCGCGCATAGCTCAAGCGGTGCCGCGATCGGCCGGCCGAAGTCGGGGAGGCGTCCTTCCCACGTCTGCATCCCGGTAGCCTACTCGAACACAGGTTCGAGTACGACAAGGTTGCGACCAGACTCCTGGACGCAGAGCGACGAATCGGGATGGTCTGGCAGGTGACCCATCCCGCCCGCGTAGTGGCTGCCGCGTCTCCACCGGGCCGCTGGAGCGGGCCGTTCCGTCTTCGAGCCTCCTGCCGGCTCCCCGGGCGGCGGTGGTGCCTCGCGTTGTGTGGCGGTTTTTCCGGGGTTAGCTTGGATTCTCGAACTGGGCCCGTTCAGCAAGAATGCCTGGTCGGATCTTGTGGCAGGCCGCCAGAAGCGCTGGTAGAGCAAGGGATTGGCGCGCCGCCTGCCCGATGAGAGGGCTGTATTCGCTGAACGCTCCGAGTGAGTTATGGCTGTCGTACGTTAGCCGAGTGGGCGGGAGCGGCGTCGCCACCCCCTCCACGGGCGGCCAGAATCGTTGGAG
>DASYTT010000033.1:0-53177 GCA_036002045.1 Gemmatimonadales bacterium
CGGCCCGCCGTCACCGAGCTCGTGCGGCTGCCCTCCCATCAGGTCGCTCGCTCGCTGGTGAACGACTCGGCGCAGCGCGCAGCGGTGGCCAAGCTGATCGCCCGTCCGACCGAGTTCTTCAAGGTTCCCGTGGGTGACGGGTTAGCGGTCGACGGCTGGATGATCCGCCCTCGCGACTTCGATTCGACCAAGGTGTACCCCGTCCTGGTACACGTCTACGGCGAGCCGGCCGGCCAGACCGTGGCAGACGCATGGAGCGGCAGTGGGAGACTCTGGCACCAGGTGCTCGCCGATCAGGGCTACGTCGTGGTGAGTTTCGACAATCGCGGTACTCCGGCGCCGCGCGGACGGGCTTGGCGCAAAGTGGTCTATGGAGCCGTCGGCGTCATTTCCAGCCGTGAGCAGGCCGAGGCCGTACGGGCCCTAACCCGCTCTCGCCGCTACCTGGACCCTGCCCGAGTGGCCATCTGGGGCTGGAGCGGGGGCGGCTCGAGCACGCTCCAGGCGCTGTTCCGCTATCCCGACGTGTACCAGGTCGGAATGGCCGTCGCCCCGGTTCCCGATCAGAGCCTTTACGATACCATCTACCAGGAACGCTACATGGGGCTCCCGACCACCAATGCGGAGGCCTACCAGCGCGCTTCGCCGATCAACCTTGCCGAGGGGCTCCGCGGGAAGCTCCTGATCGTTCATGGGTCGGGGGACGACAACGTGCACTATCAGGGATCGGAACGTCTGGCCAACCGGCTGGTCGAGCTGGGCAAGAGCTTCGACTTCATGACCTATCCCAACCGGAGCCACTGCATCTGTGAGGGAGCCGGCACCACGCATCACGTGTATTCCCTGCTGACCCGCTATCTGCTCGAGCATCTGCCGGCCGGACCCCGCGCCGCGGTGTCGAGCAATGACTGAAGAAACGCCCTTGCGACTCGCCGCACTGCTCTCAGCCGCCGGCCTGGGCGCGCTGGCCCTGGTTGGCGCCTCGCGCGGCGCCGAGTCCAGAGCGTTGCCGAACGTCGTGGCCAACGACAATCGGATCCCCGCCGGCCGGCTTCGCCATGACACGCTGAGCCTCGAGCTCGAGGTTCGGCTGGCGCACTGGCGTCCTGAGGCGCTGACGGACAGCGGCGTGGTGGTGGCGGCCTTCGCGGAGGTCGGCAAAGCGCCCCAGATCCCGGCCCCGCTGATCCGGGTCCGCACCGGTACCATCATCCTCGCGACGATCCGGAACGCGCTGCCCGACTCGACGATTACGCTGCGGGGACTCGCCAGCCACCCGACGACGCCCGGCGATACGACGCGGCTCGCGCCGGGCCAATCGCGCCAGCTCAGCTTCGCGGCGGGAGCGCCGGGAACCTACCTCTACCTGGCAAACCTCGGAGCGAGAGACATCGACAAGGATCCGGAACGGGAATCCGCCGCAGGGGCGCTGGTGGTGGATCCACTGGAGGGCTCGCCGGCGGACCGGATCTTCGTGATCAACATCTGGGGCGATCCCATCGATTCAGCGGGCTATGCGAATGCCGTGACGATCAATGGCCGCTCGTGGCCCTGGACCGAACGGATCGCGGCGAACGTGGGCGACACGCTGCGCTGGCGCTGGGTGAACGCGTCGGTCCGGAATCATCCGATGCACTTGCACGGCTTCTACTTCACGCTCGAGGCCAGAGGCAACGGCCTGAGCGACAGCGTGCTTGCTGCTCCCCGCCCACTGCTCGTGACCCATGATGTCCGGGCTTTCGAGACATTCGCGATGAGCTGGATTCCGGAGCGTCCGGGAAACTGGCTGTACCACTGCCACATCGCTTTCCACGTCCTGCCGGGCGCGGCAACCCTCAACCCCGCGGATACCACCGCGCACCAGCGGATGTCGGATGACCCCACCCAGCACATGGCCGGATTGATCCTGGGAATCTCCGTCGCGACGCCGCCTCGGTGGAAAGATCCGTCCCGGGAACACTCCCGGCGCCTGCGGCTCTTCGTGCAGGAGGGCGCCAAACGAGGACGTGCCCCCCGGTCCCTTGGCTTCGTCCTGCAATCCGGAGCGACTCCGCCGGCACCCGATTCCGTCGCGATCCCCGGCTCTCTGCTGGTGCTAACCCGCGGGGAGCCGACCGACATCAGCATCATCAACCGCTTGCGCGAGCCGGCCGCGATCCACTGGCACGGCATCGAGCTGGAGAGCTATTCCGACGGAGTTGCCGGATGGAGCGGCGCGCTGAGCCGAGTCGCCCCTTCGGTGCAGCCAGGCGATTCTTTCGTGGCGCGACTCACGCTGCCGCGGGCCGGCACGTTCATGTACCACACCCACATGAACGACCTCGAGCAGCTGACCTCGGGACTCTACGGCCCCATCGTGGTCTTGGAGCCGGGAGCGCGCTTCGATCCCGCCCGCGACCACATTTTCATCGGCGGGTGGGATGGTACCCAGGAGCCTCAGCACCTGCTCATCAACGGGGACTCGATTCCGCGGGCACCGCTCGAGCTCACGGCGGGGGTGGTCCACCGCTTTCGTTTCATCAACATTGGCCCGGCCGGAGGTTACTGGCCGACGTTGAGGCAGGACACCACGCTACTGCAGTGGCGCCACGTTGCGAAGGACGGCGCCGAGCTTCGGGCGGCCCAGGCGGTGCCGCGCCGCGCGCGGTTTCGCATCCAGGTCGGAGAGACCTGGGACGTCGAGTGGACGCCGACCCGCGGGGAGTACACGCTCGCGCTGGGTGAGCGGGACAAACCGGCTTTCATTCAGCGGATCGTGGTGCGCTGAGATGATCGCCTACGAGGTCACGGTCGACGTCGACGCCGGCCAGATCGAGCGGTATATGGCGTTCATGCGCACCCGGCACATCCCTGCGATCCTGGCTACCGGCTGCTTTGCCCACGCGGAATTCAATCGCGCCACCGAGACCCGCTTCCGGCAGCGCTATCTAGCCGATAACCTCGCGGACCTGGAGCGGTATCTCGAGCGCCACGCCCCGGCTTTGCGCGAGGAGTATGACAAGCATTTCCCCGAAGGCACTCGGCTGACCCGGGAAATTTGGGAAGAAATTGGTCGCTGGACGGCGGCGAGAGCTGCTCGCTGATCCCTCTGTCCCTCTGTCCTACCGCACGATCGCCCGGAGCACCAGCACCGTCACGTTGTCGCTGCCACCCGCCTCCAGCGCATCCTGCAGCAGGGCGCGCGCCGTCTGCTCCGACGAGGTCAGGGCCTGCATGCGGCCCTGAATCTGCTCGTCGGTCACGTGTTTGGTCAGCCCGTCGGTGCAGAGCAGCAGGATGTCGCCCAGCTTGAGGTCGAAGCGCGATACTTCCGGCACCCAGGTAGCCCCACCCAGCGAGCTGGACAGGACGTGGGCGTAGGGGCTGCGCGCGGCTTGCTCGGGACTCAGCACCCCCGAATCCAGCAGGTCCTGCGCCATCGTCTGATCGCGGGTGAGCTGGGTGAGCGTCCCATTGCGGAAGAGGTAGCCGCGACTGTCGCCGACCTGTAACAAATAGAGATTGGGCCAGACCGCGACGAACATAGTGAGCGTCGTGGCCATCCCTTTGCGATCACCGCTCTCTTGGGCATGCTGTGCGATCAGCTCGTGGCTCCGGGTGGCAGCCTCCCTCAGCGACTCGAGAAACTCGTCCGAATCGCCGCGCTCGCTTGTGAAGAAGCACTGCATGGTGTGGGTGACGTAGCCGGCGATTGCCTCCACCGCAGAGCGACTAGCGGCTTCGCCTCCGGCGTGGCCTCCCACGCCGTCGCACACCATGCCGACCGACGCAATGCGCTGGCTGGGTAGCTCGAGCAGCTCAGGGTTCGGGAGGCTGGTGACGTGCACCCGCATGGTCTTATGCAGGGTCGTCACCAGGAAGTGATCCTGGTTGTCCGGACGGACTTTGCCTTTATCAGTGATGCCGAAGAAGTCGAGATCCTCGTCCCGCGGCTTGGGCTGCACGGCGGTTCCGGTGTTCGGGGGGGCGGGGATCGGCGTCGTGGGCATTACGCCGAAGTTACCTACCCTCCCGGGAGCCGCAAGATAGGTGGTAGGTGGCAGGTGGCAGGTGGGAGGTGCTTGCACCTCCCGCCACCTGCCACCTGCCACCTGCCACCTGCCACCTGCTACCTGCTACCTTCTAGACTCCCCCCCGTTACCGCCCGATAGCTGTTGAGCCGGCCGTTCCCGAAGCTCTGGTCGTACCCGGCCGCGCCGAGATCGTCGGTGGTGGAAAGCAAGCGCGCCCTGAGCGCCGCCCCCCGCAGACCGGTTACCGAGGCTACGATGGCTGCCGTGCCGGTCACCTGGGGCGCCGCCATCGAGGTTCCTTGCAGCCAGGCGTAGCCACCGCCCTTGTAGGCGCTGTAGATGCAGCCCTCCGAGGTCGTGTTGGAGTAGCAGTTCCCGCCCGGGGCCGAGATATCCAGCCCCGCCCCAAACTGGGAGTACGACGCCAGCTTGTCCTGCCAGGTTGTCGCCGCCACCGAGATCGCGTTCACATCACACGCGGGACAGGCCACCGAGCCGGCGCCGCTGTTCCCCGCCGACGCGATCACCAGCACGCCTTTGGTGTTGACGGCATAGTTGATCGCGTCCTTTTCCGCCTGCGACTCGCTCGACCCGCCCAGGCTCAGATTCATCGCCACCAGGTTAGGGTAGTCCGCTGCGGCATAGATCGCGTTCACGATGGCGGAGGTGGGGCAGCCCCGGCGCCCGCAGACCTTCTGAACCAACACTGTCACGTGCGCGGCCGCGCCGGAAACGCCGGCAATGCCGACTGAGCTGCCCGCCATGGTGCCGGTGGTATGCGATCCGTGGCCGTTGTCGTCGGTCGGATCCGCGTCGTTGTTATACCAGTCCGTCCCGACGATGAGCCGCCCGGTGAATTCGGGATGGGTGAGCTCGACGCCGGTATCGATACTGCCGATCACCACGTCCACACCGCCCGCGGCGTAGCCTTCCACGTTGTCCTCATCCGCGTCTGCCACCGAGGCGTAGCTCGACGGGATCGGCTTTCCCTTGTTCGGGCCGCTGGTGTAGTTCATGTTGAGCCCGCCGGGGTTGTAGAACGCCCAGAGGCTCGGATTGATCGTGGTAACCTGGCGCAAATAATTCGGTTCCGCCCACTCGATTCCGCCATCCGCACCCAGCAGGCGCGCAGCGGCATACTCATTGCCCACCGCACCACGCAGCACGTAAAAGCGCTGGCCGTATCCGGTCCCGGCCAACTCGAGCCCATGACCCCGCGCGATGGCGGCGACATCGGCACCGGCGCGCACCTTGACGAGAATCTCCCCCGCCATCACCGGGTCAGCCTGCGGCAGCTGCCCAATCGCAAGGCTGGGCCCGCCCGAAGTGTCCCCTGGCTGAAGCGGGGCCTCGGCACAGGCGGCCAGCCCAAGTAGCACCATCGCGCCAAGGGCGGCACGAGTCCGTGACAGCATGCCAATCCTGCCTTTCGAAATGTGGTCGGACGAATTGTGGCTCAGAGCTCTAGACACGCCTACGCAAGCCGCGGGCCGGTTGTAGGAATCAGGAACCAGGAATCAGTGGCCAGTGGAAGCCGCTCCACTGACTCCTGACTCCTGCTTCCTGCTGCCTGTATGCATCGGCAGCTTTCAGGTTGGCTGCCCCCTTCGCTGGCCCGGGAATCCGCCAGATCGCGCCGTTTTGGCAGGAATATGGGGTATGTCCATTGCTCTTTGAGCCACGGATTCAGCAGGACCTGGCGGGGGGTGGGCCCGAACCCTAACCCCTAACTCCTAACCCCCTAATTGATATGGCTTCCAAAATCATCGGCATCGACCTCGGCACCACCAACTCCGTCGTGGCAGTCATGGAGGGCGGCGATCCTGTCGTCATCCCCAACGCCGAAGGCGGTCGGACCACGCCGTCGGTGGTGGCCTTCACGAAGGACGGCGAGCGGCTGGTTGGCCAGGTGGCCAAGCGCCAGGCGGTCACCAACCCCAAGCAGACCATCTTCTCGATCAAGCGGTTCATGGGCCGCCGGATGGCGGAGATTCCCGAAGAGGTCAAGCGGGTCCCCTACAAAGTCGAAGCCGGCCCCAACGGCCTCGCCGCCGTGGAGATCGGCGGGAAGAAATACACCCCACCCGAGATCTCCGCGATGATCCTGCAGAAGATGAAGCAGACCGCCGAGGACTATCTCGGCTACACCGTCGAAAAGGCGGTGGTTACCGTCCCCGCTTACTTCAACGATGCGCAGCGCCAGGCCACCAAGGATGCCGGGAAGATCGCGGGGCTCGATGTGGTGCGGATCATCAACGAGCCGACCGCGTCCGCGCTGGCCTACGGGCTCGACAAGAAGAAGGAAGAGAAAGTCGCGGTCTTCGACCTGGGCGGCGGCACCTACGACATCTCGGTGCTCGAGCTGGCCGAAGGCGTGTTCGAGGTCAAGAGCACCAACGGCGACACCCACCTGGGCGGCGATGATTTCGATCAGCGGCTGATCGACTGGCTGGTGACCGAGTTCAAGAAGGACCAGGGCATCGACCTCTCGAAGGATCCCATGGCACTGCAGCGGCTCAAGGAAGCCGCCGAGAAGGCCAAGATGGAGCTGTCGAGCACGGCGCAGACGGACATCAATCTGCCGTTCATCACGGCCGACCAGTCGGGGCCCAAGCACCTCAACCTGAGCCTCACCCGGGCCAAGTTCGAGTCGCTGGTGGATGACCTGATTCAGCGGACAATCCCCCCGATGCAGCAGGCTCTCAAGGACGCGGGGCTCGACCCCAAGAGCATCGATGAGGTGATCCTGGTGGGCGGCTCGACCCGGATTCCGAAGGTCCAGCAGATCGTGAAGGATTACTTCGGGAAAGAGCCGAACAAATCGGTGAACCCCGACGAGGTCGTGGCGATCGGCGCCGCGATCCAGGGCGGCGTGCTCGCCGGTGAGGTGAAGGACGTGCTGCTGCTCGATGTCACGCCGCTGTCGCTCGGCATCGAGACCCTCGGCGGCGTCACCACGGTCCTGATTCCCCGGAATACCACGATCCCTACGCGGAAGTCGGAGGTGTTCTCCACGGCAGAAGACAACCAGACCACCGTGGAGATTCACGTGCTCCAGGGCGAGCGCCAAATGGCGATCGACAACCGGACCATCGGAAAGTTCCAGCTCACCGGGATTCCGCCGGCTCCCCGCGGCATGCCGCAGGTCGAGGTCACCTTCGACATCGATGCGAACGGCATCCTGCACGTCTCGGCCAAAGACAAGGCCACCGGCAAGGAGCAGAAGATCCGCATCGAGGCCTCCAGCGGCCTGTCGGACGCCGAGATCGACAAGATGGTCAAGGCGGCCGAGCTGCATGCGAAGGAAGACCAGGAGCGCCGCGAGCAGATCGAGGCGCGCAACCAGCTGGACGGCCTGGTGTATAAGGTCGAGAAGGACAGCAAGGAATGGGTGGACCGGCTCCCGGCCGACATGAAGGGCCGGCTCGACGCCGCCGTAGAGGCGGGCCGTCAGGCGCTCAGGGCCGGGGATCCCGCCGGTATCAAGACTGCGCTGGAGGAGCTCAACGCCGCGTACTCAGCGGCCGGCGCGTCGCTGTATCAGCAGGCCTCCGCGGCGGCCGGGGCGCAGGAAGCCCCAGAAGCCGGCGCCAGTCAGCCGCCACCGGGCGAAACGCCGAAGGAGGATGTGGTGGAGGCGGACTACGAGATTGTGGATGACGACAAGAAGTAGGTGACAGGTGACGGGTGGCGGGTGGCGGATGGCAGGACTGCAACCTGCCACCTGCAACCTGCAACCTCCCTAGGGCATCATTGCTATAATTAGAGCATTGAAATTCGGTATCACGTTTGACGAAGAGGTGCATTACTAAAATGTCCGTGCGCTCGCTTAACTGGCTCAAATTCGGCGGCCTCGTCGGGCTTGCCTTCGTACTCGGGCTGCTGTTTGCCGGGCTGCTCGATCTTCCCAAGAACTCCCTTGCGCAGGGTGGCGGCGTGCGACTGACCGGGACCCAGTCGGTCAAAACGGTCGACGCGACTCCCCTGCCGGCGGCGCGGCCCCTCGCGGAGCTCAGCGACGCGTTTTCGGCCGTAGCGGAGCACATCCGGCCGAGTGTGGTGTTCATCAAGTCGGAGCGCAAGGAGCGGGTGGCGCAGATGCCCCAGGTTCCGCGCGGCTTCGAGCCCTTCTTCAACTTCCCGCAGCAGCGCGGGCAGCCGAGGATCGAGCGCGGCTCCGGCTCGGGCTTCGTGGTCTCGGCGGATGGGTACATCCTCACCAACAATCACGTCGTGGATGGCGCCCAGAAGGTGACCGTGCAGCTGCTCGACCGGCGGAGCTTCCCGGCCAAGGTGATCGGCACTGATCCGAATACGGACGTCGCGGTGATCAAAATCGAGGCTCGTGGCCTCGAGGCAGCGGCGCTGGGATCGAGCTCCTCCACCAAGATCGGCGAATGGGTGCTGGCGGTGGGGAACCCGCTGGGCGAGAACCTCACCTTTACCGTCACCTCCGGGATCGTGAGCGCCAAGGGTCGCGGTCAGCTCAATCTGCCCGGACGCAGCGACCGCAGCATCCAGGATTTCATCCAAACCGATGCGGCGATCAACCCCGGCAATTCGGGCGGTCCGCTGGTCAACGTGCGGGGCGAGGTGATCGGGATCAATTCCGCGATCGCCAGCGAAACCGGCTATAACGTGGGGTACGGCTTTGCGATTCCGATCGACCTCGCGAAGCAGGTGATGGAGCAGCTGATCAAGAACGGCAAGGTCGAGCGCGCCGCGCTGGGCGTCTACGTAGGCGAGGTCAGCCCGACCGACGCCGAGTATGTCGGACTCCCGGAGGTACGGGGAGTGAAGATCAGCCGCTTCTCGATAGAGAATTCCCCGGCCAAGCAGGCGGGGCTGGTGGAAGGAGACGTAATCCTCGCCATCGACGGTCGCAACGTCGATTACGTCTCCCAGCTGCAGCAGATCGTCGGCTTCCGGCATCCCGGAGAGACGGTCAAGGTCGAAGTGGCCCGCAAGGGCGGCGAGCGGCGTACGGTTTCGGTGCGCTTGATCTCGGCTGCCGTAACCGGCCAGCAGACCGCCTCGGCGGAAGCTGGAGAGCAGGAGGAATCCGCCGATAAGAGCGGAGAGTCGCCTGCCGGCACGACGGTCCGTTCGCTCGGCGTGTCCGTCAGCCCGCTCACCACGGCGATGGCCGGCGAGCTCGGCTTGCCCGCTACGGTTCGCGGGCTGCTGGTGCAGAACGTGGATCCGGAGGGGCCCGCTGCGGAGATCCTCTTCGGCGCGAACAACAGCCAGTCGCCCGATATCATCGTCTCGGTCGAGGGAGTGCAGGTGCGCTCCGCCGGCGATCTCAGCGGCGCGTTGCGCCGGGCCGGACCGGGTGGCATCGTGAGCGTGTTCGTTTACAACAGCGTGCTAGGCGGGCAGCGGGTGGAGCGGGTGAGACTCGGTGAGAGGTAAGAGGTGAGAGGTAAACCAAGCCCCCCGAGAAATCGGGGGGCTTTTTGTTGTTTCCATAGGGAACGTGAGGGCTACGGCTATTGGCTATTGGCTATGGGAAGTAATAATTGTAGCTGCGGCTTGCGGACGTGGCGGAACTGGCAGACGCGCAGGACTTAGGATCCTGTGGGGCAACCCGTCCGGGTTCGACTCCCGGCGTTCGCATGTTGGCTATGGGCCATGGGCTATGGGCTATGGGCTATTGGCTATCGGCTATTGGTCAACAGCCCTACCTGAGGATAGCTGAGCGCGAACGCGCACGGAGTAGCCCATAGCTCATTAGCCCATAGCCTCTCTTGCGGGGAAGACTGCCATGGAGACCAACCTCATCGCTTTTCTCAATTCCGTGAGCAGCACCGTCTTCCGCGTGGCGGCTATCTGCTTTGTCCTCGTCAACACCGCCGCAATTGTCGCCTTCGCGCTCAGCAAGAGCCGTCACCTGGTCGATGCCTGGACCAAGCGAGTGGTAACGATCGATGCGGTCCTGCTCGGCGCGGGACTGGGCGTACCCCTGCTGGCGGGCGCCGCCAAGTTCGGCATCCGCGCGCTGGCGGGGATGGCGGGCGGGGTGCTCGGCTTGTTCAAATAGACGGCTAAGAGCTTTGGGCTATGAGCTATGTGCTATGGGCTAACAATCCTTCCGGAAGGGCTTTTCCTATAGCTCATAGCTCATAGCCCATAGCCTTATATTCCCACCCAATGAGCTCCACCATAACCGTCACGAAAACAGCCGAAGACGCCGCGTCCAAAGCGCTCCGGGTCACCATCCCGGTCGAGCGGGTGCGCGAGGCGGAAGACAAGGCCGTGCGCCAGTACGCGAAACGCGCGCGCCTCCCCGGCTTCCGGCAGGGCAAGGCCCCCGACGCCGTGGTGCGGCGACGCTTCAGCAACGAGATCCGCCAGTGGGTGATCGAGGAAGTCATCCGGGAAGGCTGGGAGGAAGCCAAGACGGCCGAATCGCTGCGGCCGATCGCGGACCCTTCGGTGCGCAACCTCAAGTTCGAGGAAGGCCAGCCGGTCGAATTCGAGCTGCTCGTCGAAGTGCGCCCCGAGCCCAAGCTGGAGCGGCTGGGGGGCTTCACGCTGACCCGCAGCCCGGCAGCGGTAACCGATACCATGGTGACCGAGCAGCTGGGCCGGCTGCGCGAGCAGCGCGCCACCTGGCTGCCGGTGGAAGGCGAGAAACCGGCGCCGGGACAGATGGTGCGGGTGGAGGTGGCGCCGATCGAGGAAGGCGAGGTCAAGGAGGCGCAGCCCTACTCGCTGGTGCTGGGCGACGGCCAGGCCATTCCGGCGCTCGAGGAAAAGATCATGACGTTGCTGCCGGGAGAAACCCTGGACACGGAAGTCCGCTTTCCCGACGACCATCCCGATCCGGAGCGGCGGGGCAAGGCCCGCACCGTGCGGGTTACGCTGCACGAAGTGAAGCGCCAGGAGCTGCCGCCGCTGGACGACTCCTTCGCCCGCGAGGTGGGTGACTTCGAGACCCTGGACGCGCTGACGGCCGCGGTGCGCGAGGATCTCCGTGCCGCCGCCGAGCGCGACGCGGATGCCGCCGTGCGGGAGCAGCTCGTCGCGGAGCTGGTGTCGGCCAACCAGGTCGAGGCCCCGCCTTCCATGGTGGACCGCATGCTGCACGGGCTGCTGCACGCCTACGAAGTCCCTCACGAGAAGGCGGAGGCGTTTTATCAGGAGTTCCGCCCGATCGCGGTCGCGCAGGTCCGCCGCGAGCTGGTGCTGAGCACCGTGGCGGAGCGGGAAGGGCTCAAGCCCAGCGAGGCCGAGCTCGACGCGCGCATCGCGCGGATCGCCGAGCAGCGCAAGAGCACGCCGGCGCAGGTCTACGCATCGCTCGAGCAGGCCAAGCGGCTGCCCGAGCTGGAACGTTCGCTCACCGAGGAGAAGGTGTTCGCCTGGCTCCTCTCCCAGTCCACCGTCAGCGAGGCTGCCTCGTGACCAGCATGCTCTATCCGCCCTACATCATCGAGCGTTCGAGCCGCGGCGAGCGAACCTATGACATCTTCTCCCGCCTGCTCATGGACCGGATCGTCTTTCTCGGCGCGCCGATCAACGACGAGGTCTCGAACATCATCATCGCCCAGCTGCTCTTTCTCGACGCCGACAACCCCGAGAAAGACGTCTACATGTACATCAACTCCCCGGGCGGGATCGTGTCGAGCGGCATGGCGATCTACGACACCATGCAGCACCTGCGCGCACCGATCAACACGATCTGTATGGGGATGGCCGCGTCGATGGGCTCCTTCCTGCTGGCGGCGGGACGCAAGGGCAAGCGCAGCGCGCTGCCCCACGCACGCATCATGATCCACCAGCCGTCGGGAGGCTCCCAGGGCAGCGCGTCGGACATCGAGATCCAGGCGCGGGAGATCCTCTATCTGCGCACCAAGATGAACGAGCTGTACGCCTATCACACCGGGCAATCGGTCGAGCAGATCGAGAAGGACATGGACCGCGACCGTTACATGAGCGCTGATGAAGCGAAGGCCTACGGCATTATCGATACGGTCTTTGCACCCCATGCTGCACCCGCCAGCAGTCCCGAATTGGTGACCACTTGACCCCCTCCCCCCGGGGGTCCAGCTTTCGCCAATAGCCCATAGCCAATAGCCCATAGCTGATGTCAAACGACAAACATCTGCGCTGCTCATTCTGCGGGAAGTCGAAAGACTCGGTCCGGAAGTTCATCTCCGGACCGTCGGTCTACATTTGCAATGAGTGCATCACGCTCTGCAACGAGATCCTGGCGGAGGACGAAGAGCGCGAAGTCGTCGACAACATCACCCAGGTTCCCACCCCCTCGGAAATCAAGGAAGTCCTCGATCAGTACGTCATCGGGCAGGAGCGCGCCAAGCGCACCCTCGCCGTCGCCGTCTACAATCACTACAAGCGGATCAACTCGGCCACCGGCCGGGATGCGACGGGCGTGGAGCTCGACAAGTCGAACATTCTGCTGCTCGGCCCCACCGGCGTCGGCAAAACGCTGCTGGCGCAGACCCTCGCCCGCATCCTCGATGTGCCGTTCACCATCGCGGACGCCACGACCCTGACGGAAGCGGGCTACGTGGGGGAGGATGTGGAGAACATCCTGGTCCGCCTGCTGCAGGCGGGGGAGTTCAACGTCTCGGAGTGCGAGCGCGGCATCGTCTACATCGACGAGATCGACAAGATCGCGCGCAAATCGGAAAACCCCAGCATCACCCGCGACGTGTCCGGCGAGGGCGTCCAGCAGGCGCTGCTCAAGATCCTGGAAGGCACCGTTGCTTCGGTGCCTCCGCAAGGCGGCCGCAAGCACCCGCAGCAGGAATACATCCAGATCAACACCAAGGACATTCTCTTCATCTGCGGCGGCGCGTTCGACGGGCTGGAGAAGATCATCGAAGGGCGGCTGGGGCGGCAGCAGATCGGCTTCGCGGCCGCCACGGAGCGGGACAAGGCGCCCGAGCTCGACAAGAAGAATCCCTTCTGCCACGCCGAGCCCGACGACCTGCTCCGCTTCGGGATGATCCCCGAGCTGGTGGGCCGGCTGCCCGTCGTGGTGCCGCTCGAATCGCTGGACGAGGACTCGCTGGTCCGCATCCTGATCGAGCCGAAAAACGCCATCACCAAGCAGTACCAGAAGCTCTTCGAGCTCGAGAACGTGGGCCTCACCTTCGACGCCGAAGCGCTGCGCGCGGTGGCGCGCAAGGCGCTCAAGCGCTCGACCGGCGCCCGTGGGCTCAGGGCCATTCTCGAGACCGTGATGACGGATCTCATGTTCGACCTGCCCTCCCGCGACGACGTGCGCGAGGTGGTGGTCACCCCCGAGTGCATCACCGACGCGAAGCCGCCGATGGTGGTGACCGAGCGCCCCCGCCAGATCCGCGAAGCGTGAGGCTGCCCGGGGGAGTGCTGCCGATCGAGTTCGTCGGCAGCTTCCCCGATCCGCTCCAGCCGCTCGACCCCAAGCTCCCTGAAATCGCGTTCGTGGGCCGCTCCAACGTCGGCAAGTCCAGCCTGCTGAACGCGCTGGTGGGCCGGAAAGCGCTTGCGAGGGTCAGTGCGGCGCCTGGCAAGACCGAGCTGCTCAACGTCTACCGGCTGCCTGCGGGTTACTTTCTCGACCTGCCGGGCTACGGCTTCGCCCAGCGCTCCAAGGCGGCCCGGGCGGGGTTCCGCCAGCTGCTCGAGGCGGTGGTCTCCCGCCGGGCATCCCTGACCGGCGTGGTCTGGCTGCTCGATGCGCGGCACCCGCCGTCACGGGACGACCTGGCGATTCAGGAGCTCCTGGTCGCGGCGGCACGGCCGGTGCTGGCGGTCCTGACCAAGGCGGACAAGCTGAGCGCCGCCGAGCGGGCCAAGGCGCTGCGGCAGCGCGGGCGGGAGCTCGGCATGCCTGCTGGAGACCTTCTGCTCACCAGCAGTACGACGGGGCTGGGCATCTCCGATTTACGTGACAGCATTCTCGAAGCGGTGAGAGGTGAGAAGTGAGAGGTGAGAGGAAAGAGGGCATGAACTCATTCGAGGTAAACATCCTCGTGGGGCCCGAGGACATCGACGACCTGGGCCACGTCAACAACGTGGTCTATCTGCGCTGGATGCAGCAGGCCGCGACGGCACACTGGGAGTGCGTGGCCGATGCGGCCACGCGCGCCGCCGTGCACTGGGTGGTGATCCGCCACGAGATCGACTACAAGGCGCAGGCTTTTGCAGGTGAACAGCTGGTGGTGCGGACCCGGGTCGGGGAGGCCACGGCGGCCACCTGGGAGCGGCACACCGAAGTCCGCCGGGTCAGTGACGACAAGCTGCTGGCGCAGTGCCGCAGTGTCTATGTCGCCCTGGATCCGGTCACCGCGCGGCCCCGGCGGATCGACGCCTCCTTGAGGACGCCGTTCGGTCGTTAGCCCGCCCCACTTGACCAATCCGGTGCCTGGCGGTCACTTCTCGCTGTGTCGGCAGACACGCTGGAGACCCTTCGGACCGTTCTCAGTGCCCGTTATCGCGTCGAGCGGCTGCTCGGCAGCGGGGGCATGGCCAAGGTGTACCTGGCGCACGATCTCAAGCACGACCGCCCCGTCGCCATCAAAGTGTTGCGCCCGGAGCTCGCGATCGCGCTGGGTCCCGAGCGGTTCCTGCGGGAAATCCAGATCGCGGCCAGGCTCAACCATCCCCATATCCTGGCGCTGCACGACTCCGGCGAGGCGGAGGGCCTGCTCTACTATGTGATGCCCTACGTGGCGGGCGAGTCCTTGCACGAGAAGGTCGTCCGGGAAAGGCAGCTCTCAGTCGAGGAGGCGCTGCGGATCACCCGGGAGGTATGCGCCGCGCTGGCGTACGCCCACGGGCAAGGCGTCGTCCATCGCGATATCAAGCCGGCGAACATTCTGCTTTCGGCGGGTTATGCCCTGGTGGCCGACTTCGGCCTCGCGCGCGCCATCTCTCGCGCCAGCAGCAGCTCGGCAACTACCCAGCCCTGGCTCGCGGTGGGTACCCCGGACTACATGTCGCCCGAGCAAGTCAGCGGCGAAGAGGAGCTCGACGGCCGGAGCGACATCTACTCGCTCGGTTGCGTGCTCTACGAGCTCCTGGCGGGTGCCCCGCCCTTTACCGCTTCGAACCCAGGGTCGATCCTGATGCGGCATCGCTCCATGCCGCCGCCCCCGATCCGGACCGTACGGGCCTCGATACCCGCGTTTGTGGAGAGTGCGATTTCTCGGGCGCTGGAAAAGGCCCCGGCGGACCGCTTTCAGAGCGCGGAGGAGTTTGCGGCGGCGCTGGGAAAACCTGGCGAAGGGATTCGGAGCCGCCGGAACGCGAGGTTGGTGACCTACGGAGCGTTCGCCGTAGCGGCCGTCGCGATCGGGGTGGCAATCGTAAAGAGCGTGGGTCCGCGAACGGGGGCACTCGCGCCGAACCGGCCGGACACTTCCCACTACGCCGTGCTGTCCTTCGACGTAAGCAGTCCTGCGGTCTCAAACCTCTCGGTGGAGCAGTTGGTGCAGGATGCCCTCGCCCGCTGGAAGGGCATCAGCCTGGTTGACCGGTTCCAGGTTTCCGACATGGTAGCCCGGCGGCGTCCCGGTACCCTGACCACAGCGGAGGCGATCGGAATTGCCCGAACGCTTGGGGCGGGTCGTTTTGTTCGCGGCGAGGTATCGGGGCTCGGGGATTCGCTGCGGATCCATGCGGTGCTATACGATGCGGTCACCAGCAAGATGCTTCACGAAGGCACCGCGAGAGTGGCAGCCAATCTCGAGCGTGCGGATTCAGCGGTGGCCGATCTGGTCGATCAATTGCTGTTCCGTGGCAGCCTCCCGAGGGTGCGGGGTGATGTTTCGGTTGGAACCACCTCGTTGCCAGCTCGGCTCGCCTACGCCCGCGGGCAGGCAGCGATCAACGAGTGGGATTTGGCTCGCGCTGATACAGCGTTCGCCGAGGCGCTCGGTCTCGATCAGGACTACGCCCAGGCCGGGCTATGGCTCGGATTGGTGCGGGCTTGGAACGGTGCCCCCGCGACTCAGTGGAGGTTCGCGACGGAGCAAGCGGCGGCGCGGCGCGACCGGCTCTCCTCCCGCGACCAGATGCTGGCTGATGCGGCTCTGGCACAGAGCCGAGCGGCATACGTGGAGGCCTGTCCTGCGTGGCGGCGTTTGACCAAGAGCCAGCCCAATGACTTTGCTGGCTGGTACGGGCTCGCGACCTGCCTCAGAGAAGATCCTGCCGTGGTGCGCGATACGCGGACCTCGCGCTGGAGATTCCGGACCAGCTATCAGGAGGCAGTCCGAGCCTATCAGCGCGCATTTGAACTGCTACCCTCAGTGCATCGGGCCTTCCGAAGCGGCTCCTATGCGCGAGTTCAGGATCTGCTGTTTACCTCGAGTGATCGACTCAGGGGCGGGCATGCAGTCCCTCCTGATACGGGATTCTTCGTAGCCTACCCCGCCTGGGAAGGTGACACGCTGGTGTTTCACCCTTTGCCGGCGGGAGATATGGAAGCCGGAAGACCAGGTGTGGTGCCTGCTTCCTGGCAGGAAGCGATGGTGCACCAGAGGCAGCTTTTTCGCGACATAGCGACTGCTTGGACCGCAGCCTTTCCTCGCAGCGCCGACGCGCACGAGGCCCTCGCCGTTTCGCTCGAGCTGCTTGGAGACCCTTCGGCTTTGGAGACGTTGCGGCGTGCTCGTCAACTAGCGCTAACGGGAGATGAGCGGCAGCGCGTCGCAGTTGCCGAGCTCTGGTTCCGTCTGAAACTCGCTGCACCCGACAATCCAGTAGGCCTCATGGCGGTTCGCGCTTTGGCGGATTCACTGCTGAGCGCTACCTGGACTTCTGCGGGTACCGATCCAGATCTACTGGCCCCCGTGGCGGCGCTAATGGGCCGAGTTCAACTCAGCGCCGAGCTTAGCGGCCTAGCCGCTGAGCGCGGAAGCATCCCGGTTCCAAGGCCGTTAGCCAGAGCGGGGCAGGCGCTCGTAACCTACGCGTCCTTTGGAGGACCAGCGGATACGCTGCGAAGTCTCGAAACCCGCGTGGAAAATGGCATTCGCGGGGGACTCACTTCCGGGGAACAAGCGACCGCCCGGAAGGCCTGGTTGTCCCGCGCTGCGACGCTTGCTTATCCGGATGTCGTCCTATCATCGCTGGCTCAAATGCCGGGCGTCGTCAATCCCCTGCTTCATGCGCAGCTCGCGGCACGTGCGCGACAGTGGTTAGTGGTCCGAGCTGCTCTGGATGACTGGCGGTCTCAGCGTCGGACGCTCGCTCCTGAGGAGATTATCGTCGACGCGCTCTACGGGGAGGCACGGCTTCTCGTCCTGCTCGGAGATGACCGAGCAGCTGCTGAATGGCTGGACCCGACGCTTGGTGCTTTGCGCCGAGTGGCGCCGCAGAGCCTCGCGTGGGTCAGTGGCGCTGCATCCCTGGTGCGCGCAATGGCACTGCGCGCGGAATTGGCAGACCGTTTGGGCGACCGCTCTACCGCCGCGAAATGGGCCCGGCCCGTCGTGGTGTTATGGGCGGGCGCCGATCCATTCCTGCAGCCCGTAGTCCAACGGATGGCTCGCCTAACCGGGTAGGCGGCCAAGAGAGGAGAGGGACATGACGATGACGCGTGGACTCTGGGGTGGATGCGTGATGGCTTGCGGGCTGCTGCTGAGCGCGTGCCAACCGGATGTCGCGGTACCGCCGGAGGGGTACTACTCGGTGCCACAGGAAACTAGGGTGACAGTCTGCCCGCAGCATGACTCGGTCTGGATTCCATCCAGGGCCGGAATGTTTTGGACCCGACGCGCAACTTTGGCGCTTCCAGGCGTGTTCACTCAGATTCCGGAGTTCCACGATTGCCAGAAACTGCTCACGCAGAATCGCCAGGAATATGGCCCGACGGCGGCGATCTATGCCGATTCGCAGGTCGTGGACCTCCTAGAGACTGCACGGCAACTGGAGAATGGAAGTGATCCGCTCAAGGCCGTCGCGGTGGCGACTATCGTGAGCGACGGCCCCTACCAGAAGCTCTGGATCGAACAGGGCTTGAACTGTCTCTATCTCTACACCCAGAACCAGAATCCCAGAGCGTTCATGCGCACCGCGGCCGATGGCACGGACTGTGAGAAGCGGGTCGCTGTCCAATCAGACAAACGTCTATTTGTCAGCGAGGAGCCGGAGACCACCCCCTTCGACAAGACGGATTTCTCGCCCTCGGCACGTTGGGATTGGGACGACAGAGGGAATCAGAGGTTCCCATTCATCGGATTACCGTGCGGGAGCGCCTACTGTCTTTATGGGCACCAAGGGGCGAATTCTTCGTTTCGGCATGATCGTCCTGCTGCAGTGGGACGCAAGGCACGCCGGGTCTGGAAGATACGAACCTGGTACGACGAGCAGATCCTGGGAGTGATCCCAGCTCAAGGGAGTCCTATCGAACCCAGCGGGGTCTTCGGCACCGTATTTCCTCACCCCGACCTGAACGAGCGTACCGAGACCGATTATGAGAACGCCGCCTCGGTATACCTGCTCAGCGCCGAAATCAAACTCCAAGACAAGATTCCGCAGTATTATTCGAAGTTCGGCTTGGAGCCCCCCGCTAAGGACAGCACCAACAAGGTTTACCTTTGCAAAGGCCTGTCCTCGCATTGCATTCCCGACACCGAGACAGTTCCTACCTGCCCGGCTGGAACTACGGATTTCTGGTTCGCGAAGATCGTCTCAGCAAGCGGCTCGACGACCAAGTACCGCTGTGTCATCCGCCACCTACATCCGAACTTCCCCATCCCGGGTAATGCGCGCTGGTGGTGGGACCCGTATGATGAAGGAATCTGGATGCGGTGCCCCAGTGGTTGCTGCCAAGTGACCTGAGACCTACTACACAGGGGGAGGTGAGATCCACTCTCATCTCCCCACTCACCCTAGCGCAACCCCGCCTTCGAGCGTAGTCTATTGCTCCCCTTAGACTTATCCGGTCAGGCCATCCGACCCCTCACGGAGGCTTTTCGCATGTCCGCCCGTCACACCCTTTCGACCCTGGCGCTCGCGCTCGCCATTGCGGCCTGCGCCAAGCCGGCGGAGCAGACCGCCGCTATGCCCATGGTGGATTCCGCGGCCGTCAAAGCCGCCGTCGCCGAGGTGTGGTCCCGTTGGGTGACGGCCGATACCTCCGGGAACGTCGACGCGGTCGTCGCCCTGGTGACCGACAGCGCCCGGCTCGACCTGCGCGGGATGCCCCCCATCATGGGACGCGCGAGCTTCCGCACCATGGCGGAGACGGCCCTGAAGAGCATGGATATCACTTCGCTGGTGATCACCCCCGAGATGACCGAGGCCATCAGCAACGAGCTCGCCTACGAAACGGGCAATTACACCGAAGCGTACACGTTGGACCGCAAGCCGATGGTCGACTACGGACGCTACGCCGCGGCCGTCGCCAAAGACGCGGACGGACAATGGCGGGTCCAGTATCTCATGGCTTTCGCGGATTCCACCGTCACAGTCAAGAAGTGAGGAACCTACCAATGCTCCGACGCGCGACTTTCCCGCTCGCCGCTCTCCTCGTGGCCGCCGCCTGCACCCCGAAGCCGGCGGAGTCCGGCACCATGGCCACGGTCGACACCGCCGCCGTCAAGACCGAGCTCGAAGCGCTCCGCGGCCGCTACATCGCCGCGCGGACCGCCAATGACCCCGCTGCGCTGGCCGCGCTCTATGCGGAGGATGCCGGGGTCGATCTGTTTGGCGTGCCACGCCTCCGGGGCCGGGCCAGCATCGAAGCGGCCTTTCGAGCCGACTCGCTGCGGAAGTACACGGGGCTGGAAATCATGCCGATCGGGATGGAGGCCCGTACCAACACCGACGCCTCCGAGCTCGGTACCTATCACGAGATGACCGACTCGATGGGCACCAAGGCGCACGCGTGGGGCCGCTATCTCGTCGCGTTCAGCAAGGACTCGGTCGGCCAGTGGCGGGTGATTTACTTGATCGGATTCCCGGATTCGACCAAGGTGGAGAAGTAGCAGCCTCGAGCTTTCGCTCCCCCCGCCGGAAGCCCACGAGACAGAGCGAGTGCCTAACGGGGAATGAACGAAGTCGGAAGGTCGGAAGACTACGGGAGCGGAATCCGCAGCACGTCCTCCAGCGTGCCCGCATTGCCCAGCCCAACCAGCCTGATGGCGTAGCCGATTTCCCGCCGGAGCCGGGGCCAGCTCATCCGAACGCGAGCCGCCTGAGAGCGCAGCCAATCGTACTCGTCGTGCTCCTTGCTCAGCTTGACCTTCGCATTGCGAGGGACGAACGCGGCAAAGACGGGGATGAGCACCACTTCATTCTCACTGTGCCGGTAGAACGCCTCGGCCCGGCTCAGGCTGTAAAGCCGCTCGGGCTTGAGGCCGGTCTCTTCGTGGATCTCGCGCAGCGCGGCCGCCACCGGCGTTTCGCCCGGATCGATATGGCCGTGGACGGCCTCCCACGATCCTGGGGAGCGACCCTCGGGGCCCCGCCGTAGACAGAGCACCTCGAGCTCTTCTGCTGCACCGCGCAGCACGAGGAGGTCGATGTACGCGACGCGCAACGCTGCCGCGCTCATACTCGCCTTCTGCTCAACGCGCTCTCGAGCCGGGCCGCCAGGGCCTTGGCCCGGAAGGGCTTAGTGAGGAAGTCGTCGGCGCCGAGTTGCAACACCCTGACTTCATTGTCCTCATCGCCCTTGGCGGTAAGCACGATGACCGGAAGCTGCCGGGTGGCGTGGCGGGAGCGCAGCTGAGACAGCACCGAATAGCCATCCACGCCGGGCAGGTTGAGATCGAGGATCACGATGTCGGGAGCGTGGCGGTCCACTTCCTCGAGCGCCTGGGCGCCATCGCGCGCTTCCACGACCGTGTACCCCTGCCGCTGCAGCAGGTCGCGCATGACCCGGCGGAGCTGGTCTTCGTCGTCCACCAGCAGCACCATCGCGCCTTTCCGCGTGAGCTCGGTGGCGACCGGGGGCAGGTCATCCAGCAGCTCGAACGCCGCCGACAGCTCGAAGTGCGGCGCCGAGATGCGGCCGGGAGCGCTGCCGGACGACGCCAGGCTGGCCGGGAGGCGCCGTTCCACGACCGGACGCTCGGGCTCCGGCGCGGGCTTCGGTTTCCCGTCGCCATCCTCGCGCGGCGGCTCGGTCACCCGCAAGAGCTCCTCGATCGAGGTCTCGCCGAGCAGCACGTGGCGGAGCCCGCTGTCGAAGAGCATGCGCATGCCGCCCGCGCGCGCGGCCACCGCGATATCGTCCGCCGTCGCCCCGCGGCCGATCAGCCGCTCGAGCTCGGCGGTCATCACCAGAATCTCGAGAATGGCAAAGCGGCCGCGATAGCCGGTCTGCGCGCACTCGCCGCACCCGACCGCCTGATAGAGCGGCGCGTCCGCGGGCACGAACGGAATCACCCTCGGCGGGAGCGCGTCGCTTTGCGGGGTGCGGCAGTGGGGACAGAGCCGCCGCAGCAGCCGCTGGGCGACGACTCCCCGCAGCGCGGAGGCGATCTTGTACGCCTCCATCCCCATGTCGACCAGGCGGGTGACGGTATTGGGCGCGTCGTTGGTATGCAGCGTCGAGAGCACCAAGTGGCCCGTCAGCGATGCCTGCACCGCGATCTGCGCCGTCTCCGTGTCGCGGATTTCGCCGACCAGGACTACGTCCGGGTCCTGCCGCAGGATGGAGCGGAGCGCCGTCGCAAAGGTGAGCCCCGCCTTCTCGTGCACCTGTACTTGCACGATGTTGGAGCCCAGCCGGTATTCCACCGGATCCTCGACCGTCACGATGTTGACGCCCTCGCCCTGCACTTGCCGGAGCGCGGCGTACAACGAGGTGGTCTTCCCCGACCCGGTCGGACCGGTGACCAGGATGATGCCCTCCTTGTTGTCGAGCAGCTTGGCGACGATGTTGCGTTCCTCCTCGAGGAATCCCAGCGCGTCCAGCGACAGAACCGTCGCCTTGGCGTTGAGGATCCGGATCACCGCCTTCTCGCCCAGCGAGGCCGGCAGCGTCGAGACCCGCAGGTCGACGGGATTTCCGTTCACCGCCACGCGGCAGCGGCCGTCCTGCGGCCGCAGCCGATCCGCGATGTCCATCCCGGACATGATCTTGATGCGGGAGACCAGCGGCAATCCGGCGGAGCGGGGGATCTTCATGACCTGGCGCAGCACGCCATCGATACGGTAGCGAACCACCACGCCGCCCTCGGCGGGCTCCACGTGGATGTCGCTGGCCCGGCAGGTGATGCCGTCGGCGATCAGGGTGTCGACCAGCTTAATGATGGGGCGCGCCTGGGCCTCTTCGGCGCTCGCCTTGTACTCGTCCGGCTCGTCGCTGAGCTGGGTGACTTCGTGCGCCTCGGTGATGCCCGAGACCAGCTTGGAGACGACGTCGTCGGGACGGTACAGCTCGTCGAGCTTTTCCCGGATCCGGCTCGGCGAGAGCAGGGAGAGCCGCACTTCGCGTCCGGTCGCGAAGGCCAGCATCTTCTCGGCATCCATGTCGAATGGATTGGCCGTGGCGATCTCGAGATAGGAATCGGTGGTGCGGATCGGCAGAATGTGATACTTGCGGGCGACCTGCTCGGGGACGGATTCCAGCACGTGGTGGTCGAGCAGCTGCAGATTGGCCAGCGGCATCCGGAAACGGGCCGCAACCGCCTCCAGAATCCGCTCGTCCGTCAGCAAGCGGCGATCCACCAGCGCCTCCCACAGGGACGCCGCATTACCCGCATCCCGGCGCAACATGGCGAGCTGCTGCTCGGTGACGAGCGGGGAGACGGTCGGGACCAGCCACTCGTCGGTGAAGGCCATGGGGCTAGGAGATAGGGAGCTAGGGAGCTAGGAAGCTAGGGTCTAAGGATAAATCTAGCCGGACCAGCCCCCAGCTCCCTACCTCCCGCTCTCCTAGCCTCCTAACCTCCTAACCTCCTAGTCCCTAGAGTATTGGCCACCACTCCGGGCTGACATCGATGGTGAACAGAAGGAATTTCGTGCGCTCTTCACCCGGGAAGAAGCGCGTCCGGCGGGCCGCCTCAATTCGAATCAGTCCCTGCAGGAATTCCGCGGCGACCCCGAAGACCGGCCGGGGTCCCTCGCTGGCTCGCCAGGGCAACCCCTCGATCGCGCCCCCCGCCCAACCGATGCCGAAGAGCGGCGCCAGCGTGGCGCGATTTCCCGTGGTGGCGAACGGTCCGAGCCCGATGGCTGGGACCGGCACGGGAATGCGCCATTCCACCTGAGCAGCGAAGATCCGGCGACCGCCGTAGGCCCGGAAAGCCTCTCCGGGCAGCGTGCCGCGGCCCCCAATGGTGAAGCTCCGCGCCTTGGGGAGTCCCGAGGTGGCCAGACCGGCGACCGTGCGCAGGCGCAGGTGACCCAGCGGAATCGGTACCCTGCCATCGGAGCGGAAGCTCGCGCGCAAATAGTCGGTCTTCCCAGTCCCGCCCTCGAGCCCGAGCTGGACCTTGAGGTCGGAGCGGTCCAGCGCGCCGCGCGCCGCGAGCGAGAGCAGCAGGCGCCCGAGCGCATAGGTCCCGCTGCCGAGGGCGGGGTTCTCGATGTAGGAATTGCGCAGGGGCTTGGCCGTGGTCTCCACGGAGCTGGTGTGCTCCAACCGGGTGGCGAGCTCGACGGTCCAGCGCGGATCGATGCGGTGCAGCACGCCGACGCCAACCTCTTCTCCCAGCAGATAGCTGCCGAGGTCCTTGGCAGACTCCTGGGAGTTCAAGGAGTTGATCACCCCGCTCACGACCGGCTCGTCGCCGATGTCGCGAATCACTCTGCGGCCATCGAACTTCCACTCCGTTGGGCCGCGGGTGAGGCTGCCGCCGATGCCGGCCGTGACCCGATGGTCCGAAAGCCCATAGCCGAGCGAGCCGCGCAGCGCATAGCCGCCGTCGAAGCGAAAACCCAGGCCAAAGCCGAACGCGAGCCCCTGCACCCGGTTGACATGCACCAGATCGCTCAGCGAGGCGGCGCCGAAGCGGCGGCGCGGTAATCCCTCCAGCAGCTGGCGCGATGCCAGCTCCTGCGCACGCAGCTTGAGCTCGTCGAATTGCCGCCGGTCGAACGGATCGGCGGAATCCACTGCCGCGCGGAGCGAGGTCGTCCATTTGGTCGAGTCTGGCAGCGGGGCGCTCAGGCCTCCGTACTCCGGACTGGCGCGGAGCTCGACCGGAAACGCCACCCCGAACTCGTAGTCGCCGATTTCCCAGTGGCCTTGAATGATGGTCCGGATGGGGAACTCGAAAGCCGAAGAGCGCCGGCGAATCTCGATCTTCTGGGCGTACGGCAGCCACCATTTGCCCTCGAAGAGCGACTGCTCGAGCACCACGCTGATATCCTCGACCTCCTCATCGCGGTAGGAGGCGGGCGTAAAGCTGAACTCGAACCGCACCAGCGCCGCGGTACGCCGCTCGAGGTAGAGCACGCCGAGCACCAGCGGCCGGGCCGGATCCCGCGGCCGCACCCGGACGGTGAGCACCTCCAGCAGGCCGTTGGAGGTTCGCAGGAAGAGGGTGTCCTGGACCGCAAAGTCGTACTCGTTCAACCCTTCGAGCGAGAGCGGATGAATGGCATCCCGCACCTCATCCCCCTCACCGATCCGGATGAGCGGGCCGAAGTTGTTGGTGACGACCCCCAGATGATCGCGATGGTAGCGCACCTGGATCGGGAGGAAGCTGCCGTCGCGCCAGGCGGTGATGCGCTGCTTGCTCAGGTTCGGCGCCTCCCAATACACTTCGACGTCGAGCTCATCCGCTTTGGCGAGCCGCGGGGGATCGGGAAACCCCGGGCCGGACTGAACCAGATAGAACACGAACCCGTGCGCGGCGGCCCGGTAGGAGCGCAGCGCGGTGTCGGAGGACGGCGTCTCCCGGAGCAGGATCGCACGCCGGATCAGCTGGGCGACCTCCGGATCGTTCCAGGTCTGGGCCAGGAGCCGTCCCGGCAGGAGCAGGAGGAGCAGAGTGGCGAAGGCGCGAGACATCGGGCTAGCAGCAATAAGCAGGACCGGCCGCATCGGAGCAAGCGCGCTCGCCATGCTGCTCCAGGCGTGCGGACCGCCGCACGTGAGCGAGGCAGCAAGCGGAGGCCCGCCGGAGCCGAAGCCGCTGCCGCCTCGACCATTGGCGGAGGTATTCGTGCTCGAAGCGGCCGGCGCGCAGCCCGAGGACACCGCGCTCAGCCTCGCGCCGGGTGAGCCGCGGGCGATCGTGCTGCGCCGCTCGGCGCCGGACTTCGGCCTCTTCGCGCGGATCGAGCTCGGCGATTCAACGCTGCAGGCCCCCGGCAACACGCCTGCCGTCGGCCTGACGATTCACCCGCGGCCCGGAGAGTACGGCCTCGACGTCGAGGTAGAGGGGGGGACGGTGGGAAGCGGCGGCTCCATCCTCTTCAGTTACGGGTCGCACTTCGTGGCGCCCGCGGGCGCGCGGGAACGCTACGGCAGCGACATCTACTTCGAACGTGAGCTCGCGATCGGCCGGGTAGACGCGAACGGCCAGGTGAGCTTCCTTCCGACCCGGCGACCCGGCTCCGACATGCTGAGCGCCGCGCTGCCGGGACCGGGTCGCTACCTCGTCGCGGCGCCGCGCTGAGCCGCATGGCCCACTGGCAGCTCGTGGCGGACCCGGGTGACCAGTCGCACGTGCTGCCTGACGGCGTGTCGGTGCTGGGGCGGGGCGCCGGCTGCCAGATTCGCCTCGAGGATGACACCATTTCCCGCCAGCACGCGGAGCTGTCCGCCGATCCCGCCGGGATCTCAGTGCGCGATCTCGGGAGCAGCAATGGGGTGCGGGTTAACAGTGTGCGAGTGGCCCACGCGCGGCTGGCGGTGGACGATGTGGTGACGTTCGGGCGGCTGGCCTTCCGGGTGCGCCCGGCCGACCCAGCCCGGCCGCGCCCGCCGCAGCAGGGCATGCCTCCAGGCGAGCGCGCGCCGGCTGAGCTTCCGCCGGGGACCGTCGTGCGCGCGATCCCGGTCCGTTCCAGCGGCGCCGCGCTCGCGCGGCTGCAGGCCGAACGGCTCGCCCGGCTGGTCGAGCTGGCCCGCCGGCTCTCGGGGGAAATCGAGCTCGAGCAGCTGCTCGCGACGGTGGTGGAAGAGGCCGCGGCGCTGTTGCCGGCGGACCGCGTCGCGCTGCTGCTGGCCGAGGGAGAGGAAGGCGGGCTGCGCGTGGCGCACTCGCGCAACCGGATAGGTACCGCCGCCGTCCTGGTGCCGCAGAGCATCGTGCAGCGCGCTGTCCTGGAGAAAAACCCCATCACCACGAAGAGCGCGCGTGCCGATGCCCGATTCCAGAGCGGCTCGGTGGTGCGCGGGCAGGTCGGCGCCGCCCTGTGTGTGCCGCTGCTGCTTGATGAGGAACGGGTCCTCGGCGTGCTGTACCTCGACTCCCTGAGCGAGACGACCGTCTTTTCGGAAAGCGATGCGGCGCTCTGCTTCGCGTTCGGGGGGCTTGCCGCCGTCAGCATCGCCAAGGCCCATCTTGCCGACACGGCTCGCCGCGAGGCGGTGGCGCGGGCGAATTTCGAGCGCTTCTTCGCGCCAGGAATCGCCGCGCGGATCGCGGCACAGCGGAGCGGCGTCCGGCCCGGCGGCGAGCGCCGAGCCGTCACGGTGCTTTACAGCGACGTACGGGGTTTTACCGGTCTCGCCGAAAGCCTGCCTCCCGAGGCCGTGGCCGAGCAGCTTTCCGAGTACTTCGCGGCGATGGTGGAGCTGGTGTTCGAGCACGGCGGCACCCTGGACAAATTCATCGGCGATGCGCTGCTCGCGATGTGGGGAGCGCCGCTTCCGCTGGAGGACGCCGCCGACCGGGCCCTGGCGGCGGCACGCGCCATGCAGGCTGAGCTGACTCTCCTCAATGCGCGGTGGGCGGAGGCGCGACGGCCGGCGCTGGACATCGGGATCGGCTTGCACCACGGAGAGGCGTTCGCCGGCACGATCGGGAGCCCGCGACGGCTGGAGTACACCGTGATCGGCGACGTCGTCAATGTGGCTGCTCGACTGTGCGAAGCAGCGGGGGCGGGAGAGATCGTGCTCAGTGGGAGTCTGCACGCGAGGCTCCACGGAGAGCTGCCGGCTGCCGCGGTGGAAGCGCTGGCGCTCCGGGGACGCGAGGCGCCCGTGGAGGCATACCGGATCACAACAGGGAACAGTGAACAGTGAACGGTGAATAGTGAACCGTGAACAGTTAACGGGCCTGCTGGCGAGCGTCTGCCTGTTGGCGGGAGCGTGCGGCAAGCAGCCGGAGCAGAGGCCGCTTGCTGCCCGGGCGCGGGAAAGTGCGCTGGCAAAGTCCGGACTGCCCGGTGCGACGGGGATCGGCAGCGCGCTGCGGATGAGCGACAGCGCGGACGCGCGGCGGCGGCGGGAGGATTCTGTTGCGAAGAGCAGTGAACCGTGAACCGTGAACCGTGAACTGTGAACCGGCCGCAAGGGAAACTCTCCTTGCAAGGTAGGTCCTGTTCACGGTTCACTGTTCACGGTCACTGTTCACGTTTTCAAAGCGATACTCCCAACCCGCTCGCGCCAGCAGGTCGAGCACCAGCCGCACCGGCAGTCCCATCACGCTGAAAAAGTCCCCTTCGATGCGTTCGACCAGCGCAGCCCCGTAACCCTGGATTCCATAGGCTCCAGCTTTGTCGAGCGGTTCACCAGTCGCCACATAGGCCCGCAGGAACGTGTCGTCGACGTCCCGAAAGTAGACCGCGGTCGTGTCCGACGCCTCGTGCGCGACGCCGTCTGCCAGGAGACAGATGGCGGTGATCACCTCGTGACGCGTCCCGCGCAGCAGCCGCAGCATGCGGAACGCGTCATCCGCGTCGACCGGTTTCTCGAGCACCTCGTCGCCCAGCACCACGATCGTATCGGCTCCCAGCACCCAGGCGCCCGGGATGACGCGCGCTTTGTCGCGCGCCAGCCGGCGGGCATAGGCGGCGGGGCGCTCCTGCGGCAAGCGCAGCTCCTGCACGTCCGGCCGGGCGACCACGAACGGCAGGCCCAGCATCTCCAGGAGCTGGCGGCGGCGCGGCGAGCCGGAGGCGAGAACCAGCGGGTGGATGCTCAGGCGGACCGCTCGAGCACCAGGGTCACCGGCCCATCGTTCACGAGCTCGACCTGCATCATCGCGCCGAACTCGCCGGTCTCGACCGAGAGACCTCTGGCGCGAAGCTCCGCGCAGAAGCGCTCGTAGAGCGGAATGGCCGTCTCGGGGCGCGCCGCGTCGATGAAGGAAGGGCGCCGTCCCTTCGCCGAGTCGCCGTAGAGGGTGAACTGGCTCACCACCAGGACCGCGCCGCCCACATCGGCCAGCGCAAGATTCAGCTTGCCCTCCGCATCCCCGAAGATCCGGAGCCCCGCCACCTTCTCAGCCATCCACTCCACCTGGGCCGGGGTATCGCTGTGGGTGAAGCCGGTAAGCAGGCAGTAGCCTACGCCGATCTGCGCGACGCAGCGTCCCTCGATCGACACCGAAGCCCGACGAACGCGTTGGAGGACGATTTTCATAGGAAGCAGGAAGCCGGAGTCAGGGGTCAGGAGTCGAACAAGCTACGGCCACCGCTCCAAAAGAAAAAGGCGGCTGCCAGCCGCCTCCCTGACCCCTGATTCCTGACTCCTGGTTACTCTACAGTCACCGACTTGGCCAGGTTACGCGGCTGGTCCACGTTGCACCCCCGCCGGACGGCCACGTAATACGCGAAGAGCTGGAGCGGTACGCTCGCAAGGATCGGGGTCAGCAGATCGTGGGTCTGCGGAATCGGGAAGCTCGCGTCGGCCAGCCGCGCCATTTCGCGGTCGCCCTCGGTCACGATGGCGATGACGCGACCGCCGCGGGCTTTTACCTCCTCGACATTGCTCACGATCTTGCTGTGCACGCCGTCCTGCGGCGCGATGAAAACGACCGGCATGTCCGCATCGATCAAGGCAATGGGGCCGTGCTTCATCTCCGCCGCCGGATAGCCTTCGGCGTGGACATAGCTGATCTCCTTGAGCTTGAGGGCCCCCTCGAGCGCCACCGGGAAGTTCACGCCGCGCCCCAGATAGAGCGCGTTGTGCGCGCCGGCGAACCGGTCGGCGAGTTTTTCCACGTCGGGGGCGCGAGCCAGCAGCTCACGGAGCTGATCGGGCAGCGCCTGCAACGCGCTGATGAACGCGCGGCCCTGCAACACACTCAGATGACGCAGCCGCCCGAGCCGGAGCGCTACCATCGCGAGGGCCGCCACCTGGCTGTTGAAGGCCTTGGTGCTGGCGACGCCAATCTCGGGCCCCGCCCGCAGATAGAGCCCGCCCTGCACTTCGCGGGCGATGCTGGAGCCCACCACGTTGACGAGCCCGATGGCATGGGCGCCCCGGCGCTTGGCCTCTCGCACGGCGGCGAGCGTGTCGGCGGTCTCCCCGGATTGCGAGACCGCGATGACGAGAGTGGACTCATCCACCACCGGATTGCGATAGCGGAATTCGGACGCGTACTCGACGTCGCAGGGGATCCGGGCCAGCTCCTCGAAGATGTACTCGCCGATCAAGCCGGCGTGCCAGGACGTTCCGCAGGCGGTGATGACGATCCGGTTGAAACGCTTGAGCTCCTCGTCGGTCAGGTTGAGCCCGCGGAGCCGCGCGCTGCCCTCCTCCTCGAGCAGATGGCCCCGCAGCGTATTGGTGAGGCTCTCGGGCTGCTCGAAGATCTCCTTCAGCATGAAGTGGTCGTAGCCACCCCGCTCCATGGTGGCCAGGTCCCATTCGATCTGCGTCACGGGCTTGTCGACGTGGGTCTCGGTCAGATTGCGCACCCGGTAGCCGTCCCGGGTGAGCACCGCCATCTCGCCGTCGTCCAGGTAGACGACGCTGCGGGTGTGCTCCAGGATCGCGGACGCGTCGGAGGCAACGAAGTACTCCCCGTCGCCCACCCCGAGCAACAGTGGCGAGCCGTTGCGCGCGGCCACCAGCGTATCGGGCTCGTCGACGCTGATCACTGCGATGCCGTAGGCGCCCTCGACATCCCAGAGCGCCTGCTCCACGGCACGCTCCAGGTTGCCGCCGTAGTACGCCCCGATGAGGTGCGCCAGCACTTCGGTGTCGGTGTCGGAGCTGAAGCTGTGGCCCCGCCGCTCGAGCACCTTCCGAATCTGGCCGGCGTTTTCGATGATCCCGTTATGGATGACGGCGATCCGGCCGCTCTGATCGAGATGGGGATGGGCATTCGGCGTCGTGGGAGCGCCGTGGGTGGCCCAGCGCGTGTGGCCGACCCCGATGGTGCCCTGCGGAGTTTCCGCGCGGAGGTTTTCGACGAGGGCGGAGAGCTTGCCGGCGGTTTTCCTGACCTTGATGCCATCGCCGTTGATCACCGCGACGCCGGCCGAGTCGTAGCCGCGATACTCCATGCGGCGCAGCCCCTCGATCAGAATCGGGGAGGCTTGCTTGGGTCCGACGTAGCCGACGATCCCACACATGGTGCGAACGACCTCGCCTCTAAAGTAGCGACCGACAGGCGTCGATCAGCGCTTCGGCTTCAGGTTGGGTCGGGGCCTCAGCGATCATCCGGATTACCGGCTCGGTCCCGGAAGGCCTGAGGTGCACCCAGCGATCCGCCCATCCCAGCCGAAGCCCATCCTGCTGGTCCGCCACTGCCTCTGGAAAGCGCTCCTTGAGGGCCGTATAGGCCTTGGCTAAATCAGCCCCTCGCTTCGTCTTAGCCTTTACGATCCGATAGCGCGGAGCCGCGGCAACCAACCTCGAAACCGGCCGCTCCTGCGTCGCAAGGTACTGCAAAATCAAAGCCACCCCTAGAGGTGCATCCCGTCCAAGATGAAGCGACGTCAGCATCACTCCACCATTGCCTTCTCCTCCGATAGGAGCGGCTTCCTGCAGCATGGCCCTGGCGACGTTGGCTTCGCCGACGGGCGCACGCACGAACGTGGCGCCGCACTCGCGCGCCGCGTCTTCGACGACGAGACTGGTGGAGAGGTTGGCGACGACGACCGGTGCGGCGGTGCGGCGGTGCGGCGGTGCGGCAGCAGGCGCGGCAGTAGGGGCGGCGGGGTGGTCTGCCGCACTGCCGAGCACCGCGCGCACCGCGAACGCCAGCGTGTAATCCTCTCCGATCGGCACGCCCTGCTCGTCCACCAGGGCGAGGCGATCGACGTCGGGGTCCACCGCCATGCCCACGTGCGCCTGCGCGCGCCGCACGAGCTGGGCGAGCTCGCCGAGGTTCTCCGGAATCGGTTCGGGCTGGTGGGGAAAGTGCCCGTCGGTCTCGAGATGGATGCCCACGGTTGTGCAGCCCAGCCGCTCGAGCAGCTCTGGGATGATCGCGCCGCCGGCGCCCCGAACGCAGTCGAGCGCGACCGTGAAGCCGGCGCGCCGGATCAGCGGGGTGTCTACCTCAGGCAGGGCGAGTACCTGCTCGAGGTGGCGAGCGATCGCCCCGGAGTCCTGGCTTACGCTGCCGACTCCGTCCCAGCCGCTGCGCCTGGGCCCCTCTTCCGCCAGGGCGCGAATCCGCCCGCCCGCTTCGGCGTCGAGAAAAATCCCCGCAGGCCCAACCAGCTTGAGCGCATTCCACTCGACCGGATTGTGACTCGCCGTGAGAATGAGTCCGGCGCCGGCCTTGTGGTGGACGACGGCGAGCTGCACAGTGGGAGTCGGAACCAGCCCGAGCTCGATGACGTCGCAGCCGACCGACAGCAGCCCAGCGGTCGCGGCATGGGCGAACATCTCTCCGCTGGTGCGCGCGTCGCGCCCGAGGACGACTCGCGGATTGCCCGCGGCGCGAGTCCAGGCCCCCAGTGCCGCTGCCTGCCGCGCGACGAGCTCGGGCGTCAGGTCGGTTCCGACAATGCCGCGCATGCCGGAGACCGAGATCATCAGGGTCATGGCGATGAAGCTAGCTGGTCGCAGGTGGCCGGTGGCAGGTGGCACCTACCACCTCCCTGCCACCCGCCACCTGCCACCTACCACCTACACTGAGATCGGCAGTCGCTCCGGATCCGGAAACGCTTTGTGGAACGCCGAGACCACGTCGGTATCGAACTGCACGCCCGCGAAGCGGAGGAGCTCCTGAAGCGCCTCCCCGGCGGGGCGCGGGGTACGATAAGCCCGGTTGGTCGTCATCGCGTCGAAGGCGTCTACCACGGCGACGATCCGCGCGACCATCGGGATGGCTGTGCCCTTGAGCCCATCGGGGAATCCCGTCCCGTCCAGGCGCTCGTGGTGGCTGCGCACGATCTGCAGCACCAGCGGATTGTCGCGCCGGAGCGGCTCCAGGATGTCCTCGCCCTCGATCACGTGCTTCTTGATTTCCTCGAATTCGATCGCGGTCAGGGGACCCGGCTTCTGCAGCACTGAGTCGCGGGTGCCGATCTTGCCGATATCGTGCAGCTCCCCACCCAGCCGGATCTGGTCGAGCATGTTGCCGGAAAAGCCGAGGACCAGCGCGGTCTTGACGGCGTAGCGGCTCACCCGTTGCGAATGGCCCCGGGTGTACACGTCTTTCTTCTCCAGCATCCGGACCGCCATTTGGATCTGGCCCACGAACTGCTCCTTGTTGCGCTCGTTGAGCTCGCGGATGGAGGTTTGGAGCCGTTGCTGATAGCTCTCCTGGAGGAAACGGTTCTCGAGGATCAGGCGACGCCGTTCGAGCGCGCTGGCGACTCGCGCCCGCACTTCGTCTCCCAGGACCGGCTTGGCAAGGTAGTCGGCCGCGCCGTGGGTCAGGCAATCGACGGCGGTTGCGACCTCGGCCGCGCCAGTCAGCATGACGATCGCGATATCGGGCCAGCGGCTATGGACTTCCCGGACGAGCAGGGTCCCTTCCATCCGGGGCATGTACACGTCGCTGACCACGAGCGGCACTTCGCCGGTCTGCTCAAGCACGTCGAGCGCGGCACGCCCGTCAGCTGCTTCGAAGGTTTCCATCCCGAGGCTGCGCAAAACCCGAACGACGGTCTTCCGCACCAGGGGATCGTCATCGACGACCAGCGCGCGAGGTGCTTCCGCCGAAAGCCCGCTTTGATCAGTTGTGCCCTGGATCACGGGAGGAAGCTAGGCGGTGGTGCATCGACATGCAAAGCGCTATGAGCTATGGGCCATGAGCTATGCGCTATCTTCTACGAGCCCATAGCTCATAGCCCATAGCCCATAGCCATCATGCCCATAGCCCATAGCCCACCATGACCCAGGTCCGCCCGCAGGATTCCGAGCACGCGCTGGCCACCCGCGCCATCCACGCCGGCCGGATCGACGATTTGCTGGCCGGCGCCGTGATGACCCCGATCTACCAGACCTCGACCTACCGGCAGGAGGGGCTCGGCAAGCACAAGGGCTACGAATACGCCCGCACCCAGAATCCGACCCGCGAGGCACTGGAGCGTAACATCGCCGCACTCGAAGGCGCGAGCCATGGCTTCGCGTTTGCGTCGGGGCTCGCGGCGCTCGATGGGCTGCTCAAGCTGTTCACGGCGGGGGACCACGTGGTGTCCGGCGACAACCTGTACGGCGGCTCCCACCGGCTGATGACGAGGCTCTTCGCCGGGTATGGCCTCCAGTTCAGCTTCGTGGACACACGCGACGTCAAGAACGTCGAGCGGGCGCTGACCCCGGCCACCAAGCTCATCTACTGCGAGACCCCGACCAACCCGATGATGTTCCTCACCGATCTCCGGGCGGTCGCGGATCTCGCCGCGAGCCGCGGCATCCTCGTCGCCGTGGACAACACCTTCGCGACGCCGGTCTTCCAGCGGCCCCTGGAGCTGGGATGCGAAGTGGTGCTGCACTCGACCACCAAGTATCTGAACGGCCACAGCGATATGGTCGGCGGCATGCTGGTCACCAGCCGCGACGACATCGCCGAGCGGCTCGGCTTCATTCAGAATGCGAGCGGCGCGGTGCCTGGCCCGCTCGACTGCTGGCTCGCCCTCCGGGGTACCAAGACCCTGCCGCTCCGCATGCGGCAGCACGACGCGAACGGGCGCCGGGTCGCCGACTGGCTCAAGGACCACAAGCTGGTCAAGCGGCTCTATTACCCGGGGCTGGTCGACCACCCGCAACACGAGCTGGCCAAGCGGCAAATGTGCGGATTCGGCGGCATGGTCTCGTTCGATGTGGGCGAGGTGAGCCTCGCGCGGCGGATCGTGGAGCGCGTCAGGATCTTTCAGCTCGCGGAATCGCTGGGCGGCGTCGAGAGTCTGATCGGGCATCCCGCCTCGATGACCCACGCCTCGGTTCCGCTGGAGATGCGGGAGAAGATGGGGCTGACGGACAGTCTGGTGCGGCTCAGTGTGGGAATCGAAGCGGTCGACGACTTGATTGCGGACCTCGACCAGGCAATGAAATGACCTCGCGGTAACCGTTGGGCAACTACGCCAGATAGCTCCGCGCGATGGCGGAGACATGGTCGGCGCCCGCCAGCTCCGCGGCCCGGGCAATCACATCACGATGCCGCTCGAGATCCCACTCCGCGAGGGTCTGGACGGCCAAGGAGCGGAGCACGTCCTCCGGACTCATCGCGTGGGGAAGCCCCTCGCTCTGGTCCAGCCGACAGTGTCCACTAGAGCTCGCCACTCGGCGAAGCAGGGTTTCCGATTCGGGACTCCGCTCTCCACAGACCGCGTGCAACACACCGAGCAGGTGGTGCCAGTGGTACGGCTCGTCGCCCGGCCCGACTCCGGCCAGCATCCGTTCGAGGTGGTCGTGCGCGAGGGACATCTCAGAGCCAGTAGAAGGTGAGCTGGGCACCGCGCTTCGGGAGCAGCGCGGTATCCATGGTCAACCCGTTGCGCGTCGTTCCGGCGCGGAAAGCGGGACTCTGCGGATCGGGATGCAGGGTGCGGAACAACTTGCCAGCGTGTTCAAGGGTACCCAGCATGAAATTCACGGCTACGTCGAGATACGCCTCCTTGAAGCTGCCGAGGCCGTCAACCGGCAAGGAGTGCCTGGGATCGGAAGGCGGAAGGGAGAAGTTCTCGAGCTCGGCGCGAATCTGAAAGGAGGCATCATAGAGGATCCAGCGCCCTGCAGCCTGCAGAAAATTCACGCAGTGTCCGTCGAACACTTTGCCGGGGACGCCCCAGAACCGGTAGCGCCGCTGCCGGTGTCGCTCGACGGAGCTCGTTCGCACGGGGTGGCGGTCGACGTCGTGAAAGGTGCTGGGATTCTCGGCGGGCTTTTCCCGATTCAGCCCCGGGGCCTCGACGACCAGCGCGCACCAGCGCGCTTCATCCGCCGACTCCTGACGCCAATCGACCGCGATGAAACGGCGCTCGATGGCAACGCCCTGAGACCCCGCCATCGCCTGGAACATGCGAAACCAGCCACCGCAGTAGCCCCCGCCCTGCTGCAACATGTCGTGCACATTCCAGGCACTGATGGCGTACTGGAGCCCGGTGTCCGGCAATCCGGAGAGCAGCGCATCGCAGATGGCTTCCTCGCCGTGCCTCCCCGCCGCGAAGCTACAGCTCCACTGCATGATCTGGGTGTAGGTCCACACGGCGTCGGGTTGACCCGCTGGTCCGTCGCCGGGCTCGTTGCTGGTGAGCCACGCCGAGGGGGCGAGCGCCGGCTTCCAGCTGATCAGCAGCTCCTGGCTGGTTACGCCCAGCTGGCAGGACGTACTTCCATCGCTCGCCTCCCAGCTCCATTCCAGCGCGAGCTGGCCGATCTCCTCGGGGAGCGCAGCGTCGAGCTGAAACTCGACCGGCGCAGTCTGGCCGGTCTGATCGAACAGCAGGGAGACTTCCTGCTCCGCGACGCCCGGGCCCAGCTTGCTCCGAGCGACGATGCGCCAGACCTTTGCGGGCTCTGCCGGGGCCGCCCCCAGGCTGGCGAACACCACTCGAATCCCTGGCCGGCTGCCACCCGCGAAGGCTGCCGGGACCCTTCGGCCGAGCGCGGTCCATTCCGGCTGATCGCCGAGAAAGGTCAAGGTGGTAAGGTCGCGGAGCGGAATCGCACCGGGGTTACCCGGAAAAGCGAAGGCAATGCTCTGGACCCTGAAGGGGGCGGGCGAGAATGCGGTCATAACTGTGGCGCAGAGGGTACGCAGCAAGTGATGATCCCGCAAGCAATTGCTTGACAAGCCCAGCGCCGCGCCGTATATCCCCTCGAGCACTGTCCCGCCCTGCCAAGCCATCCGACAGAGGAGACGTGATGCAACCGTTTGCCAGCCGGGACCTCATGGTCAGCGCGCTGCCCGAAACAGCGATGGGTCTTGAGGGAGATTGCGGGAATTGCACCAATTGCACGGCATGCACCGATACCGGGACCTCGACTACGCAGGCGAAAAAGGACACGGCCAAGAACCAAGATCTCTCGGCGCTTCAGGAGCAGCTGCGCGCGACCCGCTGAGCGAGCGATAACAGCACCGGCCCGGCGGCCGGCTGAGCGGCCGGCTCCCGCCGGCGCTTGGCCAGCCGCCGACTCATTTCCAGCAATGTCTGAGCAGATCACCCAAGCATTCGCGCGAGCGCGGGTTCGTGCCTCCCCGCATTACCGCCTCGAGCCCAGCCAGTCTGCCGCGGCCGGCAGCAACCCCGAACAGTCGGTGTGGGCCGCCAGCCTCCTTCCCGCGCGTGAAGACTGGCGCCGGGCACAGCTGATAAGCCGGGAAACCGCCGAATTGTTGCTCGCCCTCCGCGAGCCGGGACCGCTCCCCGGTGCGGCGACTCCGCACGACGGTGCCCGGTTGGTTCTCGACGGGATCCTCGAGCTCGAGACCGCCGGGGGATTCTGCTCCGGTCCCGAGGCCTATCGGCGGTTCTTTTCAGGCGAGCTCCCGGTGGTGCGGGGCGCCCTGGCGGAGCTCTCGCTCGCCGCGCTCCGCTGCGCGGCTGCGCTTGCCGTTCCCGAGCCGGAGCTGCTCAGCAAGTGCCTCTACCGCTATAACACGCGTCCTGTCTCTCCGGCGTGGCTGCGCCGGTTCCCCGATGCTCAGGCTGTTGCCGGACTGTTCCAGGCAGCTCGCCGGGGGCAGGTCGAATCCTCCTGGACCACTTTCCTGAACCTGCCCGCGCCCGGCGTTAGCTGGCGCGCCTGGGAGCAGCCGGACGCCCCCACTCCGGCTCCCGGCGCTCCCACGTACAAGCTGTACATCAGCCCCGCCCCCGCATCGGTCGGCGCGGCAACTCGCGCCGTGCTCGCACTCGCCGGGAAGAGCTTCGCGCCGTTTGCTCTCAAGGCGGGGCACGATCTCCCCACCCTGCTCCGCTCCGAAAAGCTGGTCGTCTATTTCCGAGCCCGGGACGACCTGTTCGAAGCGGCCGACCGGCTGCGCCCGGCGCTCGGCGGGATGGCGGCTCAGGGGGTGCCCTTTACTTCGGAACTTTTCGGTGACGGACTGGTCTCCTGGGGCGTCGATCCGGGGAGCACGGCCGAGCCACCCGGACCGCTGCGGCAGGCGAGCTGGCGCCGCTGGATCACCGCGCGGCTGGGAAGCGCGATGGCGGCCGCTCTGGCGGCGGGCAGCACCGCGCCGGCGTGGCAATACGCGATCGACCGGGTTAGGCTCGACGGGGTGACGCCCGAAACCTGGACCGCTCCGGCGTGGTTTGCCGTCCCGGGGACCAGCGATGCCGATCACTGAGCGGCTGATCCTCCCGGTGGACGTCACCCTCGTCCCGGTTGCGGAGCTCACTGCCGGTATGCGGGCCCGTCTCAAGGCGAAGCCCGGGGACTACGCCCTGGCGCGCCCGCGCGGCCGCGCCAGTGCGAAGCTGGTGAGCGCGGAGAGCGCTACGCTGCTGGCCGAGTTCCGCAAGGCGATCCGGGTGGTCGAGGCGGTTTCCTCCTATGCCGCGCCGCGCGCACTCGACGCGGAGCAGGTCCTGACCGCAGCCTTCCCCCTGCTCCGCGATTGCTTTAACGACCGCTATCTGATTCCGGAATTCTCTCCCGACGCCGCGTCGATCCTGCCGACCCGCGAGCGCGGCGATTGGATCGGGCCATTCGAAGTGCTCCGTCTCCTGCAGCTCAGGGACGACACTGAGCTCTACCAGGCGCGAGGCCAGGGCGGCGAGCTCGTCGCGGTCAAGCTCGTCCGACCCGGACGCTCGGCGGACACCGGTCCCATGCTGGCGCGGGAGGCCGCGACGCTGCGGCAGCTTGGCGGCGCGGGAGCGCCCCGGCTGGTGCGGCAGGGGCGGCACGCGGGCCGGCCCTGGCTGGCGCTCTCCTGGTGCGTGGGAGTTTCTCCCCGTGTGGCTTTCGCGGAGCTCGCCGCGCGTTGCGGGCTTGAAGGACGCTCGGCGCTCCTCGACCTGGTGCTCCGCGTGGCGCGCAGCTATGCGCGGCTGCATCGGCGGGGAGTGCTGCATGGGGACGTTCACCCCGAGAACCTCCTCATTGGCCGCCGCGGCGAAGTGACCATCCTGGACTTCGGCCTTGCGACTCCGATCCCGCCGCTGCGGCTGGCCGGCCGGGCGCCCCGGGGCGCCGTCGCACCCTATCTTGCTCCGGAATACGCCGCCGCGCTCCTCGAAGCCCGCGCAGTTCCCGCGCCGACCCGCCAGAGTGAGGTGCACGACGTCGGGTCGCTGCTGTACGCACTGCTGACCGGATCTCCCTATGCGGAGTTCGAGCTCGACCGCGACAGCATGTTGCGGCAGATCCTGTCCGAGCCCCCGCTTCCCTTCTCGCGCCGCGGCGTCACCCCCTGGCCCGAGCTGGAAGCCGTGCTGGCACGGGCGCTCGCGAAGCAGCCGGAAGCGCGCTATCCTAGCATGACAGCGCTCGTCGCGGCGCTCCGCCAAGTCCCGCGTCCGCAGCAGGGGGCCCGGAGCACACGCGCTCCCGAGCAAGCCCGGGAGCAGGTAGTGAAGGACTTTCTGGTCTCCGCCCGCGAGCCCGCAAGCGGGCCGCAGCCGGCGCCAACCGGCTCCGTGATGCTCGGCGCGGCCGGCGTCGCCTACGCCTTATACCGCCTGGCCTGTCGGCGCGACGACCCGGAAGCCCTTGCCCTCGCTGACGTGTGGCTCGGCCGCGTCGAGGCAACCGCAAGCTCGCCGACCGCCTTCACTGAGCCGGGAAGCGAGCTCGTGACCAACCACCTCGGCGTGATCTCGCCCTTTCATACCGTCGCCGGAGTGCGGCTGGTGCGCGCTCTGATCGCGCTCGCCCTGGGAGAGCTGCATGGCGCGGAAAGCGCGATCGCCGGATTCATCGTAGCGTCCCGACAGCCCTGCGACGAGCTCGACCTTACCCTGGGCTTGAGCTCGACCCTGCTCGGTTGCACTCTGCTCGCTGAGGCGGCCGGCCCGAGTCTGCCCGGCGCCATGGCGGCCTTGCGCACTCTGGGGAACGACACCCTGCGCGAGCTCTGGCTGCGGCTCGAATCGAGCGAAGTAGAGCGCTCGGGGATTGCCCACGGTTGGGGCGGAATCCTCTATGCTTCACTGCGCTGGTCCGCTGCTGCCGGAGTGCGACCCCCGGAGCAGCTGTGCGCCGCGTTGCAGCGGCTCGCGGCCCTCGCGGAGCCGAGAGGGCGCGGCGTCCGCTGGGCCGGTCCCGATGCGGGCGAGGAAGTCGTCGGCTGGTGCAACGGGCCGGCGGGACTGATTCAGCTCTGGACTCTGGCGCACGAGCGCTTCAAGCGCGCCGAATACGCCGCACTCGCCGAGGCCAGCGGCTGGAGCGCATGGGAAGGACGGAGCGAGATCCCCAATCTCTGCTGTGGGCTCGCGGGAAGGGCGTACGGTCTCTTGAATCTCTATCAGCACAATGGGGCGCCTGAGTGGCTGCAGCGGGCGGAAGCCCTCGCCGATTCGGCCATCGCCGCCCTCCGGACACCAGGGCGGAGCTGGGAACGCCCGCTGAGCCTGTTCAAGGGCACACCCGGCATCGTGTTGCTCGCGGCGGATCTGAGCCGGCCCGAGCATGCCGCGATGCCATTCTTCGCCGCCGAGGGCTGGCCCCGACCCGCCGCTGCCGGACATGGCTGAGCTGGAAAGCAGACTGCAAACCGCGCTGGCCGGCAGTTACACGGTCGAGCGGTTGCTGGGTCAGGGCGGGATGGCCCAGGTCTTCCTCGCGCGAGATCTCCGCCACGGGCGCCCTGTCGCCATCAAGGTGTTTCTTCCTCAGGTCGCCGCCGCATTCGGTACGGGCCGCTTCGTGCGCGAGATCAGGACCGCCGCGAACCTGAGCCACCCCAATATCCTCGCGCTCTACGATTCGGGAGAGGCAGACGGGCTCTACTACTACGTCATGCCGTACGTGGAGGGGGAGTCGCTCGCCAGCCGCATAACCCGCGAGGGCCCGCTTCCCATCGAGGAGGCGCTCACCATCACCCGACAGGTCGCCGCCGCGCTCCAGCACGCCCACAGCCGCGGCATCGTCCACCGCGACATCAAGCCCGGCAACATCCTGCTGTCCGCCGGGAACGCCTACGTCGCCGACTTTGGGATCGCGCAGGCTCTGGAGGAGACCGGAGGCGAGCGGCTCACCTCCACGGGATTCGCGCTGGGGACGCCGGCGTATATGAGCCCGGAGCAGAGCGGGGGCTACGGCCAGCTCGACGGGCGCGCCGACATCTACAGTCTCGGCTGCGTGCTTTTCGAGATGCTGGTGGGCGAGCCTCCGTTCAGCGGACGCTCGGCCCAGGCCGTGCTCGCGCGGCATTCGGTCGAGCGGGTGCCCAGCGCTCGCGCGGTGCGGGACACGGTACCCTGGGCAGTCGAGCAAGCGATTCACCGGGCCATGGCCAAAATGCCGGCCGATCGCTTCGCCTCGGCGGAAGAGTTTGCGGCGGCGCTGGCGCCCGAGCGGATCTCCCAGCAGGTGCCGCTCCAGCCGGCGCCGACGTTCCGGCTCGAGCGCCGTTGGGTTTTCGCGGTGGGCGCGTTCGCCGGCGTCGGTCTCATCGTGCTGGTCGCACTGGCACCCTGGTCCGGCAAGCCGGCGCCGATCCGCGTCGCGCCGGACCCGGACCTCGTCACGGTGCTGCCGTTCCGCGCGACCGAACCCGGCGATACCGCACTGGTTCGTCTGGCCGCGGAGATTCCCGGCCTGCTGGAGCAACACCTGACGGGTGACGGAGGACCCCGAGCGGTCGCGGATTCCGCGGCCGCCGGACTGCGGCTCACCGGAACGGTGACGCAGGTGGGGGATCGCCTGTTCCTCAGCGCCCGACTGCTGCGCGCGGCTTCCGGACAGGTCGTGGCGCAGTTCGAGAAGATGAGCGGGCCTGCCGACAGCCTCACCTCGGTAGTGAATCGTGCGCTGACCCGCTTGCTGGCCGGGACGGCGGGCGAGTCTCCCGAGCTCACGGAAGCGCTTGCCGCAATGCCGCTGCCCGTAGTGAAAGCCCAGCTCGCCGCCCGTCGCGCGTTCTTCCGCGGAGAGATGGACAGCGCCGCCGCCCGGTTCGAGGAAGTGTTGCGGGCGGATTCGACTTTTGTCCCCGCCGCCCTCGGGCTGTTGGCTGCCGCTTCCAATCGCCCTTCCGCTATCGACCAAGGGGTCCGGCTGGCGCAAAGCCAATTCAGCCGGCTGAATGAGGCGGACCAGCTCTACCTCGCCGCGCTGCGGGGCTCCGGTGTGACCATCGGCGACAGGATCGCGGCGTGGGGGCGGGCGGTGACCGCTGCTCCGGAGCGAGCCGAGCGCTGGTTCCTCCTTGCGGAGGTCCTCTTCCACGAAGGACCCTGGACCGGGATCCCCGATATCCTGCAACGCGCCCATGGCGCTTTTAGCGAAGCGGTGAAGCTCGAGCCGAGGTTCGTGCCGGCCCTCGGCCACTTGATCGATCTCGCCGCGAGCGCCGGCGATAGCGCCGACGTTCGCGCGCTGGGAGGCCGGTACCTCGCGCTCGACTCCGCGGGTGACCTGGCCGATTACTATCGCTGGCGCGTAGCAGTCGCGCTGGGTGACCAGCGCCAGCTGCAAGCAATTCGAGTCCGCCTGGACAGCCTCAGCGAGGCGACGCTTTCCCGGATCGTCAACGTGACCCAGCTCGACGGGCTGGCGCTGGAGGATGGGCTCCGAGCTGCGGAAGCGCTGTGGTCGAGGAGCGGACTCTGGAGCGACATGCGCTGGGGCTACACTAAACGCCTGGAAATCGCGCTGAACCGGGGCCGGCCTGCCGAGGCGGCGGCGCTGACTCAACGCTGGATTGCCGACCACCCCTTCCGCCCGCTCGATCGGCTGAGCGAGGTGGTAAACGCGCTCTTCTGGGACGCCGATACTACGCTCGCTGCCCGGGAAATCAGCGGGTTAGCCCAATTGGGCGGCCCGCCCAGGGCCTTCTCCTCCAACCAAGGCCTCGATGCGGCCCATGATCTCTGCGCGCTGAGTCTCTGGCAGGCGTCCCGCGGCCAACTCGACCGGCTGCCGCAGGCCATTGCCGAGCTTCGCCGCGTCGCTGCGGGAGAGCAAAACCCGCCGATCTATCGCCTGCTCTGCGCCAGCATCCTGGAGATCCAGCTCGCCGCTGCCGAGCGGCGGCCCGAGTTGCGCACGCGGGTCGAAGCGCTCGATTCCCTGGTGCGGGGGAACTCCACGCTGAGCTGGTTCCGCGCGGCAGCGAATCTCACCGCCGCGCGCTATTGGGAGGAGTTGAAAGAGCCGTTGCGCGCACTCACGGCCACCCGCCGCCGCCTCTACATCACCGATATCGGGGAGCCCCGCGTGCTGGTGGCGCACTCCACGCTGCTCCGGGAAGAGGGCCGCTTGGCGGCGCTCACTGGAGATCGGGACGGCGCCATGCGCGCCTACCGCAGGTACCTCGCGCTGCGCGCAGATGCCGAGCCCGTGCTGGCGCCGCAAGTAGCCCGGGTACGCGCTGCGCTCGACTCGCTAACAGGAAGCAGGAGTCAGGAAGCAGGAGTCAGGAATCAGGAGTCAGGAATCAGGGGTAAGCCCTAACCGCTGACTCCTGAATCCTGATTCCTGAATCTTGATTCCTGAGCATTGCGTAAGGAATTATCTTCCCACCTCGAGGACTCATGACTTCCCTGCCCGCCCGGCGCAATCGCGTCGCTCTGCCCCAGATCGCCGGGGTCTCCTGGGAACACCCCGCCGACCGCGCGGCATTGCAGGCGTTGCGCGCGGTGCCCGGCTTCGACGACGTGGTGCGCAAGATCATCGCAATCCTGGGCGGCGAGCGCGGTATCCGGCTGCTCTTTCAGGGCAATGCGGTGCGCTCCGGCCCGCAGCAGTATCCGCTGGCGCATTCGCTTCACGTCGAGGTGGTCGCCACCTTCGACTGGCACACCGTTCCCGAGCTCTACGTTTCGCAGACTCCGGTCTTCAACGCGGGCGCCTACGGAGTCGACGATCCTTTCATCGTGCTGCATTCCGCCGCCGTCGAGCTGCTGGACGAGGAGGAGCTCCGCGCCCTGATCGCGCACGAGATGGGCCATGTGGTGAGCGGGCACGCGCTCTACCGCACCATCGCCGAAATCCTGCTCGCGGTGAGCCTGGGCTCGCTGCCGTTCCTGGCGGGCGTCGCCCTGCTGCCGGTGCGGCTCGCGATTCTCGAATGGTCGCGCAAGGCGGAGCTGTCCGCCGACCGCGCGGGCCTGCTGGGCAGCCAGAACATTCTCGCCTCGCAGCAGCTGTTCATGAAGATGGCGGGCGCCTATCGCGGCGCGCTCGAGTCGGGACAGATGGCGCTCGACCCGTTCATCGCCCAGGCCAACGAGTACGTGGCCACCAACGAAGGGCTGGACATCGTCTACAAGATCCTGAACACGCTGGCGCTGACCCATCCGATGAACACGGTGCGGGCGGCGGAGCTGCAGAAATGGATCGCCAGCGGCGATTACGAGCGGATTCTGCGCGGGGAGTACATCAAGCGCGGCGCCGAAGCCAAGGAGCGCCCGCTCAAGGAAGACTTCAAGCACGCCAAGGACTACTACGCCGGCGAAGCGCGCGAGACGATGAACAAGATGGCCGACGCCGCGAAGAAGGCCGCCGCTTCGGCCCGCGAGGCGTTCCGCAAGGCCCAGCAGAAGTGAAGGTTCTGGTCGTCGGTGGAGGAGGCCGGGAGCACGCGCTCTGCTGGGCCCTCCGCCGCGACCTGAGCGCGGACAAGCTGTTTTGCGCCCCGGGGAATCCCGGCACCGCCGAGCTCGCCACCAACCTGCCGATCGGTCCGCAGGACGACGCGCACCTGATCGCCGCCGCTCGCGACAACGCCATCGAGCTCACCGTCATCGGACCCGAGGCCCCCCTCGCACGGGGGCTGGCCGACCGAATGCGTGCAGCCGGACTGGTGGTGTTCGGTCCCTCCGCCGCCGCCGCGCGTATTGAAGCGTCCAAGGCGTTTGCCAAGGAAGTGATGCGGGCGGCCAAGATCCCGACTGCTCCCAGCCAGACCTTCAGCGAGCTCAGCGCGGCGCTCGCCTATGTGGAGCGCCACAGCGAGCCCCTGGTGGTCAAGGCGAGCGGGCTCGCGGCGGGAAAAGGCGCGATCATCTGTGCAACTCGCGGAGAGGCCAAGCACACTCTCACGGCAATCCTGCGGGACGGCATGTTCGGCGACGCGGGGAAAGAAGTCGTGGTCGAGCGCTTTCTCGAAGGCGAGGAGCTCTCGGTGCTGGCGCTGAGCAACGGCTTCGAGCTCGTGGTCCTGCCGGCCGCGCAGGATCACAAACGCCTCCGTGAGAAGGATCTCGGCCCGAATACCGGGGGAATGGGCGCCTATAGTCCGGTGTCCCTCGCAACGCCGGAGCTCCTCCAGCGCGTCGAGCGACTGGTGCTGCGCCCGGCACTCGAGGAGATGGAGCGCCGAAACACGCCGTTCACCGGCGTGCTCTACGCGGGCTTGATGCTGGACGGCGCGGATTCGTTCCACGTGATCGAGTTCAATTGCCGGCTGGGCGACCCGGAAGCACAGGTGATTCTGCCCCGCATCCGGACCGGACTGCTCCCGTGCCTGCTGGCCGCGGCCAAGGCCGAGCCGCTGCCGGCGCTCACGACCAGCACCGGGATGGCCGTTACGACGGTGCTCGCGGCGGCGGGATATCCGGGAGAGCCCAGGCGGGGCGATGCGATCACCATCCCCGATCAGCTGCCGAGAGGGTGCACCATCTTCCAGGCGGGAACCCAGCGCGACGAGGCGGGCACCCTGCGAACCAATGGCGGGCGCGTCCTCGCGGTGACCGCGCTCGCCCCGAGCTTCCGCGAGGCCCAGGAAGCGAGCCGCAGCGCGGCGGAATCGATCCAGTTCGAGGGGAAGCAGTTCAGACGGGATATCGGGTGGCGCGAGGCAACGAGGCTAGGGAAGAGGGAAAAGTAAAGCGGGAAGAGAGAACGGCCCTTCCCTCTTCCCTCTTCTCGCTTCCCTTTTCACTAGTTTCCAAACCATGCCCGAGCTCCCTGAAGTCGAAACCATCGTCCGCGACATCCGTCCCGAGCTGCTCGGCCGCCGGTTCGTGTCGGCACGCCTCAGGCACGACGACGTGCTGCGCGGGGTTTCCCGGCGCACCCTGCTCTCGGGGCTCAGGGGCAGCCGGGTACGGGAGGTCTTTCGCCGGGCAAAGCACGCGGTCATCCAGACGGATACCAGGCGCCTCGTGGTGCAGCCCGGCATGACGGGTTCCCTCCTGGTGCTCGACCGCCCGCCGCTCCCCGCTTCGCGGGAGAAGGCCTATGCGGTCCTCACCCTGCAGCTCGACAATGACCGCGTGCTGCTCTTTCACGACGTCCGGCGCTTCGGAACTCTGCTCTGGCTCGATGCCGAAGGCTGGGAGAGCTATTCCGGAGCGATCGGGCCCGAGCCGCTCGAACCGGATTTCACCCCGCGCGAGCTGCGCGCCATTCTGGGACGCTCCCGCGCCGCGGTGAAGAAGGTTCTGATGGACCAGGGTGCGCTGGCCGGAGTCGGCAACATCTACGCCCAGGAAGCGCTGTTCGCGGCGGGAATCGATCCCTCCAAGCCGGCTTGCGAAGTGTCCGCCGCCGCGGCGCGGCGGCTGCACGGCGAGCTGGTCCGGATTCTTCGCGCCGCCATCGAGTCCGAGGGAACGACGGTTCGCGATTATCGCACCGGGAGGGGAAAGTCGGGGAGCTTCCAGTTCGAGCTCCTGGTCTACGACCGGGAGGGTGAGCCTTGTCTGCGCTGCGGGACACCACTCACCGGAACCCACGCCATCGACGCGAGGATCACGGTGTTTTGTCACCGGTGCCAGAAGTAGGGGCTAGGAGGCTAGGAGGCTAGGAGGCTAGGAGTGACGCTACCGCTGGCCGCAGCAGACCTCGACGGGCTCAAGCGCCGGGTGAAAACGCTCGCCGAGCAGCGGCCCGGCATCTACCGCATGCTCGACGCGTCGGGCCGGGTGCTCTACGTCGGCAAAGCCAAGCGGCTCCGGGCGAGGCTGCTCACCTATTTTCAGGCCGACTTCCCGGCCGACAAGGGCGCGCGCATCCTGCATTCGGCGAGCGATCTCAGCTGGGACTACGTGCCCAGCGAGTTCGCGGCGCACCTCGCCGAGCTCCGGGAAATCCGCAAGTGGCGGCCGCCCTACAATGTCCAGATGAACCGGCGCCGCATCGCCGTGTTCATCGCCGTCTCCGAGCATCCCGCGCCCAAGCTCGTACGCACCGCTACGCCCGGTAAGCAGGGCTCCCGCTTCTACGGCCCGCTCGCCTCGCAGTTCCAAACCGCCGAAGCAATCAAGGTGCTCAGCGATCTGCTGGGACTGCGGGACTGCGCGGACCGCATGCCCATGGTCTTCGCGGAGCAGGGCGACCTTTTCGACGCCCCGCGCCAGGCGGCGTGCTCGCGCTACGACCTCGGCCTCTGCAGCGGGCCCTGCGCCGGACTGGTGACGGCCACGGAGTATCGCGCGCGCGTGGAAGTGGCCGCCGAGTTCCTCGATGGGCGGGCGATTGCCCCGGTGGACCGCGTCGTCGCCGGCATGCTGGCCGCGGCCGACCAGGGTGAATTCGAGGTTGCGGCGCGCTGGAGAGAGCGCTTCGAGACGCTGGAATGGCTGCTCGGGGCAACAACCCGGGCCCGCGCCGCGATCGAGCTGCTCACGTTCGTGTACCGCGATCCCGGCTCGCACGGAGACGACCGCGCCTACCTGATCCGGCGGGGCCTGGTGCGGGCGTGTTATCCATGGCCGGCGACTCCGATCGAGCAGGAGGCCTTTCGCGGGGTGGTGGCCGCCGAGCTCGCCGAGCCCCCGGCTCCCGCGGGATCGCTCCCGGCCGAGTCGATCGAAGAGATGCTGCTGGTGATGAGCTGGTTCCGCCGTCATCCCGAGGCCCTCCGGAGAACGACGAAAATGGAAGAGTGGAGACCAGCGGGTCCTCAAAGCCTCAAACCGGCGAAGAACGCCCCGGAGCTCCGATGAGCAGGTCCTCCTGCTCCGGGTGCCGCCGGAACCAGGCTGCCACGTAGGGACAGCTCGGGATGAACCGGGTCCCGTTGGTCCGCGCATAGTCGCACGCGGCCTGCACCAGCGCACCTGCAATACCGCGTCCTCGCAGCGCCGGGGACACTTCCGCATGGTACAAGTCCAGCAGGTCCGGTCCCTCGACGCTATAGAGCAGCTCCCCTTCTCCGCCCGGCAGCCGGACGAAGAAGCGATGCTCCAGGATTTCGTGGATTACCTTCAAGGCTGACCGTCCCGGATGGATGACCCGATGGCACGCCCCCGCACCGTTCCGGAAAAAAGGGAGGCAGTTCCGCTCTCGCAAGCGGCCGAATACCTACTGGAAGAAGCCCGGATGGTGTTGCCCGGCCTGCAGGCCCTCTTCGGCTTCCAGCTCATCGCGGTCTTCAGTGCGCGCTTCGGAGAGCTGCTCTCACCCGGAGAACAGCGCCTGCACTTGCTGGCCATCATTCTGGTCGTGGCCGCCATTGCGCTCATCATGTCGCCCGCTGCCTATCACCGCCAGTCGGGCCCGGACGAAATCAGCGAGACCTTCATCCGGTTGTCGACCCGGCTCCTGCTCTGGAGCATGCCGCCGCTGGCCGCGGGCATCTGCGTGGATTTCTATCTCATCGCGCGCATCATCCTGAATTCGGAGCTGGTGCCGCTGCTGGCCGCCGGGATGCTGCTGGGCTTCCTGACTTTGTGGTTTCTGCTCCCGAGAATGCGCTTGCTGCAGCGTCTGGTGGGCGGGAGGTAGCTTCAGCCTTTGCCATCCAGCAATCCGGCCACGACTTCGAGATCGGCCGTGAAGCGCTCGAGTTCGCGCTGCCGCTCCTCCGGGCTCTGCTGCCGCAGAATGGAGGAGGGATGCACCGTCGCGACGGCGTGGTCCGCCAGGTGGGTCGGCAGCACCCGGCCGCGCTGCACGCTGACGCGAAAGTCCCGCCCGAGCAGCGCCTGGGCCGCCGTCGCGCCGAGACAGACCAGCACTTTCGGACGGATCAGCTCGATCTCCTTGTCCAGCCACGGCAGGCAGGCAGCGATTTCCCGGGCGTTGGGTTTCTTGTGCAGGCGGCGTTTTCCTTTCGCCTCCCACTTGAAGTGCTTGACCACGTTGGTGACGTAGGCATCGCTCCGCGCGATGCCGGCGGGCACGAGCGCCTGGTCGAGAATGCGGCCGGCGGGCCCGACGAACGGCTCACCTTGCAGATCCTCATCGTTGCCGGGTTGCTCTCCCACCAGGACCAGCCGAGCGGTTCGCCGGCCCTTGCCGAAGACGGCCTGGGTGGCGTGCTTGAAGAGCGGACAGCCGCGACAATCCTGCACGGCCTCCCGCAGTGAGCTGAGTGAAATCCGCTCGGGCAGGAACGGCAGCGCGCTGATAGCGGTCTTCTCGTCGGTGGCCATGGCTCTACGGTAGAGACTCCCGATGTTCGCCCCACTGCACACCAAGAGCGAGCACTCCCTCGGTCTGGGCACCGCGCCGGTGGAAGCCTTGCTCCGCCGCGCGGCGGAATACGGCTATCCTGCCCTGGCGCTCACGGATTGTGAAACGCTTTCCGGCCAGGTGCGCTTCCATCACGCCGCCCAAGCCCTCGGGATCAAGCCGATCACCGGAGTCGAGCTGCGCGCGGGCTACGGTCCCCGGGAGCCCGGAACCAAGGCGGGGCGGCTGGTGTTGCTGGCCCGCGACCGCGCGGGCTACGAGAGTCTCTGCCGAATCATTACTCACCGCCGACAGAGCGTTACCGCGGCCACCGAAGATCCGCTCCGCTGCCTCGATGCTGCGCCCTGCGGCCTGTTCTACCTGAGTGACGATCCAGCGGTCATCGGGGGCTTGCTCCGTGCCGGCGTCGCGGCCGACGCGGTCCGCTTCCTCTGGAATCCAGAAGGTTCCCTCCTTCGGGAGCAGGAGGTTCGGGCGGTGGCGGACCCGGACGTGGTGATGCTCGACCCGGCCGACCACCCCCTGCACGTCTTGCTCGCTGCGATCCGCCAGCGCCAGGCGATCTCCGCAGTCGAGCAGCTCGAATCCGCCGAGCGGGTGTTGCCGGCTCCCGCCGAGCTACGCCGCCGCTTCACGGGCTATCCGGAAGCCCTCGAGGAAACCCTGCGGGTCGCCGAGGCGTGCAGCTTCGATCTCACCAGTCAGCCGCTCGCGCTTCCCGCGCTCGAGCTGCCGGAGTCGGCCGAATCGGTGCTTTCCCGGCGGTGCAAGCAGGCGCTCGCGGGAGCCCGGCCGGAGTATCAGGAACGGCTGGAGCACGAGCTCGGCGTGCTCGGCGAGCTCGGCTTTGCGGGTTATTTCCTCATCGTGGCGGAGATCGCAGACGCGGCCCGCCGGATGGGCATCGCCCTGGCCGGGCGCGGCTCCGCGGCCGGCTCCCTGGTGGCGTATGCCCTCGGCCTCAGCACCATCGACCCGGTGCGCTATGGCTTGTTGTTCGAGCGCTTCGTGCATTCCGGCCGGCGGGAGCTACCCGACATCGACCTCGACCTGCCCTCGGATCGCCGCGATGAGATCATCGACTGGGTGTTCCGCCGCTTCGGGGAGGGCCGGGTAGCGATGGTCTCCGCGCAGCAAACCTTCGGGCGGCGCGCCGCCTACCGTGAGGGCCTCAAGGCGCTCGGCCTGAGCCTCGGCGAGGTCAACAGGTTCTGCGCGCAGATCCCGGAAGATCCGGACGAGGAGCGCAGCGCGAAATCGCCGCTCGAGCTGCTGCCCGAGCGTTATCGCGCGGCCGCGCCGCTGCTCGAGCGCCTGATCGGGCGGCCGCAGCACCTCTCGGTGCATCCCGGCGGAGTCGTGCTCGCCGAGCCGCGGGTCGAGTGCTACGCCCCGCTCCAGCGTGCGCCCAAAGGCGTACCCGTCACCCAGTACGACATGACCTCGCTCGAGCGGCTTGGGCTCATCAAGCTCGACTTGCTGGGCAACCGGGCGCTCAGCGCTATCCAGGAGGCGCTGCGCTGGATCGCTGTGAGGGAGCCAGGGAGTCGGGCGGCCAGGGAGCCAGGAATCCCGCTGCCCGACGGAGATCCCACCACGCTCGACTTGCTGCATGCCGGGAATACGGTGGGCTGTTTCCAGATCGAAACTCCGGCGCTGCGCTCACTGCTGCGCAAGGTGCCGGTGCGCGGCGTCGACGACCTCATCGCAACGCTGGCCCTGGTGCGACCCGGCCCCGCCTCGGGCGAGGCCAAGGCGGCGTACATCCGTCGGGCCCATGGCCAAGAGCCGCCCGAGCCGCCCCATCCCGCGCTGACCGGGTTGTTGCGGCCGAGCTACGGAATCCTCCTCTACGAAGAGGATCTCATGGCCGCCATCGCGCGGCTGACGGGATGCTCGCTGAGCCGGGCGGACCAGATCCGCGCCGAGCTGATCCGGTCCGAGCCGGGCAGTGCGGAGCGGGCAGAGCTCGAGGGCGGCTTCGTAGCGGCCGCTCTCGCGGCGGGAGTATCGCGCACCGAAGCAACCGAAGTGTGGCAGATCCTCGAGCGGTTTGCCGCGTATTCCTTCAGCAAAGCGCATGCGGCGAGCTACGCCCAGCTCGCCTGGCAGGCGGCCTATCTCAAAGCGCACTTTCCTCTGGAGCTGGCGTGCGGAGTGCTCAACAGCTACGGCGGGCAGTATCCGCTCCGGACGGTGGCAGCCGAGTTCGCGCGATCCGGCGTACGGCTCCTGGGGCCGCATGTGAACCATTCGGAGTCGCGCCACAGCGTCCAGGCCGGTGCGGTGCGGCTGGGGCTCGAGTCGGTCAAGTATCTCACCGCGCTGAGCCGCGAGCGAATTCGGAGCAGCAGACCATTCGCCGATCTCGCGGAGCTGCTCGGGAAGGTCCCGCTGCAGGCGCGGGAGCTCGAGGCGCTGGTGCTGGGCGGAGCGTGCGACGACCTCGAGCCGCTCCGGACGGCGGGCTATCCGTTCGCGCACGAAGACTTCCTGAGCCAATGGCAGCAGAATCCTGACCTCCGAGCGCTTTCCGGCTGGCAGTTTCGCCGCCCTGCGGGTGAGCATGCGGCGATCCACGCAGCGCTGGTGCGGATTCGCAATGAGCTGCGCTTCCTCGGAATGCATCCCAGCGCGCATCCCATGCGCGTATTGCGGAACGAGGCGGCGCGTGCAGGCTGTATCACCACCGCCGAGCTCGCGTCACACGCCGGGCGCGAGGTCCACCTGGCAGGTCTGGTGGCCGCCACTCGGCGGCTCCCGGTTTCCGGCGGAAGGACTCTGCAATTCGTCACCCTGGAGGACGAGCATGGTCTGGTCGAGGCGGTGCGCCGTCCGGGTGGCAGCGCCGTTCCGGGTGACCCGATCACTAACCCGGGTCCCTTTCTGCTTTCCGGTCGCGTAGAAACCGATCACGGTGACAGGCAGCTCGTCATTTCGAAAGTGACTCCTTTTCATCTCCGCACCAGCCCCTACGGCGCTCCCGCAACGGTGTAACCCTTTGCCCTGTGCAATCCGAACCTCCCGCAACCATCCTAGGAAAAGGGAGGCTCTCCATGAGGCAAACACTCGTTGCCAGCGAAGCCATCGCCGAGCTAGCCCGGCCGCTCCAGGGAACCCGGGACGATTACGATGCAGTCCTGGAGCTCGTGGGGAGTGCCAGAGTCGTTCTGTTGGGGGAGGCCTCGCACGGGACGCACGAGTTCTATCGCGAGCGCGCGCGCATTACCAAGCGGCTGATCCAGGAGCTCGCCTTTACCGCCGTTGCCATCGAGGGTGACTGGCCCGATGCCTACCGGGTCAATCGCTATGTCCGGGCCCAGGGGACCGACAACAATGCGGATGAGGCGCTCTCCGGGTTCCAGCGCTTTCCTGCCTGGATGTGGCGCAACACGGTCGTCCTCGACTTCGTCAAGTGGCTGCGAGCGCACAACGACGTCGTGCGTGGCCGGGAGCCGGAAACAGGGTTCTATGGCCTCGATCTCTACAGCTTGCACGCTTCGATGGACGCCGTGCTGGCCTATCTCGATCGGGTCGATCCGGAAGCCGCGAGCCGGGCCCGGGAGCGCTACAGCTGCTTCGAGCTGTTCGGAACCGATCCCCAGCGTTACGGCCATGCCGCGACGCTCGACCTGAGCCAGAGCTGCGAGGACGAGGTGGTGCGCCAGCTGCTCGAGCTGCAGCGGCAGCGCGATTGGCTGACTCGCCGGAACGGCCTGACCAGCGAGGATGAATACTTTCACGCCGAGCAGAACGCGCGCGTCGTCAAGGTCGCGGAGCAATACTATCGGGCGATGTTCCGCGGGCAGGTCTCGTCGTGGAACCTGCGCGATACGCACATGGCGGACACCCTCGAAGCCCTGTTGCAACATCTCGACGGCGTGGCGGGGCGCGCCAAGGTGGTGGTCTGGGCGCACAACTCACACGTGGGCGACGCGCGTGCCACGGAAATGGGCGATGCCGGTGAGCTCAACCTGGGACAGCTGGCGCGGGAACGCTACGAAGACGACGTGGTGAACCTGGGGTTCAGCACGTACACCGGCACGGTTACCGCTGTGCGGGACTGGGGCGATCCTCCGGCCCGCCGCCGAGTGGTTCCCGGCCTGGCGGGGAGCTACGAGGAGCTGCTGCACGAGGCTGGGCTCCCTCAGCTGTTGATCAACCTGCAAGAGGAACAGGCCGCCGAACTGCTGCACCCCGAGCGGCTGCAACGCGCCATCGGGGTCATTTACCGACCTGAGACCGAGCGCCGCAGCCACTATTTCTTTGCCCACCTGGCCGACCAATTCGACGCGCTGGTGCACTGGGACGAGACGCGCGCCGTGGATCCGCTCGAACGGACCGCCGACTGGGACCAAGAGGAAGCCCCGGAAACCTGGCCGACCGGCTTGTAGAGGCGGGAGGCCGGGAAGCCGGGAGGATGAAGCATCGTTTCTGCCCCGAGGAGCATCCAA
>DASYTT010000034.1:0-25165 GCA_036002045.1 Gemmatimonadales bacterium
GGCTCGGCCCAGCCCGATTCGGTCAGCCGCACGACATAGCGATCGATCGGATCATTCTGCTCCCACGCTGCGAGCTCGGCTTTGGGGACGTAGGATTGATTGTCGTGCTCTGCGTGTCCCTTGCGCCGGTAGGTCAACAACTCAATCAGGGTGACCCCGCCGCCAGTGCGGGCCCGCTCGACGGCCTTCCGGGTGACTTCATAGACCGCGATGACGTCGTTCCCGTCGGCCTGCTCACCGGGCACGCCATACCCCGCGGCCTTCTCCACCAGGAACTTGACCGCCGTCTGCCGGTGCAGCGGCGTCGAATACGCATAGCCGTTGTTCTCGGCGATAACCACGAGCGGGAGCCGCTGGACTGCGGCGAAGTTCATTCCCTCATGGAAAGCGCCCGTGCTCATCGCGCCGTCGCCGACATAGACCAGTCCGACCCGTGCCTCGCGGCGCAGCCGGAACGACAGGGTGATACCGGCCATGACCGGCACCATGTCGCCCAGATGCGAGATCTGGCCGATGAACCCGCGCTCGAGATCGTTGAAATGGATGTTCAGCTCACGGCCGCGGGTGGGACTTTCCGCCTTGGCCATGTATTGCCGCAGCACCTCGACAGGCGTAGCGCCCTGCACCAGCATGGAGCCGAGATTGCGTATCAGCGGTGAAAGGATGTCGCCCTTCGAACGATCCAGGGCGTAGGCACTGCCGACGGCATCGGCCTCCTGTCCCAGGGAACGGAACAGTCCGCCGATGACTTTGGTCTGGCGATAGAGATTGACCAGCTTCTCCTCGAGCGAGCGGGTGAGTCGCATGAAGTAATAGAGCTCATGCAACTGCGCCCGCGAGAGCCCCGCGGGGACCGGCTGGTCGCTCCCCATCTATCCCGCCGTCGCGCCCTCGATCCGCATCTTGTAGAAGGACCGGTAGACGAACGCGATCGAGACGACCAAGAAGAGCGCGGCGAGCAGGTGACTCAGTCCGGGCCCCCGCTGCGAGGTGAGCGAGACGGCCAACTCCACCGCCAAGAGCCCGAAGAGCGTGGTGAACTTGATGATCGGGTTGAGCGCCACAGACGAGGTATCCTTGAAGGGATCGCCGACCGTGTCGCCGACCACGGTCGCCGCATGCAGCGCGGTGCCTTTCTGCTTGAGCTCGACCTCCACGATCTTCTTCGCATTGTCCCAGGCGCCTCCGGCGTTGGCCATGAACACCGCCTGATAGAGCCCGAAGAGCGCGATCGAAATCAGATAGCCCACAAAGTAGAACGGCTCCACGAAGGCAAAGCCCAGGGTCCCGAAGAACACCGCCAGGAAGATGTTGAACATCCCTTTCTGAGCATACTGGGTGCAGATCGCCACCACCTTCTTGCTGTCGGACACCGACGCCTTGGTCGCGCTCTCGAGATTGATGTTCGCCTTGATGAACTCGACCGCCCGGTAGGCGCCCGTCGTCACCGCCTGGGTAGAGGCACCGGTGAACCAATAAATCATCGCGCCACCCGTGATCAGGCCGAGCAGAAAGGGCGGATGCATCAGGGACAGCTTGTCGAGGTTGGCGGTGAGTCCCGACGTGAGCGCCACGATGATCGCGAAAATCATCGTCGTCGCACCGACCACCGCGGTGCCGATCAGCACGGGCTTGGCGGTGGCCTTGAAGGTGTTTCCTGCCCCGTCGTTCTCTTCCAGCAGATGCTTTGCCGCAGCGAAGTTGACGTCGTAGCCCTCTTCCTGCTTGATCTTGGCCGGCAGACCCGGGACCTGTTCGATCAGCGACAACTCATAGATCGACTGGGCGTTATCAGTGACCGGTCCGTAGGAGTCGACCGCGATCGTCACGGGACCCATGCCGAGGAAGCCGAAGGCGACCAGTCCAAAGGCGAAGACGGCGGGCGCCGCCATGAGCGTGCCGAGCCCCAGGGTGCTGACCGCGTAGGCGATGCTCATCAGCGTCACGATCGTCAGTCCCAGCCAGTACGCGCTGAAGTTGCCCGCGACAAAGCCCGAGAGAATGTTGAGCGAAGCGCCGCCTTCCCGGGAGGACGTCACGACTTCCCGAACGTGGCGCGATTCCGTCGAGGTGAAGACTTTCACGAACTCCGGGATGATGGCGCCGGCGAGCGTGCCACAGGTGATGACCGTGGAGAGCTTCCACCAGAGCGAGCCGTCACCCAGCTCCGGGATGAGCAGATACGAGGTGACGTAGGTCAGCGCGATGGAAATGATCGAGGTGAGCCAGACCAGGCTGGTCAGGGGCGTCTCGAAGTTCATCTTGTCCGCCTGGCCGAAGCGCGCCCGCGCGATCGCGGCGTTCAGCAGGTAGGATACGCCGCTCGCGATCACCATGAGGACGCGCATCATGAAGATCCAGACCAGCAGTTGGACCTGGGTGCTCAGGTCCGTCACGGCGAGCAGAATAAAGGAGATCAGCGCGACTCCGGTCACGCCGTAGGTTTCGAAGCCGTCGGCGCTCGGGCCCACCGAGTCGCCGGCGTTGTCGCCGGTACAGTCGGCAATGACCCCGGGGTTGCGCGCGTCGTCCTCTTTGATGTTGAAGACGATCTTCATCAGGTCCGCGCCGATGTCGGCGATCTTGGTGAAAATGCCCCCCGCGATTCGGAGCGCGGCCGCACCCAGCGACTCGCCGATTGCGAAACCGATAAAGCAGGGGCCCGCATACGCTCCCGGGACGAACAGCAGGATGCAGAGCATGATCAGCAGCTCCACGCTGATCAGGGCCATGCCGATACTCATGCCGGCTTTGAGCGGAATATCGTGGAGCGGGAACGGCTTGCCGCGCAAGCTGGCGTAGGCCGTGCGGGAGTTGGCGAAGGTGTTGATCCGGATCCCGAACCAGGCCACCCCGTAGCTCCCCGCGATGCCGACGAGGCTGAAGAACAGGATGATCGCGACTTTCGCGGGCGGGAACCCGTGCACGGGGTTGCCCGCGGCGTCCACGGTCGAAGCCAGCGTCCCGAAGTACACCGCCGTCACGGCGCCGATGAACACCCACAGAATCGCGAGGAATTTGCCCTGCTGGATCAGGTAGGTCTTGCAGGTTTCGTAGATCAGCTCGGACATTTCCCGCATCGCTTCGTGGACCCGCATGTTGCGGAGCTGCGAATAGATGATCAGGCCGAAGAGCAATCCCAACGCGCAGACCACGAGGCCGGTCATCAGCAGCGAGCGGCCCGACATCCCGAGAAACTGCTGGCTGGCGAGGTCGGGAACGACCAGGTTCGCCTCGCCGCCGTGCGCCGCCGCAGGGGCAGCCTGAGCTCGAACGAGCGAGGGAAAGGCTACGAGCGCAGCGAGCAGGCACACGGCTCGACGGCAGGCCTGGGCCATCCAAGTCATGAGCGGATCTCTCCGGATTCCGGGGAATTGGGGTAAACGCGGGGACAAAGGTAACGCAAACTACAGGTGGCAGGTAGCAGGTGGCAGGTGGCAGGTGGCTGCGACTTCCAGCACCTACCTGCCTCCTTACCTGCCACCTACCACCTGCGACCTGCCACCTACTCTATACGTGCTCCAGCAGCAGCTCCAGCTTGTGGCGCAGCTCTCCCAGCTGCTTGGACTTGAAGGCGCTTTTGGTCTGTTCGAGCACCTCGATAGTCTCCCGCACTGCCGCGTGGAGCTGCGCGCCGCGCGGGCAGTTCATGAGCTGGCAGGGATGCTCCTCCACGGAGCGACCCGACAGAGCCCGGCCCAGCTGATCCAGGTCGGTGAGCGAGCCCATCACGTTCCGCAGGGTCAGCGACAGGAAGACGTCGATGGCCGGTGCGGGGACCGCACCGCCTCCCTTGATCGACGCGAGGTTCTCGAACTCCCGCCGCCAGTCGCGCAAGCGGCGCTCGGCGCTCTCCAGCGCGCGGTAGGAGCGGAATCGCTGCACCGCGTGCTCGACCCGGGCCAACAGTTCGGGGAACACCACGGGTTTGACGAGATATGCGGCCACTGGCAGCTCGACACAGGCGATCGCCGAGCGCACCGAGGGATAGCCGGTGAGGATGATGACCGGGAGCCCGCCGCTCGACTCGGCGATCCGGCGAACCAGGGCGAGGTCGGAGTTGCCGGGCATTTCCAAGTCGGTGATCAGCAGGTCGAATTCCCCTTGCGAGACCTGCTCGAGGGCCTGGACCCCGTCGGGCACCGTGACACACTCATAGCCCTCCCGCCGCAGGAGATCGGCGGTGGAGTTGAGGAACGTCAGCTCGTCATCGGCGAGCAGAATGCGTCCGGTCTTCACGTCGCCCGCCGGGAGAGAGGATTGGCAAGCGGGATTCTCACCACGAACTCGGTCCCGCCCTCGGGAGGATCCGCGATCTCGACGCTGCCGCCCAGCGCGCGCACCGAGCGATCCACCAGGAAGAGACCAATACCGCCGCCCGAGCCGCCGCCTTCGCCGGCTCCCGCGAACGGCTGAAAGATCCGGCTGCGATTCTCGTCGGGCACTCCGGGCCCCTCGTCGCGTACTCGCAGCACGAACGTCGAATCCTCCAAACAGGCCTGGATCGTGACGGTCCCTCCGGGAGGGGAGGCCTCTACCGCGTTTTGCACCAGATTGTACACCGACTGCCGCAGGACTGACTCGGGAATCGGAACCTGCGAAGGCACGGAATCGAGCTCGGTTCGGATGCGGACTTTACTGGGCCGGTTGACCTGCTCGAGGAATGCTGCCGCATCCCCAATCACCGTGCGCACTCCCGCATGGCTGGATCCATTGCTGTCCGGACGGTACGTCTCATAGAGCTGGCGGGTGACGCTGGCGATCCGTCCGATCTCCCGCTCCATAGCACCCACATACGAAAAATGGGGGTGGTCGGACGGAATCGAATCGCGCAACAACAGGAAGGAGTTCTGAATGCCCGCCAGGGGGTTGTTGATCTCGTGGGCCACCCGAGCGGCCAAGCGGCCCATCGAGCTCAGCGATTCAATCTCGCGGAGCTGCGCTTCGGCCCGCCGGCCGGCCGTGATGTCGCGTCCCTCCACCAGGAGCTGGACGACATTCCCTTCGGCGTCGCGGATCGGCTTGAACGAAAGATCCAGAATCAGCTGGTCGCCGTTCGCGCCCTCGATCTCGACCTCGTCGGTCACCGTCTGGCCTTCACGGGCTCGCAGGGCAGCGGTGCGAATCCGCTCCCGCACCGTTTGCGAAACCCACCACGGCGCCTCCCAGAATTCAGAGCCCTGCACATCCTCGATGACGGCTCTTGGGCCCAGAAGCCGGAGCGCGGTGGGGTTCGCTTCGAGCACCCGCCCTTCCACATCGAGCAAGCCCTGCAGGTGATAGGCGCTATCGAAGATCGCGCGGAAGCGACGCTCGGTCTTCTCGCGCTCTTCATCGATCCGGCGGCGCTCGCTCACGTCACCGCTCACGCCAAGCATCTGCAGTGGGGTGCCGTCACGGGCGCGTTCGGTCACATGCCCGCGATCCACCCTCCAGCGCCATCCCTGCGGACCATCCCGCAGGCGATACTGCGCCTCGAAGTTCGGCGCGGTGCCTTCCAGATGTGCTTTCAGCAGCGCCTCGACCCTGCCGCGGTCCTCAGGGTGAATGAGCTCGGTCCACATGCCCTGTCGCTGTTCCTGGCCGGCCCCCGAAGCCAGCAGGGCCGGAGCTGGAGTGCCTTCACGCGGCAGGTCCCACGACCAGGCGCGATCCATCGAGCGACCCAGCGCCAGCCGCAGGCGAACCCGCTCGGCGTTTCGCGCATTGGCCTTGAGGGTCCGGCCCAGCTGCAGCGTGACCGGCAGCAAGGCGCTGACCAGTAAACCAAACGCGAGCACGAGATCCGGCAGGCCGCTCAGCATGCGCGACCGCAACGCGCGCGTGGGCCACACCGCCACGTCCCAGATCATGTCGTTGATGGGCAGCACCGAGCGATAGACCCCTGCGTGTTCCTGCTCCGGGGTGGCAGGCACGCCGTACAGTGCCTGGCCGCGCCAGCCCACCCAGCGATGAAACCCGTCGACGGAGTCGCCGAGGACCGGCTGCAGCATCGCATCGACCCGGAGCAAGCCTACCACGAAGCCTTCGCAGCTTTGTAGATCGCACCGCGGGATGGCGGTCGCGATGGTCGGGGTGGCATCGGCCAGCGAGAAATGGCGGACCGAATCGAGCGCGGCAAGGCTGGGGGTAATCTCCGCCGGCAACTGCATGATGAGCTGCAGCCGCAGCACCGTGGAATCGGGAGAAGCCGGCAGGATAACGGTCGGCGTCCCTTTGCCGACCCAGGCAATCCGGCTCAGGCCGGGCACGGCGTCCAGCACGTTCCGCATCTGGGCGGTCCAGCGGTCCGACCCGATGGCCTCGCGGGGAGACAGCCACCCCGCGCGCCAGAGTGCCGTGTTCGTACGTCCCATCACCGCGGTGATCCGGTTTTCGGTACCGCGTGCCTCCGCGCTGAGCAATGCGGTGTAGTCGTCCCGCTGGCCCTGCACCAGCGCACGCCAGATCAAGAGCACCGCCACGAGACTCGCGACGCCGACGGCGACCGGTACCCAGGCCGGATAGCTCGCGGGAGTCCAATCCCGGGTCCAGGCCCAGGACGCCAGAGCCACTCCCAGTACGAACAAGCCAAGGGCGACCTGCGGCGAGGCACCAGCCAGCCGGCCGAACTGAAGCTCCTGCGACAACCCGACCACCTGGCCCAGGAGCACCGTGAGATTGAGCGCCACGAGCGTCGCGCCGGCCAGCCCGACGGCGAACGCGCCCGCGGTCGCCTCCCGGAAGCGGGCCGCAATGACGGCGAGCGCGCCGCCGCCAAGCAGGAATCCGATCGTCGCGGCGAGGGGCAGAACTTTGGGACTGCTCGGCGGCACCCGCAGGTTGAGGTCGGGACGCAGGAGGAACCGGTCGATGCCCAGGTCCTTCCCGATCGCCAGCGAGAGGAGTGCGAGGTACCCGATCACGATGCCGATCGTTGCCGCGATCAGTGCGACATGGCGGCGGCGGCGGTCGAGGGCAAGGGCGCCGATGCCGAAGGCCAGCAGGCCCAACGCCGCGAGGGGCCGCAGGGGCGCGCGAGTCGTAAAAGGCTGCACCAGCACGGGGAGCGCCAGGATCCGGCCCAAGAGACCGGCGCCGCCGAGGATCACGAGCAGCCAGCCCGTCGGCGCCCAGGAACCCCGCCATCTCAGCAGGTTGGATTGCCATTTTCCGTACTGCGGAAAGTCCATCCCACCTCCAACCCCTCAAAAGACCGAGAGGCACGAAGCCTCCCGCCGCCTGCCTCGGGGGTGCTCCGCGCCTCCAACGGGCGGAATCGAGAAACCGCTCGTCAAGGGGACCCCGTCGACGAGGGTCGCATGTGTGGGCAGCGCTGCCTTTGTCGTCATGTTAGTAACCCGATCCATGAGGCGCAAGTTTAAGCCGGCAACTTCGATTCAGGGGTCTTGCGGGCAGTTGGGTAGGGCCATAACATAGGAAAAGCTCGAAATCAGCAGGCACCATTTCCATGGTGCCAGCCTTGTCGGATGGAGCACGGCTCTATCAGTCGAAGGCGCCACCCTCGTTCCGACGAGGTGGGCGCCTTTTGTGTTTTCCAAGCTGGGAGCCAGAACACCGGCGGGCGTGCTTGCGGCATTGCACCAAAAAAGTACGGATAGGCCCGGACCACTCGTTTCCCACCTCTCCGAGGAGTCCGACCTACCGCCGTTCAGCCGGCCTCCCCGGCCCCTGAGCGGCGGGGCCTATTCTTTTGCGCTACTCAGCGGGAACGGCTCCTTCCCTTGGTGCGGCCCTCGCTGCGACGCCGCTTATTCACCGTGGCCGCGGCAATCCGCTTCGCACGCGCCGGGCCACCCTTTCCCTGCTCGCTGGACTTGATGTGCTCGTACATCCGTTCGTCTTTCGATGACCAGGATCGAGGCATCTCGCCCTCCTCCGCCATTTCGTCTAGAAGTTGCCTTCCCCGATAGGCTTGAGCTCGCCACAGGAAATCGGGGCACCCGTGGGGCCGTGCACCTGAATCACATAATTGCCCGTGGTGGGCGGGCTGATGGCCAGCGTGACCGCCGCCTCGGCGGTTCCGCCCGGCCCGGCGTGCAGCTCGGGGTAGCCGGCTCCCACAACTCCTCCCGGCGAGGCACAGGTTCCGCTGTGCATGTGCCAGGCGAGTCCGGTATTCGGTGTCGCGTTCCGGATGGTGATCGTGAAGCGAGTCGATTCCCCGCCCTTCGCCTCCAGCATGGCTCCCCCTCGCACCTTTCCCTCTCCAACCGGCTCGAGGATGGCGCGCCATTTCGAATCCGCCTGCGATCCGTCCGGGTTGACACCCAAGAAGTAGGTACCCGCGAGAAGTGCCGCCGCAATCGACTTCACCATAAAAGGAATCCTCACCATGTGGATTTGCCCTCCCCCCCCGGCGCATTGGCTGCCAGCAAATCGAGGGCACCACTCGGCTCTCCGTGCCGGAGCAGCCGAATCGCGCCCTCGACGAACGGAGCATCGCTCCGCTCAACCCTACCAGGCCCACGCTACACCAAGAGGACGCCTCAGATCCCCTAAAGCCACACCCTGACTCAATATGCGCCGCGCAACGGGTGGGCAGGATCTGCCAAGGTGTGCACAATCGAGAGGAAACGCTTGGCCAGCTTGTCGAGCTCACTCTCGCCCGGCTGATTGGTTTCGGCGGTGACCAGCGTATAGTGCCCCCCTTCGGCTTGGGCGGTGATGCTGAGCTGACCCAGGGACCCGGCAAAGCGACGCCGCCGAGCCGATTCCTCCACCGGCGCAAGCCGTCCCGAAAAGAAGCTGGTCGCACGCTGAATGACGACATCCGGAGAAACCGAAGTTCGGTGGAAATACTTCACCGCCCGTCATTCCTTTCCATATTCGTAGTATTCCACACCGAGATGGGTGATTTGCTCCTCGCCCATCAGGTAGCGCAGCGTGTTCTTCAGTTTGGTGTGCTGGATGAACAGGTCATGCTCGGGGTAGAGCCCCGGAGCCACCTGGGGACTCTTGAAGTAGAAGGACAGCCATTCCTGCACCCCAGAGAATCCCGCCCGCTGCGCCAGGTCGAAAAACAGGGCGAGATCGAGCACCAGCGGAGCGGCCAGGATCGAATCCCGGCAGAGAAAATCGACCTTGATCTGCATCGGGTAGCCGCACCACCCAAAGATGTCGATGTTGTCCCACCCCTCTTTGTTGTCGCCGCGCGGAGGGTAGTAGTTGATCCGGACCTTGTGATAGAGGTTGCCATACAGCTCGGGATACATCTTCGGCTGAAGGATGTATTCCAACACCCCGAGCTTGGACTCCTCTTTCGTCTTGAAGCTCTCCGGGTCGTCCAGCACCTCGCCGTCGCGGTTCCCCAGGATGTTGGTGGAGTACCACCCCGAGACGCCGAGCATCCGCGCCTTGAACATCGGCGAGAGCACGGTCTTGACCATCGTCTGGCCGGTCTTGAAGTCCTTCCCGCCGACGGCGACGTGGCGCTGCTGGGCCAGCTGCACGAGGGCGGGAGCATCCACGGTGAGATTGGGCGCGCCATTGGCGAACGGCACGTTTTCCATCAAGGCGGCCCAGGCGTACAGCATCGAGGGAGCGATCTCGCGGTCGTTGCCATCCATCGCCCGCTCGAACGCCGCGAGGGTTTCGTGCACCGGTCCCGGCTGAATGAAGATCTCGGTGGAGGCACACCAGACAACCACCAGACGGTCACACCCGTTTTTGGCTTTGAACTCCCGGATGTCCTTGCGTAGTGCTTCGGCCAGCTCGCGCTTGGTCTTGCCTTGCTTGACATTGGTTCCCTGCAGCCGCTTGACGTAGTGCTGGTCGAACACGGCGGGCAGCGGAGTGATCTGCTGGAGGAAGTCGCGGATCACCTCGACGTGCTCGTGCTTGTCGAGCACGCCACATTTGAGGGCCGCCTGATACGCATTGTCGGGAATCGGATCCCAGGCGCCGAAAACGAGGTCGTCAAGCCCGGCGAGCGGCACGAAGTCCTTGATGAGGGGCGCGCGCTGCTCGGTTCGCTTGCCCAGGCGGATCGTCGCCAGCTGCGTCAGCGAGCCGTATGGCTTGGCCTTGCCGCGACGAGCCAGCTCGACTCCTGCGATGAACGTCGAGGCTACCGCGCCCAGACCCACGCAGAGCACGCCGAGCTTTCCTTTGGCGGGAGCGATGGTGCGGGCACTCGTCTCGGCCATGCGATCAAGTCCTTTCCACGCGGGTTACGCGATAGACGTAGAAAAAGCGCTGGACCACCGTGATCGTCGAAAACAGCGCAAGCACCGCCACGATCACCTGCAGCACGATGGCGCGCGGACCGGCGCCGACCAGAACGCTCGGGACCCCGATGGCCAGGAGCCGTTCGGCTCGCTGGACCAGGCCGACCTTGCACTCGATCCCGAGGCCTTCGGCTCGGGCCCGCGCGTAGGAGACCAGTAGAGAGCTCAGCACGGCGAGCATGCAGAGCGTGACGCTTTCGATCCGCCAGGCTACGTCAGGCGCCCGCAACAGGTACACCGCAATGCCGATGAACGTCGCCCCGTCGCCCACCCGGTCCAGCGTCGAGTCGTAGAAGGCGCCGAACTTCGACTCCAGGTGGCCGCGCCGCGCGACCTGGCCATCGAAGGTGTCGATGATGCCGCTCGACAACAGCAGCGCACCCCCCAGCCGGATCAACCCGAACGCATAGGCCACCGCGGACACCACGACCAGCAGGGCTCCGACAGTGGTGATGGTGTTGGGCCGGATATGCCAGCGATGCAACCAATCCGCGATCGGAAGGGTGGCCGAGAGGAAGCCCTGTTCGAGCGACTTGGGGACCAGCTTCATCGGGCTCCGGCGTCGCTCGCTCGAATGCGAAGCATCAAGTGCTGCAATAAGTTATGAGGCGGGTAAGATAGCCGCGACGAAGCGGTGCGGCAATCGGACGGGCGGGGTGCCCAGGAGCCGCCCCCAGAACTCCGCTGCTGCTCGGAGCGCCCGGGGGCGGTTGCCTGGGTCGATTACTAGAAGAAGTATCGGAGCCCGATCTGGGTCCGCCAGCGGGAAAGCAGGTCCGGATCGTCGATGAACGTCTTGGTGGCTCCGGTGAAGTTGAAGACGGGAGCCCCAGCCGCATCGAAGCGCTTCAGGATGAGCGGAGAGGTCGCCGACGCGCTGGCGACCTTGCGGACGCCCCAGCTCGAGTTGATCAGGTTGCCCAGGTTGAGCACATCCACGCTGAGCTGCAGGGTGTGGCGCCGGGTGCCGGCACCGAGCCCGAAGTCCTGCAGGATCCTGAGGTCGACGTTGTTGTACCATGGGTTGAGTGCGCCGAACCGCTCGGCGATCTCCCCACGGTGGCTCCGCAGGTATTTGTCCTGCTCGATGAAGGCGTCGAGCTGGTCCCACTGCTGTGCCGCAGTCACCGAGCCGTTGGGGTCGAACAGGATCTCGCTCTGGCTCGCCGGAATGTAGATGAGGTCGTTGCCGGCGGCGCCGTCGCCGTTCACGTCGCCCGAATAGATGAATGAGTAGCGGTTGCCTCCCTGGCCTGCGAAGCGGTTGCCCTGCGCGACCTCCAGAAACACGCCGAAGGAGGTCCGCAGACTCGAGGACCAGGTTTTGGCAAATGTTGCGGCCCCGATGATGCGGTGGCGCTGGCCAAACTCCGAATGACTCAGCCCCGGCCGGTTGGGATCCCCCTGGACCGGCTGGTTCTCCCACAAGACGGCGGCAATCTCGGAGGATTTGAGGTTGTTCTTGGCCTCGGTGAAGCTGTAGGAGAGGAACGCGGTGGCCGCGGGGCTGAAGGTCTTGCGGAGCTGCGCCGAGATGTTGAGGGAATGACCCTCGTCGGTGTTGTCGATGACGTACGGACCCGCGGTGAAGTTGAGGTTGATCTCGTTGTTGCCGATCCCGCCGAAGTAGGGTCGGCCATCCGGGAGCGTCCGCACCGGCGTCCGCAGGTTGGCATTCCGCATGAAGACGGAGTTCAGGTCTTTCCCGTAGATCACTTCCAGGGTCCCCAGCAGGCTCCAGGGGAGCTGCTGATCGACGGCCAGGTCAGTGGTCCACACCTGGGGCCACTTGAAGTCGGAGTCCATCGCGTTCATGTAGAACGACTGCTGCAGGATGGCGTCGTCCGAGGTCTTGACCTGGGGCACCCCCGGTTCCGGGTAAATGTTGGGGTTGGGCCCTGGATTGGAGAATACGTTCCCGAGCCAGACGAACGGGATACGCCCGGTGAAGATCCCCGTGCCGCCGCGCAGCTGGGTTTTCCGGTCGCCTGCCGCGTTCCAGTTGAAGCCGACGCGCGGAGAAAAGAGCGGGCTCGCACCGGGGAGCTTACTCTGGTCCACCTTCTCCGGGTTGTCGTTCTCGTCCAGCAAGGAAAGCCCTCGAACGTACGGGTTGTCCACCGGCTCCGTGAAGTACAGCGGGAAATCGGCGCGCAGCCCGAAGGTGAGATTGAACCTCGGCGAGGTAAGGAATTCGTCCTGCGCGTACACCGATAACTGTCCGACCGAGAGCTTCTCACCCTTAAAGGGGCCGGTCGCGATCATTCCTCTGAAGTCGACCTGGTTCGGGTTGCTGGGGTCGGTCGCCGCGAGAAAATCCGCCACGGAGTTGAAGGTAGACGCGGCGGGGAAGAACCCGTGTCGGAAGAGATTGAACGAGTTGAAGAACGAGAATCTCTCGAAGTTGGCGCCCAGCGTAAAGGTATGACGGCCGCGGAAGATGCTGAAGTTATTGGTGAGCTGCCAGACGTCCTGGTCTAGGATGTTGTGGATCGAGAAGGGCTCGTGGCCCACCGTGGTGTAGGTAACTCCGGCTTCTCCGATCTCGATCGTCGGGAAATCTTCGCTGAACGGATCGCGGAAATCCCGGAAGCGATTGTAGCTGGCAAAGAAACGGTTGGCGAAGCGGGTGGAGCGGCTGTTCAGCTCCAGCGCGAACGAATGGAGCTGATTGTTGATGGCATAGCCCGAATTCCGGAACGGTAGGCTGGTGGCGTTGGGACCCCGCCCGGTGTTCCCGAAGCTCAGCACGAAGGGATGCGGGCCCAGATCGCGCTTGGCGTTGAGGTAATTGTAGCGGAAGCTGAAGACATTGCTCGAGTTGACGTTCCAGTCGAGCTTGGCGAGCAGCTTGTCGTTGTTGGTCTCGTGGATATACCCCTGGTACGGCCCCGTGTCGTATTGGTACTCGTCGAGCATGCGCTGGCGGATCTGGTCCATCACCGCCGCCTGCACCCGGGAGACTCCCAGTCCAGAGGCGCCCCCTGTGCTGGCCACGAAGTTGCTGCCCGCATTGTCGGTACGCTCGATCTCGCCGTTCAGATAGAAAAAGAGCCGGTTCCTCATCAGCGGCCCGCTGACGGCGCCGCCGGCCTGGAAGTACTTGAGATCGGGGTTCGCCGTAATCTTCACCTTGCGAACTGAGTTGCCCTCCAGATTGTCGTCGCGCCCGAATGCGTAGGCGGTGACGTGGAAGTCATTGGTTCCGCTCTTCGTCACCATGTTGATGTTGGCGCCGGTGAAGCCGCCTTCCCGCACATCAAAGGGGGCCACCGAGACCTGCACCTGCTCGATCGCGTCGTAGGGAACCGGCTCGGCGTTGGTCTGCCCGCCGGGAGCCGGGTCGTCGAGCCCGAAGGGATTGTTGAAGTAGGATCCGTCGAGCGAGATGTTGTTGTAGAGCCAGTTCCTGCCCGCAAACGAGAAATTGCCGTCGCTGCGAGGATCCAGCCGGGTCAAGTCGCGGGTGCTGCGCTTGATGGACGGCAGTAAGGCCACCTGGGTCGGATCGACGAAGGTGGCGGCACCGGTGCGTCCGGCGTTGAGCACCTGGTCGATGACTCCGGCCACCTCGAGCGCCTGCAACTGAACCGCCTGCCGAACCAGGCTGAAGTCGAGCCGCAGATTCTGCCCCAGGCTCAGGAATACATCCTCCTCGCGCTTCGGCTCGTACCCGACGAACGCAGCAGTGACGCGGTAGGGACCCCCGACGCGCATATTCGGGATCGTATAGGCGCCTCCAGACCGAACGAAGGCGCGATATTGGGTCCCGCTCGGGAGATGGAGGGCGACCACATTGGCGTCGACCAGCGGCGAGCCGTCCTGGCTCGTCACCAGACCGCTCAGCGCGGCGGTCGTCACACCCTGAGCGACGGCTCCAGCGGGCAGAGTGAGGATCGCGCCAAGAAGCAATGCTCCGCGAGAAATGGCCGGCAGTCTGCGACGATGCATACCGTCCTCGCTGTGCTGGATTGTCGGGTGGGGGCTGCCTGGAGCGGGTCAACCGTATCGAGATTGTCAGCCAGTTGCAAGTGCACGCCGCTCCCCTCAGCGATAGAGCAGCGCCGGTTGGCGGCGGGTCAGCCAGGCCGCGAGCGCCGGCTTCCACTCCGCGGCAACCGCAAAGGGATCGTGCCCCGCGAGGATCGCCTCACGCAGCGTCGACCCTCCCGCCAGCCGATCGAAGTGCGCGGCTCTGAAGCCGAGGCTATCGGAGTGGAGCCGCTGAATGGTGGCCAGCAGGACAATCGCCGTGAGCGTCGGGTCATAGCGGCGCTCCTCCGTCAGCATCAGCCGAATCCCCGCGAGCCGGACCCCGGGATATTTGCCATCGCCCGGCTGTACCGGCGTGAAATGAATGGGCACGAACCGCACGCCGTGCAGTCGCGCGAGCGGCAGTTCCGCAATGACCCGCGCCGCATCCAGCCAGGGAGCCCCGATCTGGCGGAATGCCGCATCGGTCCCCCGGCCCACCGAGAGCGCCGTTCCTTCGAAGAGGCAGCTCCCCGGATAATGGAACAGGCTTTCCAGGTCCTTGAGGTTCGGACTGGGGGGCAGGAAGGGAAGGCCGGTATCCCAGAGTGTCTGGCTGCGTCGCCAGCCGTCCGCCGGCACCACCCGGAGATCGGCTCCCAGCTCGAGCTCTTGATTCGCGAGCCGTGCGAGCTCACCAAGCGTCAGCCCGGGGCGCATCGGCATCGCGAGTGCGCCGACGAAAGAGCGAAACGCCGGGTCGAGCACGTTGCCCTGCGCCACACCGCCGATCGGATTCGGTCGATCGAGCACGACGACGGTTCGTCGCGTGCGGGCAGCGGCTCGCATCACCTCGATCGTGGTGCCAAGGTAGGTGTAGTACCGGGCGCCCACATCGGGAAGATCCACCAGAATCACCTCGATGCCGGCGAGCATCGAGTCGGTCGGCGCCCGCGTCGCGCCGTAGAGGCTATAGATTGGAAGACCCGTGGCGCTGTCGATCGTAGAGGCGACGGTGGCGCCAGGATCCGCCGCGCCGCGAAAACCGTGTTCAGGACTGAACAGGGCCATCAACTGGACGCCTGCGGCGCGCAAGCGGTCTACGTCGCTGACGCCGGCGGCATCGATGCCAGCCTGGTTGGTGACCAGACCAACGGTTTTGCCGTCGACGAGCCGGAGGCTGTCGCCCAACAGAACCTCGATCCCCGGTCGCACCCGCGCCGCCGGGACGACCGGGCCGGGTGCGGCTCGGCAGGCAAGCGACAACCCGAGCAGCAGCCACCAACCCTTTCCCCCGGGCAGCCCGTGCGAGCTTCGCGTCATCTGATTCCAGTCCTCGTGGCTTTGCTGATGGGCTTCTCCAGTCCGACCCTCGCGCAACCGCCGAGTCCCCCGGCAGCGCGGTCCACCGCCAGTCCGTCCATCACGCGTTTGCTCCAGACGCTGCCGCTCAGGGAAAAGATCGCGCAGCTCGTCATGCCCTGGGTGGCGGGAAGCTACGCCGCATTCGACGATACGACCCTCGTCAGGCTGCGCGGGTGGATTGATTCGCTGCGAATCGGTGGAATCGTGATGTCGATCGGCTCACCGCTCGATATCGCGGCCAAGCTCAACTTCCTGCAGCGCCGCTCGAAGCTTCCACTCCTCATTGCGTCCGATCTCGAAGGAGGTAGCAGCTTCCGCTTCAATGGCGGTACTCCCTTCCCCACTAATATGGGCGTGGGGGCCACAGGGAGCGAGCGAGCCGCCTACCAGATGGGCCGTATCACCGCAAGCGAGGGGCGGGCGGTGGGGGTGCATCTGACCTTCTCTCCCGTCGCCGACGTCAACAACAATCCGGCCAATCCGATCATCAATACGCGCTCGTTCGGCGGTAACGCGCATGCCGTCGCCCGCCTGGTGGCGGCTGCGGTCCGCGGCACCCAGGACGGCGGCATGCTCGCCACGGCGAAACACTTTCCCGGACACGGCGACACCGATACCGATTCCCACCTTTCCCTCCCCGTGATCCGGGCCGACTGGCCCCGGCTCGATTCGCTGGAGCTCATTCCGTTCCGCGCGGCGATTCAGGCCGGAGTGCGGGTGGTGATGTCGGCCCACATTGCGCTGCCCGGACTGGAGCAGGATGCCAACGTCCCCGCCACGCTGGCCCCGGAGATTCTCACCGGGATTCTGCGTGATTCGCTCAAGTTCAAGGGTCTCGTGGTGACCGATGCGCTCGACATGGGCGCTCTGGTGAACAGCTTCGGGCCCGGCGAATCCGCGGTGCGGGCGTTTCTGGCCGGTAGCGACCTGTTGCTAATGCCGATCGATCCGCGGGGCGCCATCGATGCTATGGAGGAGGCGGTGCGCTCGGGCCGGGTGACGCGCGCCCGGCTCGACGCCTCCGTGCGGCGAGTCCTCACCATCAAGGCCCAGCTGGGCCTGTTTCGCCGGCGCAGCGTCAATCTCGACAGCATTGGCTACATCGTGGGCCGGCGTGCCTACCGCGATACCGCGCTGGCGATAACCCGCGGCGCGCTGGTGCTGGTGCGTGACACCCTCGGGCTGCTCGACAGTCTCCGGGCGAGCCCGCGACCTCTATCCGTGATCAGCTATGCCGATCCCACCGCACCTCTGGTCGGCGGCACGCTCCTCGCCAAGTTGCGAGAGCGCGGTTACCCGATCCGTTCCTTCCGGCTCACCGCCTCGAGCGGGCCGGCCAGCTATGACTCCGCCGCCGCGGTCGCCGGGGCAGCGCCGCTCACCCTGTTCGCCAGCTCGATCCGCATCGCCACCGCACGCGGCGCCATCGGACTTCCGGCTCCCCTGGCCGAACTGATCGCCAAGAGCTCGCGGGAGCGGCCGACCGGGCTGATCTCCTTCGGCACTCCGTATCTGCTCAGCGAAGCGCCCGGGGTCGCCATGTACCTGCTGGCCTGGACCGATAACCCGCTGGCCGAAGAAGCCGTGGCCGCCGCGCTCGCGGGCTCCGCCCTGAGCGGCCGGTTGCCCATCGAGCTGCCGCCCGGATATCCGCTCGGTTGGGGAATTACCAAGCCGGAACGATTGGCGCTCTGCGCGGTGCAGCCCTGCGTCCTCGCTCCGCTCACCGGCTTGCTCGACTCGGCGGTGGCGGCCGGAGCGGCTCCCGGAGCGGTCCTCGCCGTCTCGTCTCACGGCGATCGCTTCGTGTATGGCACCGGCAAGCTGGCCCTCGACGATCCAGCCCGCCCGGATGGGCAATCCGTCTACGACCTTGCCTCCCTCACCAAAGTCGTGGCCACCACAACGCTCGCTATGCTCGCCGTGAGTGAAGGGAAGCTCGAGCTGGATGCACCCGTGCAGCGCTATCTGCCCGCCTTCAAGGGAGCTGGGAAAGAACGTGTCACCGTTCGCCACCTGCTCACCCACTCCAGCGGGTTACGGGCGGATTCCCCCCTGTGGCGCCAGACCCCGAACGCCGACTCGGCGCTGGGCTTCGTCAACGCGTTGCCGCTTGACAGTAGCCCCGGGACCCGCATGGTATACTCGGACATGGGCGCGATCGTGCTGGGCGAAATTATCGAGCAGGTATACCGCGACAAACTCGACCGGCTGGCCGAGCGCAGGATCTTCGGCCCGCTCGGCATGCGATCCACGCGCTTCCGGCCACCGGACTCCTGGCTTCCCCGAATCGCCCCCACGGAATACGACACCGCCTGGCGCAAGCGCGTGGTCCGCGGGGAAGTTCATGATGAGAAAGCGGCCTGGCTCGGTGGAGTGGCCGGACACGCTGGCTTGTTCGGGAGCGCCACCGACCTATTGACGTTCGGCGAATGGCTGCTGGAGACGGGAAGCCGGGAAGCCCGGAAGCCAGGAAGCCGGGAGCGCGCGTCCCGTCCGCCCATCCGCCCGACGGTGCTTCGGGAATTCACCAGGCGTCAAAACCTCGTCCCCGGATCGTCCCGCGCCCTGGGCTGGGACACCCCGGATTCCGGGAATAGCGCCGGAACCCGGCTGGCCCCGAATAGCTTCGGCCATACCGGGTTCACGGGGACCTCGATCTGGATCGATCCGTCACGCGAGCTGGTCATCGTCCTGCTCACCAACCGAATTCACCCCACGCGAAACAACCCGAAGATTTTCCCGCTCCGGATCACCGTGGCGGACCGAGTGGTGATGCTGCTCGAGGATCGGCGGTCGCGCTAGCTTCCCTTCTTGCCCACGGCGACGCTCACGCCAATCCGGAAGCGGACATCGCCTCCCGAGTTGATGGGGATCACCAGCGCGGGAACCAGCGAGATCCGGTTGTTGAAGATGATCCCGGCCCCCGCATTGAGCTCACCCACGAAATCGCTGTCCGAGCAATCGACTCCGGGAGTACTGCAGGAGCCGATATCGGTGCTCAAATGAGCGAAACCGAGCTGGAACGCACCGGTGAGCGTCACTCCGACATTGCCCTCCATCGGGAGGGGATATCCCACGGCAACGCCGCCCAGAATTCGCTGCTGATTGGTCTCGAAGTAATCGAAGGAGGCCTGAGCGTTTACCACCGGACACAATTCCAGCTTGTCGGTCAACGGCTTTGGTAGCTCCCAACCTACCCCGCCTCCCAGCAGCAGCCCCGTGTCACTGTGCCCCGTGACGACTCCACCCTCGAGGTGAACGAACATACTCTTGTCCTTCCCGAAACCGAGTCCCCCCAGAATGTCGGTGACGCCATCGCCGAACTCGAGGGAGCCGCCGACCTTCATCGCGCCGGAGCTCCAGGGCGCTTGGCCGACACACACCTGGGCTTGCAGCATCGCGGGAACCGCACTGAGGGTTACCAGGAGCAACGCCACTCTTCGCATCGGTCGACCTCCGAAATTGGGATGCCCCCTTACGGACGCTGGTGCGAGGGCTGAGTACGAAGGATATGCAAACCTCATGCGCAAACCGTCACAGCCTGTTGACCCTGACCGGCTGCGCTCCTAACTTGCGGGGTGGCGGGAACCGCGAGCGTCGCAGGATCCGGTCTTGCAAGGAGTCGAGAATGAGCTCGGTGGGCGAACAGACCCAAACCAGTGGAATTCAGATCCTCCTCACCCCACGGGCGGTCGAGGAGGTGGTGAAGTTCATGGAAGTGGAAAAAGTACAGCTGGACACGGCAGGGCTTCGAGTCAGTGTGCTTCCCGGCGGATGCTCGGGGTTCAAGTACAGCCTGAACATCGAGGAGCGTCCGCTGGAGGACGATCACATTCTCCCCATCGGCGGGGTACGCGTCTTCGTAGACGGCTTCAGCTTGCAGTACCTCAACGGGGTGACGGTCGACTACGTCTCCTCGATGCAGGGCTCGGGCTTCACGTTCAACAATCCCAACGCGACCGGGGGATGCGGCTGCGGAAGCTCGTTTAACGCCTAGGCGCTTTCGCCGAGTACTTTTCCGGGCCCGCTGGAGTCTCTCCGGCGGGCCTTTGTGTCGCTCAGGAGCGCTGCATGGCGACGCTCGACCTGGCCGTCATCGTCATCTATTTCGCGCTGACCCTGGGCGTCGGCCTGTGGGTCACTCGCTCGCAGCGGACCGCGGGAGACTATTTCCTGGGTGCGCGGAATCTGCCGGCGTGGGCCGTGCTGCTCTCTATCGTCGCGACCGAAACCTCCGCGCTCACGGTGATTTCGATTCCCGGAGTCGGCGCCCGCGGCGATCTGACTTTCCTGCAGCTCCCGCTGGGTTATCTCATTGGCCGCATCCTCGTCGCGCGCTGGCTGTTGCCGGGTTACTTCGCCGGCAAGCAGGAGACTGCCTATGCGCGCCTGGAGAAGCGCTTCGGGGTCGGCATCCGGCGCTGGCTCTCCGGCTGCTTCCTCATCACGCGCTTCCTCGGTGACGCTGTGCGCGTGTTCGCCGGCGCCATTCCCCTGGCCCTGGTCACTGGATGGAGCGTGCCGGGCGCCATTCTCGCGATGGGAGCGATCACCCTGATCTACACCTACCTTGGTGGACTCAAAGCCGTGGTCTGGGCTGATGTCATCCAGCTTTGCGTCTACGTTGCCGGGGGTCTGGGCGCGCTGCTCATTGCCGCCCAGCTGGCCGGGGGGTTCGGATCGATGCTGAATCTTGCCGGGGCGGCGGGCAAGCTCCGAATGCTCAACCCGGCTTTTTCCCTCACGACCACCTACAGCCTGTGGGGTGGTCTGCTGGGCGGGGCACTGCTCTCGGCAGCATCGCATGGAACCGACCATCTGATCGTTCAGCGCCTGCTCGCTACGCGCTCCCTGGCCGATGCCCAGCGCGCCCTGGTCGGCTCGGGAATAGTCGTGTTCTTTCAGTTCATGCTCTTTCTCCTCGTCGGTATTGCTATCTGGACCGCAGGGCTCGCGCCCGGAACCCTCTCAGGTGACCAAGTGTTTCCGCGTTTCATCCTCGACCATCTTCCGGCGGGTCTCGCCGGCCTGGTCATCGCCGGGATTCTGGCGGCGGCCATGAGCACCCACAGCTCCGCGATCAACGCGATGGCTTCGTCGCTCACGCATGATTTCTATGCCACGCTGACGGGCCGCCAGGATCCGGCGCACCTGCTGAGAGTCGGCAAGCTGTTTTCCGCAATCTGGGGCATCGGTCTGGTGCTCGGCGCGCTCGCGTTCCATAGCTACACGGCGGGGGCCGACACTCCAGTCGTCGTGCTCGCCCTCTCCATCGCGTCGGTTACTTACGGGGCGCTGCTCGGCACCTATATCCTTGCCGGACGCTGGCCCCGGGCGCGCGGCGGCGACATCATAGTCGCCACTGCGGTCACCATCATTCTCATGCTCGCCGTCGTCTTCGCCCGGAAGCTGGCCGAGCAGCCTGTACTCACCTGGCTCGCACCAGTGGGAAAGCTCGCCTGGCCCTGGTACGTCCCGCTCGGCACGGCGCTGACCCTTACCATAGGGATGACCTCCAGCCTGTTCGGCCGCCGCAAGGCGGTATCGGCGTGACGCTCTGTATCGGGGTCGACGCTGGCGGCAGCAAAACTGCCGTGCTGCTGGCGGACGGCGAGCGCGTGCTCGCTCGTGCGCAGGGAGCGCCGGGCGCGGTGCGTCCCGGCCGTGCCCTTCAGGCGGCTAGCCGGATCGCGGCCGTGGTGCGCCGCGCGCTGACCGAGGCGCATCTGCTCGAGGCAGACGTGCTGGTGGTCGGTGCGGCGGGGGTCGGCAGAGAACCGGAGCGTGGCGAGCTCCGTGAAGGCCTGCGCGGCGAGCGGCTGGCCCGCCGCATCATCGTGACCGGAGATCTCGATATCGCGCTCGAGGCCGCTTTCGGGAAAGGGCCGGGGATCGTGCTGGTCTCCGGCACGGGAAGCGTGGCCGTCGCGCGGGCGCCGGACGGGACGCTTCACCGGCGGGGCGGCTACGGCTGGCAGATGGGGGATGAAGGCAGCGGGTACGCCGTCGCGCGGATGGGCCTCCTGGCCGTGGGGCGCGCGCGCGATGGCCGCGGCGAGGCGACTGCACTGACCCAGTCCTTCCTGGCGCACTCTCCGCCCAAGAGCTTCGAAGAGCTGGTCCGCTGGAGCGCCGCCGCGGAGCCGGGCGAAATCGCCACGCTGGCGCCGCTCGTGTTCGCCGCTGCGGTCGGGGGAGATGCCGTCGCGAAGGCGATCATCGAAGACGCCGCAACAGCCCTCTGCGAGCTGGTGGCTCCACTCGTCGCCCTGTTCGGAGGCCGCGGACAGATCAAGCTCGCGCTGGCCGGCGGAAACCTGGCTCCGGAGCGAGGGCTGCGAGCCCCGGTACTCGCCCGGTTACACAAGATTCATCGCCTGGCAGTTAGGGAGGGTCCCCTCGATCCTGCCGAAGGCGCGCTGGCGCTGGCGCGCCAAAGCGCTTAGCTGCTCGCCGACCGCCTCAGGCGGCTGTGCCCCATGCTATACGCGAAGTAGATCAGCAGACCAGCCACGAGCCACAGCCCGAAGCGCACCCAGGTCACCCGGGGCAACTGCAGCATCAGATAGAGACAGGCCGCAACCGAGATGAGGGGCGTAACCGGCACCCCAGGCACCCGGAACGGGCGAACCCGCCCGGGCTCCAGCCGCCGCAGCACGATGACGCCGAGAGAAACCAGGACAAAGGCGAACAGAGTGCCGATGTTCGTGAGGTCCACCACCTCCGCGATATTGGCGAACGCCGCGAAGACGGCCACGAACACCCCGGTGAGAATCGTGCCCACATACGGCGTCCGGTACTTGGGGTGGACCTTGGAAAAGGCCCGCGGCAGTAAGCCGTCCCGCGACATCGAGAAAAAGATCCTCGGCTGCCCGAGCTGAAAGACCAGCAGGACGCTTCCCATCGCAATCACGGCTCCGAGTGCCACGATGAAGCGCGAGGCATTGAGGAGCGCGGGAGGACCGTGAGCCTGGGCCAGCGCGGTGATCATGGGCTCGGGTGTACCCAGCGTTTTCCAGGGGGCAATACCCGTCATGACCAGCGAGAGCGCGATGTAGAGGACCGTACAGATCACCAGACTCATGATGATGCCGAACGGCATGTCCTTCCCGGGATCTTTGGCTTCCTCCGAAGCGGTCGAGACCGCGTCGAATCCGATGTAACTGAAGAAGATGATCGCCGCTCCCGCGCTGATTCCCGCAAAGCCGTTTGGGGCGAAGCCGCCTAAGGCGGGATTGGTCCAGTTCGCCGGGCGCACCAGAAACGCTCCGACGGCGATGAAGAAGAGAATGATGCCGATCTTGAGCAGTACCATCGCGTTGTTGGTGTTGGCCGACTCGCGAATCCCGATCACCAGAATGACGGTGATCACCGCGACCGAGAGAAAGGCGGGCAGGTTCGCAATGATGGGAATCCCGAGGACCTGCGGCGCCGTGGTGAGTGCCGAAGCGAGATACTGGCTGCTCACATCCGTCGCCCCTCCCGCGATCGCGCTGGCTGCCAGGTGGGCCGAGCGCGGATCGGTGGCCAGCCAGGCGGGAAGATCGAGTCCGAAATGGCTGATCAGCTCGCGGAAATAGCCGGACCATCCGATCGCCACACCGATGTTGCCCACGGCGTACTCGATGATCAGGTCCCATCCGATGATCCAGGCGACGAACTCGCCCAGGGAGGCGTAGGCGTAGGTGTACGCCGAGCCCGAGACCGGCACCATCGCCGCGAATTCCGCATAGCAGAGGGCAGCAAAGCCGCAGGCCACCGCGGTGAGAATGAAGGAGAGCACGATGGCGGGTCCGGCTCCGGGCCGGGCGGGATCTCCGACGATGGCGGTACCGGTCGTGGCGAAGATGCCGGCGCCAATCGTGGCGCCGACCCCGAGCGCGGTGAGATGCCATTTGGTGAGGGTGCGCCGAAGGCCGCCCCGCTCGGCGATGTCGGAAGCAAACTCCGCGACGGACTTCCGGCGGAAGAGCTGACTCATCGGGCCGGGCCTCGGAGCGAAGGAGTGAGTGGGGACTAGAAGGAAACTCTGACGATGGCGACGCCGGGAACCGCCTGGCCTTCCGACGAGCGAGCGGGACGAAACCGATAAGCTCGCATCGCGTCCTCCAGCTTCTTGGCGTAAGCGCGGTCGGGGATTTCCGGGACAAAGACCACGTGATCGACGCGTCCGTCAGCCAGCACGAAAAAGTTAACGTCGATGCTCAGACCCCGCATGCTTCGCGGATAGTCGAAGGGCGGCAGGATGAGCTGCCGCGGCTCGGGTGGTCGTGCGCCGAGCCGCGCGGAGTCGGCCGCGGCACCACCTGAACTCCCGCTTCCTCCCGAGCCCGGGCCAGTCCCCGGGCCCGCGCCGCCGCCACTGCCGCCTCCGGAGCCACCGCCGCTGCCAACTGTATCGCGCCCCGCGCTCGGGGACGGGAGCGTATCGGCGACCGGTGTAGCAGGCGCCGGCTCCACTGGCGGAATCTTCGTAGGCGTTCTGACGGGGGGAGCTACCCGCGCCACGACGGTCGGTGGAGGGGGAGCGGGTGCAGGGAGTTGGAATAGATGAACGCGGGTACCGCCGCCGCCCCCCTCCGCTCCGCTCCCGGCCACACCAGGGCGCGACGATTCGCTCCAGAAGGTGGCGTCACGAGTCAGCTCGACGACTCCCAGAATCACGATCAGGTGGACGATCAGAGAGAGCCAGATGCCGGGGCGGCTTCTCCTCTGGGTCGGGAGCTCGAGTCGCGGTGGCGGCAGCGGGGGGAGAGATGGCGGCGCGGGCACGATCTAGTGTAATGCAGATCGGGGAGAAAACGACACGCGGGAGCCGGAGGGCTCCCGCGTCGCGGAACAGAGACCCCTAAACCTGCTCAGCCGGTCTTCGGCGTGAATCCGATCACCTCGATCCCCGCGCCGCGGGCGATGTCCATCGCCTCGATGACCTCCTGATACTTCCGGTTTAGTGCGGATTTGATGAAGAGCAGCTTGGCCGGCCGCTGGTCGAAGATGGCATGAATCTGCATGTCGAGTTGCGCTTTCGGAACCGGCTGGCCATTGATGGAATAACTCCCGTCCTCACCGATCTGCAGCACGATCTGGGTGGACGGCCCGCTCTGCGGAGTGGTCACCGGAGGCGGAACCTGGACATTGAGCGCCATCCGGGTGAGAGGCTGCGTGATCATGAAGATGATCAGCAGCACCAGCAGGATGTCGATCATCGGAATCACGTTGGGCTCGGCGCTGATGTTGCCGTGCCCGCTGCCAACTGCCATACCCATGGGTGCGCTCCTTGCTCCGTCCTAGGGGGTCGTGGCGCAACTACCCCTGGTCTTGCACTCGGTGATGGCCGCCATCACGCGGACCCCCGCCTTTCGCGCCACTTCGACGGCGTCCTGAATCTTGGCGTAGGGCAGATCCTTGTCGGCCCGGAAAAAGAGGATCTTGTCCTCGGTGTGCGTCGTCGCGTAGATGCTCCGGAGGTGATCCTCCAGCGTTTCGGCCGCGATCGCGTTGCCGTTGAGGAAGTACGCCCCTGAGGCATCGAGGCCGAGCACGACCTCGTTGTCGCCTTCCGGCCGCTTGTCGAGATGGAGGCCGCTGGGCATGGT
>DASYTT010000035.1:0-27280 GCA_036002045.1 Gemmatimonadales bacterium
CGGACGCGTCGCGCTCCTGATCCTGAGTATCAGCCTCCCGGCCGTGGAAGGTCGAGCGAGTGCGCAAACCCTGGCCGATCGGAATGAGGTCGTTGCGGGCGCGGAGGCGCGAGTGATTTCTCTCGAGCGGTTGCAGAACGCGCGCCGGCTGCGGCAACTCAGCATCCCCTTCGGATTCGTCCTGGCGCTGGGCCGAGTCCGGCTCGATCTCGGGTCGGCCTTTGCGTCGACCGAGCTGGTCAGGGTCGACAGCACGAGCCATAGCGTCGATCACCTCACTGACACCCAGGTGCGCGGGGCCTACGTCTTCGGCCGCGATGCAGTCGTGGCGACGCTGGCGCTTAACCTTCCTACCGGCCCGCGCCGGGCATCCGCCCTCGATTACGCCGTGCTCGGTGCTGTTTCTCCCAACTTTCTGGCGTTCCCCATCGCGACGTATGCGAGCGGATTCTCCGCAACGGGGGGCATTGCCGGTGCGATTCCAGCGGGCAACTGGAGCTTCGGTTTGGCGGGGAGTGTTCGGGTGAGCAGCCGCTTCGAGCCCTATGAGGATGCCTTCGGCCCGCTGGTCTACAAACCGGGAATCGAGGGGAGGATTCGCGGAGGGGCCGACGGCCTGGTGGGAGCAGCGAAACTCTCGGCCGGACTCACCTACAGTACCTTCGGGGATGACCAGTTCGGGACCAGTGGAGCCCTGCGGGGGCAATACCAGCCCGGCCCGCGCTGGCTGGCCGAAGCAGCTCTGCAAGCCCCCCTCGGAGCGAGCACGCTTGGTCTATCGCTGTGGAATTTCCGCCGAACTGCTGGCGACACTACAGGGGCTTCGGCCCGAAACAAAGAGAACCTGACTGCGGGGGAAGTGTCACTCACAGTCCCGCTCGGCCGCATGTTGAGCTTCGAACCAGCTATTTCGGGTCGCGTGTCAAAGCCCCAGTCAGGGCGGGCGCAAATGCTTGGGGTGGGAGGCGCACTTCAAATCCATCTGGGACAGCGGTTTACGTTCCTCCCATCAGCTCGCTATGACACTGGCTGGGTAGAAGACGGTCTTGGCTCCAGAACCCATTTTCATGGCGGCTACGGGTCAGCATTTCTCCGAATGGGCTTCTAGAATCCGCTCGCCTGCCATATCAGCAGCCACACCTGACAGTCTGTTTTCTTGACGCGACGCCACCCCCATTTGTACGTTCCGGCCATCGAAATACCCCCTGAATAGCGGAGTTGACGGTGACGGAGCTGGGCGGCACTCAGATTAGCTCATTGATGGAAGTACTCCCGGGAATCGCGCAGGTTCTCCGGAGTCCGGTCGCCGATGCGATCGTAAATCTCATTCGAGCAGCTTGCCGGGTGCGCGAGTTCGATCTCGCTGACGCGGAGGAGATGCTCCATTACGCCGTACGCAGGAACTTGATGGGCGTCGAGGAAAGTGAACGGGTGCTCGCGGAGGCGAAATCGATCGTCCTGCGGCGCGCCGAGCGTGCGGCGGAACGCGACCACCCGAAGAAGCCGGTCCGCCCGAAGCCGAAGCCGCGCGCCAAGCAGAAACTCGCGCCGAAAGCACGGAACCATTCGAAGCATGGGGCGTCCCGACGCAACGGCCGGGTCGCCAAGAAGAAGAGATAAGCTCGGCGCTTATGGAGTGCCCTGGGGGGCTCCCAGGCCATCCAGGAGCGGCCCGTGGGTAAGCGTCACCGAGGTCTCCCGGGTTCCACCGGTTCTTCGCTCCACCACTCGCAGCATCTTCCTGTCCCGGATCCACTGCCAGCTCGATTGATTGCCTTGCTGCCGGTGATTGGGGCGGCCGAACTGCCGGGTCAAATCCGTGACCCAGCGGGAGACGCCAGCTCCACCCCGCAGCGAGAACACGATGACGGCGGAGGAATCGTGTACCGAGGAGATGAGCACCTCAAACACGGTAGAGAGACCAGGACGGGGAAGCCGGCCTGTGCACTCGCGCATCCGGCTGTCGCTGGTGGCCTTGCAGACCAGTATTCCGCGGCTGGCTCGAATCAACGAGCCGGCCTCGGAGACGGGCATGCCGGCGCGGAAGCGCAGAAAGCTGAGTGGCGGCAGGGCCTGGGCCGCGGGCGCGACAACCGGCGGAGGAGTAATGATCATGGTCTCGAAGCTACCAGATAACGTCGCCGGCGCGGAAGGGAGGCTTCATTTCCCTTGCCGCGCCGGCGGATACTACGTCTGATCGGTTGTGCCGCTCAGACCTTCTTGACGTTCGAGGCTTGCAAACCCTTCGGTCCGTCGACCACCTCGAATTCCACCGCATCACCTTCGCTCAACGAGCGGAAGCCATCCGCCACGATCGCGGTATGGTGGACGAAGACATCCTTGCCGCCTTCCTGCGCGATAAACCCGAAGCCCTTCGCGTCGTTGAACCACTTCACCGTGCCCTTCGCCATTGCTACGACCTCATGTGCTAGGAGCCTTGCGGCTCGGGGGAACCCGGCCGGGCGGAGGCGACCCCTCCCTCCCGCCGACCATGATTCGGAGAAGGTTCCGCCCGCTGGGGCATTTGTCAATATCCACTCCCCGCGGTAAGCTTCCGCGCATGGCGACCCCCGGGACTTTGACGGTCCGCACGTTCCTCGATCGGACCGAAGGCTTGGCGCATCTGCTGCTGCGCGCCGACCAGGCCCCGAGGCTGCTCGCCTTCGATGACGCCGAGGGCTGCCCGGTGGAAACCGCCCTTGCAGCGCTGGAATGGACTGCTGCGGTCGGCCTGCTGCCCGACGATGATCTGCTGCATGCGGCTCGGCTCACCAGTGAAACGGCCGCCGCCGTGGTCGAACGAAAGACTCCAGAGGGGGGCCGGCAGTTCGTGTATCTGGGACCTCGCCTCGACGCCCCGCCCATGGATGTGTTCGAGGGTCGGGTGCTGCTGGACGAGCCAGGCGTCAAGGCCGTCGAGTTTTCCCAGCGTGCCCATGCTCTCGCCCACTTTCTCCGGGCGACCTCAGGCGCCGGCGCCCTGATGGCACTCCTCACCCGGAGGGCTCCCGAAATCCGGCACCTGCGGCGGTGGTTCCGACCCATCGTTCAAGCCCTGGGAGACGAGCATCTGCTGATCGGCGGCTGGTTTGCGGCGAGCTCGGCGGGTGCGCTCTTCGGAGGGACGGAGACGGATCCATCGTATCGTTACATCGAAGTAGGAGTTGAACCGTGACAACAGGAATTCGAACGCACATCGATGTGCGCATGTTGATTCACATTTCCACTTGATGTGTTGGAGCGCTGTTGATCGCTGAAATCACAGTACTTGGCCATCCACAATCTCCCCATTCCAAATCGCGTAAGCCGAAGAAAATCAGGCACTTGCGCGATTTTTTGCAGCCCATATTTTGGGGGTGCGTCGCTTCCGTAGGGCTTCTCACAGGAGTTCTTGAAGGCGGCGACATTCCGGGCGAAATATCAGGGGAGATGTTTGGGGGGCTCGCTCCTCCCGGAGATCGTTGATCCTGGTGATCACATCGGCCCGGAAAGGTGAGACCAGTCGCGTGTCTCACCCGCTCCGAAGTAGCGCCTCGGGGCGCAGTGCGAAAGGTCGGTCCGCGACCCGACCCGACTCGCAGCGCTTGCGTGAGCGAACCAGGTGGGACGGCCATCCGGCCTGGGGATAAGCGTTGAGGCCTCTCTTCGCCCAACCGTGGCGAGCAGCCAACGGTGGCGGGGGAGAGAAGAACGGCGGCGAAAGCTCCGACTTCAGCGTGTTCACGCTGGGACGGCCGTGGCAGCGAAAGCTGCGCGGCCGTTCCGATTTTTTGGGATCCGGCTCGCCGTTCCCGCTGCAGGTTCTTTCGCACCAGCCTCAGCCACCAGAGAGACTCCCTCACGCCTTGGCCTAGCAGTTCCCGGATTCGCAGATTCCGGCCCGATTCTGCGACGATCTCGCGCTGGTTTTCGGACGATCTCAAGCCCCGAAGGTCGAAGTGGCGGGTTTTTGGACCGTGTGTGGATGGTCCTCGCCACGCGTCTCCACGTCCAGAAGTGCAGAATGGATCTCGGGCGAAATGGCCAGAGCGGAGTACGGAGATCCCGAGGAGCGTTTCACCGTTTCGGTCAACGGTATTTCGGACGCAGCCGGTAACCCCCGGGTACCGGCCGTGATCCGAGTTGACATCGAGGCAGAGTACTTACCTGAAGCAGACGGGGGACACCCATGATAACGACTATGACTGAGATGCGACCTGTGCTGGTGGTGAGCGGGGATCGGAGCCGAGCCGAGCATCTGGCGGAAGCATTCCGCAGTGATGCGAGCGTGGTGACTACAGAAACCCATGGCGCCGCTGCCGCCGCGATGGTCGCCGGAGGGCTGGGTGAGTCCCCCGGCCTCTTGGTGCTCGACTTGACCTTGCCGGAACTGGATCTGCAGCGGCTCCGCGAGGCGTTGGGTGAGAGTGCCCCGCCGCCGGAGCCCTTGGATGCCGTAGAGCGCCGACAGATCGCGGCGATGCTGAGGCACACCGGTGGAAACCGCCGCAAAGCAGCTCAGCTGCTGGGGCTGGCGCGCTCAACGCTGCTCGCGAAGATTCGGCGCTATGGTCTCGAGCCCGGCTCCGCCGACACCGAGGTTTAAGGCTGCAATCGAAGAGCCTCCGCATAACGGCGTTGTTGCTGTTGATGCATGCGATGCCAGCGCCGGCCCAAACCCTTTGGCCCGTGGCGGACCTCCGCCACGGCACGCTGAGTTTTGACGGCAAGTCGACCCTGGGCGATTTCACCGGAACCACCACGACGGTGCGCGGGCAAATGCGTGGCGCCCCGACGCTGCCGGAGGTCCGCGGCTGGGTCGAAGCGCCGGTGAATACGCTCAAGACCGGCAACGACCGCCGTGACCGCGACCTCGTCAAGACGATGGAAGCCGCGATCTATCCCACGATTCGCTTTCAGCTCGAAGGAGTACGCGTGGAGTGGCAGCGTGGCGACAGCGCGGGCGTGGTCCTGGAGGGCGATTTCTTCATTCACGGCGTGCAGCGCCGCGAGCGGATCCCCGCAACGGTCATCCGAAGCGAAGCAAGCGTGCGGGTGAGCGCGAGTCTGCCGATGAATCTGCACGACTACAAGATCAATAAGCTGACCCGCTTTCTGGTTTTCAAGATGAATCCGGATATTGTCGTGCACCTCGAAGTGGTGTTCTAGGTCACGGCACTATCCGCACCCTCCCCAACCGCGACACCACCACGCTTCGCGTCGCGTTTCCTTTTACCAGCACGTGGGTGGCATTCGAGAGGCCCTGCGCGAGTCCATCGGGAGCGAATATGCTCGTTCGCGCCGGACTGGTGAGCGTGACCCCCGCGACGCTGGGCCCGGGCGCGCTCCAGGCGAGCAGGGTATCGGGGTCATCCGCTCCCCGCACGGTGCGGATCGCGAGGGTATCGGCGCTGATCCGCAGGATGGCCAGGCGTTGCTGCATGCGGGCCGCGACCCAGGCGGATCGATAGGCAACCAGGATCCGCGCGGCCTGATGCTCTACCGCCAGCCGGTCGGCGAGCGCCGCCGAGCTGGGAATGACCAGCCCGGTGAGAATGCCGACGATGGCCAGGACGACCAGAAGCTCGAAGAGGGTAACGCCGCGCTGCATGCCCAAGGCTAGATCACTGCCCGGCTAGTGACGTCATCCGATTTGCGCAGTAGGTTGCACTAAAGTGCGGCAGTGCGGCAGAGGGGCAGTCCTCTTCGAGCTCAGGGAGACGTTACATGGGTAAGCTCATTCTGTTCGTTGTGGTCGCCGCCATCGTGCTGTGGGTGGTCGCGGCGTACAACGCGCTCATTTCGCTCAAGAATCAGGTGGTCAATGCCTGGAAGCAGATCGATGTCCAGCTCAAGCGACGGCACGACCTGATTCCGAACCTCGTGAATACCGTCAAGGGCTACATGAACTTCGAGCGCTCCACGCTCGAGGCGGTGATTTCGGCGCGGAACCGGGCGGTGTCGGCGCAGGGCGTGGCAGAGACCGCTAAGGCGGAGGGGGAGCTGTCGCAGGCGCTGGGACGATTGTTCGCGCTCTCCGAGAGTTATCCCGAGCTCAAGAGCTCATCGAACGTGCTGCAGCTGCAGGAAGAGCTGACCAGTACCGAGAACAAGATCGGCTTCGCACGCCAGCTTTATAACGACGTCGCCACCCAGTACAACACCCGGCAGGCCCTGTTCCCCACCAGCCTGGTCGCGGGACTCGCCAAGGCCTCTCCGGCGGAGCTGTGGGAGATCGAGGACGTCGCGGAGCGCGCTGTGCCCCGCGTCGATCTCTCGCTCGATAAGCCGGGGACGTGAGCGAACCGAATCTCTTTGCGCAGCAGGAAACCAATAAGCGAAAATCTGCCTGGCTGGTTGCCGGGTTCCTGCTGTTCTTCGCCTGGATCGGCTTCGGCGGAGATCTGGCCTTCTACCTCTATACCAGGAAGCTTCCTTCTGAGCGGTATCATCACGTCTTTCCCTTCATCGGCCTGATCGCCTGCGCCATCGCGGCGCGCGCTGCGCGCTCCGCGTGGAAGCACGGCGCGAAGCGGGTGCTCGATGCGGCTGGCGCACAGGAGCTGATCAATCCCGCCACGCCGGAGCTCAAGCGGCTCGACAATGTCGTGGAGGAGATGGCGATCGCTGCGGGACTGCCCAAGCCGAAGATCTGGATCGTGCCGGATCCCGACCCCAACGCCTTCGCCACGGGTCACGATCCGCTCACTGCTCATCTCGCGGTGACGGAAGGCCTGCTCAAGGTGCTTGACCGCGACGAACTGCAGGCGGTCGTCGCCCATGAGATGTCGCACATCCGGAACTACGACATCCGGCTGATGACGCTGCTGGCCGCGATGGTAGGGGCGGTTGCCCTCCTGTCGGAAATGCTAGGCCGGTTCATGCGCGGCGGCGGCGGCCTGGGCGGGAAGGGCCGCGGCGGTGGCGGCGGCAAAGGCAAGGGCAATCCCGCAGCCGCCATCGTGCTGGTCCTCTGGATCATCACGCTCATCCTGGCGCCGATCGTCTCCCGGCTGCTCACCATGGGCGTCAGCCGGAAGCGGGAGTATCTGGCCGACGCGAGCGGAGCGCAGCTCAACCGCAATCCGCTCGCCCTGGCCAGCGCGCTGGAGAAGATCGCCGCGGCGACCGCGGCGACCAAGTGTATCGCCAAGGGCGCGGGACATATGTGCATCGTGGATCCCGCGGAACGGAAACTCGCCGACCGAGAGGGATTCGTGGGGAATCTGCTGGCCTCGCACCCACCGATCCGGCTGCGGCTTGCGCGCCTGCGGGGAATGGGGTATGCGGCGGCCAAGCAGACCGGGACAGCGAGTTAGGAGCTCGCCGGTTTCTGCCGGGCCCGGAGCAGTTCTTGCAAGGCGCTGAAATCCATCGGCTTGGTGAAGTAATGATCGAAGCCGGCTTCCCGCGCGCGCCGACGATCTTCTTCCTGCCCGTAGCCGCTGACTCCGATCAGCGTCGCGGCGCGGGTCTCGTCGCGCTGCCGGAGCTCGCGAGCCACCTCGTAGCCGTCCTTCCCGGGAAGTCCCACGTCGAGCAGGACGAACTCCGGCCGAAACACGGTTGCGAGGTCCACGGCCGCGGCCCCATCATGGCTCACCTCGACCTGGTGACCCACGCTGCGGAGCAGCATGGCGAGGGAGTCGCCGGCGTCGGCGTTGTCATCCACCACGAGAATGCGGCGCGCGTCCCGCGACTGGCGCCTCCGTTCGACGGGGGAGGCGGCCGCGCCGGGAAGGGTCCCAGCCGGCGCCAGCGGCAGCCGGACGGCGAACTCGCTGCCCTTTCCCGGCCCGGGGCTGCTGGCCGTCACGGTGCCGCCATGGAGCTCCACCAGCTTCCGCACCAGGGTCAGGCCGAGCCCTAACCCGCCTCGCGCACGGTCGATGCGCCGTTCTCCCTGGGTGAACGGCTCGAACACGGTGGCGAGAGTGGCCGCGTCCATTCCGCTGCCGTTGTCGTGGACCCGCACCTCGACCCCGGGCCGCTCCCCGCCCAGCTCGACCAGCTCGAGCCTGACCTCGATGCGCCCCCCTTCCGGAGTGAACTTGGAGGCATTGGTCAGCAGGTTGCCGAAGACCTGGTCCAGCCTGACGACGTCGGCCTGCACGTAGGCTGGCTCCCCCAGGCCCGCCAACGTGAGGGTCTGGCCGTAGCGTTCGATCCCCGGCTGAGCTGCTTCAATGCTCCGGCGGAGCAGCTCACCCAGCTCCACGGGCTCCGAGCGGATCTGCAGCTTGCCCTGCGTAATGCGGGACACGTCCAGCAGATCGTCAATCAGTCGGGCCAGGGTCTGGATCTGCCGATCCATCAGCCCGCGGAGGGGCTCGAAAGAGGCCCCGGGCGTACCGAGCAGGTGGATCACATTGCGGAGCGGGGCGAGGGGGTTGCGGAGCTCGTGGGCCAGCATCGCAAGGAACTCATTCTTCGCGCGGTCCGCATCCCGGAGCTCCTGCTCGGCCTGCTTCAAGTCGGTGACATCGAGGCCGGTTCCGACGTAGCCGAGCAGCTCTCCGCTGGCGGTGAAGCGCGGCGCGCCGATCAGCTTGATCCAGCGATACTCGCCGTCGGCTCGGCGAATCCGACAGATGTCATCCACTTTGCCGCGCCCGCTCAGCGTCGCGACGTAGCTCGTCTTGAGCGGATCGCAGTCTTCGGGGTGGATGTGGGCGAGCCAATCGAAGTCCGGCCGATCGCCATCCGGGAGCCCGAAGAACTCGCGGAACCGCCGGTTGAGATACTCCGGGCCCTCTAGGCCACTGACCCAGATCAGCACCGGCGCGGTCTCGGCGAGGCTGCGGAAACGTGCCTCGCTCTCCAGCAGCGCCTGCTCGGCTCGCTTGCGCTCGGAAATGTCGTGCTCGAAGCCGACTCCGAACTGCGGCACGCCCGCTGCGTCGCGGACCACCGTGCCGTGCAGCTCGACCCACACGGTTCGTCCGTCTTTGCGCAGATAGCGTTTCTCCATGCGGTAGGACGGGACCGTTCCTGCCAGGGTCTGTCGGTATCCCTCTTCGTTGGCCGCCACGTCGTCGGGATGGGTGATGTCCTGGAAGCGCAGCCGCAGCAGCTCCTCGCGGGAATAGCCGGTGATCTCGCAGAACCGGTCGTTGACGTGCAGGTAGCGGCCATCGAGATCGACTTCCCGGATGCCGATGGGCGCCCGGTCCTGCACGATTCGCAGTCGCTCGACTCCCGCACGGACCTCCGCTTCGGCACGCTTGAGCTCGTCCACGTCCACCAGGACCAGCACCGCGCCTTCGATCGCCCCGGCCTCGGTGCGATAGGGGCGGAGTCGCAGTAGGAACCAGCGGCCACGGCGGTCCCGGGTTTCCAGCTGGGCGGGTTGCACGCTGTTGATGACGTCGAGCACTCGCTGCTCCAGATCGGGCACCTCGATATTGAGCTTGATATCGGTGATGGGACGCCCCGCATCCGTCGCGATCAGGTTGAGGAGCCGCTCCGCCGCGGGAGTGAAGCGACGGATCCGGAGGTCGGGGCCCAGCATGACGATCGCCAGCTGAACGCTGCCCAGCAGGTTCACCAGATCGTTGTTGCTGTGGATCAGCTCCAGATTGCGATTGTGCAGCTCCTCGTTGACGGTGGCCAGCTCTTCGTTGCTCGATTCGATTTCTTCCTTGGAAGTCTCCAGCTCTTCGTTGATGCTCTGCAGCTCTTCGTTGGTGGACTGGACCTCCTCGTTGGCCGATTGCAGCTCCTCGTTGGCTGCTTCGTGCTGCTCGATCACCGACTGGAGGTATTCGCGGGTGGCCGCAAGCTCCTGGGTCAGGCGGACGTTTTCCTGTTCGAGCTCGCCCTGTTCTGATGCGCCGCGCTGCTGCGACGCTTTTGCGCGCCGCGTCCGTGCCTGCTGCGTGGCTGAAGTCACGAACAGGACGAGATAACAGGTTTCCGAGAGTGAGGCCCCCCTGACCGGAATGACCTCGACGTCGATCAGGCCTCCCGAGCCAGCGCCGACCAGCTTCAGATTCGCTTCCCGGACCGGGCTCTCGGTGCGCTTGGCTTTCTGCAGCGCGCCGCGGACCCCGACCAGCAGGCCCTCCCGGAGCATCTTGAGCAGGTTGAGGCTGGCCCGGCCCGGAGCAGGCATCAGGAACGGGCTGGTATCGCCTCGGAACTGCAGAATCTCAAAGTCGGAGTTGACCAGCACGCCGGCGGGCGCATACCGAGTGAGCACCAGGCGATCGGCCTCTCGCTGGGATCCCAGCAGCCCGCCTGCCGTCTCGCGCACCGTGGCCGTGTCCCGGCGCGGGACCGGCTTGCCCGGATGCGTGGCGTGCGAAATTCCCACGCCGGGATGGGGCGCGCCCGGCTTCCTCGAATAGATCTTGTGCTTCGGGTCCACCAGGTCGAACAGCTCCCGATGCGGGCCGACGGTCTCCGAATTGCCCAGCCAGAGATACCCGCCGGCATTCAGCGCATAGTGCAGCACCGGAATCAGCCGCTGCTGCAGGATCGGGTCGAGATAGATCAGCACATTGCGGCAGGTGATCAGGTCGATGTGTGAAAAGGGGGGATCGGTAAGGACGTTGTGACTCGCAAACACCACCATGTCGCGAATGCTCTTCGCGATGCGGTAGCCCCCGTCCACCTCGGTAAAGAAACGACGCAGCCGCTCGGGGGAGACGTCGTCCTCGATGCCCTTGCCGTACACTCCGGCGCGGGCCTTCTCGATACCGGCATCGTTCAGGTCGCTCGCGAAAACCTGCACGGGAATCTGCCGTCCGGACGCCTCGGCGAACTCCGCGAAGCTGATCGCCATCGAGTACGACTCTTCTCCGGTGGAGCAGCCGAGCACCCAGATGCGGACCGGGTCATGGCGGGAGCGATCACGGGTCAACCGAGGCAGCACTTCGGCCTTGATGGCCTCGAAAGATTCGGGATTGCGGAAAAAGCTGGTGACGCTGATCAGGATGTCCTGATACAACGCCTCCAGCTCGCTGGGGTCCTTGAGCAGCATGCGCTGATAGTCCTGCAGTCCTTCCAGCCGGTGCAGCACCATCCGGCGGGTAATTCGCCGGTAGAGGGTGCTCCGCTTGTAGTGCGTGAAGTCGATGCCTCGCCCCTGGTGCAGCAGGTCCAGAATTCCGCTCAGGTCGGCCCGGTCGGTCCGCTCCCCCGCTGCGGGCACCCCAGCGAGCTCGGGGTGCCGCCCGATCTCGGCGAGCTGACGGGCGATTTCGGCCGGAGGCAACACAAAATCGATGCACCCCGCGGCGGCGGCGTTCTTGGGCATGCTGTCGTGCTCGGCGGTGTCATCCTGCGCAAAGGAGATCCCACCGGCCGCCTTGATCTGCGCGCAGCCCAGGGTGCCGTCATTGGCCGTGCCGGACAGAATGACGGCAATAGACCGGTGCAGCTGGTCCTCCCCCAGGGAGCGGAGGAACAAGTCGATCGGCCGATGAATGGTGCGTGTTTTGGATCTGGGAGACAGCCTGAGCCGCCCCTCGACGAGAACCATGTCTTTCCCGGGCGGCAGGACATAGACGTGATTCGGTGCGACCGCCATCCGGTCCGTCGCTTCGAGCACCGGCATCTCTGTGACCCGGCCCAGAATGTCGGCGAGCATGCTGCGGTGGCTGGGATCGAGGTGCGGCACCAGGACGTAGGCCATTCCGGTGTCGACGGGAAGCGCCTGGAGCATTTCCTTGAACGCCTCGAGTCCGCCGGCGGAAGCCCCGATGCCGACGACGGGAAAGGACAGGCTGGGAGTGCGTTCGGGGGATTCAGCTTCTGTTTGCGCCGGAGAGCTGGCGGCGACGGAAGGTCTTTCGGCGGGTTTGGCTCGTTTGCGCGGCATCGGTTTCGAGAACTACGCCTGCGAGAACCCCGCGCCCGACCAGCCAGTCGGGGCGTGGCTGGAATCGATCCCGCCGGTGCAAAGCGGCAGTCGACAGAGATTAGCGCGCTGGCCGAAGGGCCGCAAGCTGAAGAAACGCTGGCTAGGCGCGCCGATCGTCGAGAAAGACCAGCGCTTCGCGCCGGGCAACGACCGCTTGCAGCGCGCGATGGACCGCGGGATCGAGCACGGTGCCCACGAGATCGCGCAGCCGCTCGACCGCGAGCTCAGGCAGCATCTTTTCCTGATAGGGACGCGAGGTCGTGAGCGCGTCGTAGATCTCCACGGCACCGATGATGCGCGCGCCGATGGGAATGGCCTCCCCCGCGAGCCCGTCCGGATAGCCTTTACCGTCCCAGCGTTCGTGGTGGCTCCGCACGAACTGAATGACGGCGCCCAGGTGGGCGAGCGGCGAGAGAATCTGGGAGCCGATCAGCGGGTGAAGCTTGACGTGGTCGAACTCCTCGTCGGTGAGCGGGCCTTGTTTGCCGAGGATCTCTTCGCGGATGCCGATCTTGCCGATGTCGTGCAAGCGGCCCGCAGTGCGGATCGACTCGACCTGATCATCGGGGAGTCCCATCTCCGCGGCGACCATCGCGGCGGAATCGGCCACTCGAGCGCTATGGCCACGGAGATAGGGGTCCTTCGCCTCCAGCGCATTCACCAGGGTCTCGAGCGTCGCGACGGAGATCCGCTCCAAGTTGGCCCGTTCCATCCGGAGCTCGGCCGTGCGTACCCCAACTTCTTCCTTGAGCCAGTGATCCAGCTTGGCCTTTTCCAGCTCGCTGCTGCGGCGCTGCAGCGCCCGCTCCACGGCGGCGGCCAGTTCGGCCAGGTCGACCGGCTTAGTGAGGTACTCCAGGGCGCCGCGCTTCAGGCAAAGCGTCGCGCTGGCGGCATCGTTCACCGCGGTCAGCATGATGATGGCGACCCCGGGATCGAGCTCCAGCAGCTGCGGCACCAGGTCGACGCCGCTCACATCGGGAAGCCGGACGTCGAGCAGGATGCCCGCGATCTTGTGGCGGTGGAGCGCTTGCAATGCCTCCGCCCCGGTTGCGGCGGTGAGAATCTCGTACCCCTTCCCGGCGAGGAAACGCTTGAGGGCATTCCGGATGGCTTCCTCGTCGTCGACGATCAGCAATACCGGGTTCAGGGGGATAGGCATGGACTGAAAATAGGGAGCCCGGTGGAATTGATGAAGAGGTTGGGGAGTACATTAGTCTCAACCGCAGACCTGCGGTATCGGGAGATTCCCAAGTGACCCAGCGCGCCCACTTAGCGCACTATTCACTGAGACATCGCATCACCGCCGCTGTCAGTGAAGGCCTGTTTCGAAACATCTCCTACACCGTGCGCCACGGACTGCTCAAGGGGATGCGGCGGAAGGGTGGGCTGGGTTTCCTACCTGAATGGTTTCCTGGTGCAGCAACCCCATCGCCCGAAACGGAGTTTTGGCGAGCCCAGGATCTCACGGGCCAGGTCGTCTGGGATGTCGGTGCCTTCGAGGGTCTGTTGACGATGCATTTTGCCCGCACGGCGGCTCAAGTCATCGCCTGGGAGCCAAATCCGGGCAGCAGAATCCGGTTGACCGAAAACCTCGAGCTGAACCGGCTGACGAACGTCAGGATTCGTCCCCTTGGCGTCGGGCGCCAGCCGGGAGTGCTCGACCTGGTGTTGGATCCCTTGATGCCCGGGGGGGCCAGCGCGGATTCGATTATCGCTTCCCAGATCAGGTCTTCGCTGGCGGGGGCGCCGACGACGCGGATTGAAATCGTGACGCTGGACGCCGATCGAGTGCAGCAGCAGCTCCCCTTGCCGCAGGTCATCAAGCTCGATGTCGAGGGCATGGAGCTGCAGGTCCTGCAGGGAGCTATCCAAACGCTCCAGCAGGCGCGACCCGCGCTCTACCTCGAGATGCACGGGGCAACGCCCGACGACAAAGCCGCGAGGGCGCGTGACATCCTGGCGTTTCTCCACGCCCACGGGTATGGCGCGATTTACCACGTGGAAACCCGAACGATGCTGGGGTACCCAATAACCGCGGCCGAGCTGGTCACTGCGGCGTCCGGACATCTCTACTGCAGAACGAGGCTTCAAAGCCCGCTGACCTCAGGGAACCTTAGCCGACGAACTCAACCCGGATGCGATGGGGAATGATCCCAGCCTCAAACCCCCGATCCAGCAGCAACCGCACCGCCTGGCGCCCCCGGGGGCCGTAGTCGACGGTCCACTGGTTGACGTACATCCCCACGAAACGATCGGTGTCCTCCTCCGAGATGCCGCGGTTGTAGCGGCTCGCGTGCGCGAGGGCTGGGGCGCGATGCGCGAGGCCGTACTCGATGCTAGCGCGGAGGTCGCGCGCGATCTGCGCGGTGACTTCGGGGCCAAGGTCGCGGCGCACTACGTTCCCCCCGAGCGGGAGCGGTAAGCCGGTTTCCTCAAGCCACCAGGCGCCGAGGTCCTGCCATAGGGCAAAGCCTTCGGCGGCGAAGGTGAGCTGCCCTTCGTGGATGACCAGGCCGATATCCGCCGCGCCGGATTTGACGGCGTTGCCGACCTGGTCGAACGGGACCACCACAGGCTCGACTTCGGGCTGATAGAGCTTGAGGGCGAGGTACGCCGTGGTGCGGAGACCTGGGACGGCGACGCGGCAGCCGGAGAGGGTTGCGCGTGGATCGCTAGGAGTGGGATCGAGGCCCACCAGTCGGGGTCCATATCCGTCGCCCATGGAAGCGCCGCTCGCCAGCAGGGCATAGCGCCCGGCCAGGTAGGCGTAGGCATGGATCGAGACGGCGGAGACCTCCAGTTCGCCGCGGAGCGCCCGCTGGTTCAGGCTCTCGATGTCGGCCAGCTCGTGGACGTATCGAAGGTTGCCGGTGGCGAGCTTCCCTTCCGCAAGCGCGTAGAACATGAAGGCGTCGTCGGAGTCGGGGCTGTGACCGATACGGATCGTTTGGGGCATAGCGGTTGCCGCTCACCTCACCTTCGTGCTTGCTTCGGCTCGGACGCGAAAGTCGTCGAGAACCGGCTTGTGCTCGGCGTATTCCTTACGTCCTGCCCGCATCTCGGCCTCGTAATTCGCCAGGAAGGCAGCATAGCTCCGGGCCAGGGCCGCGGACTGATTCTGCCGGTCGGCAGCCTCGCCACGAATGAGATAGCCGAACAGGTGACCGGGAGCCTGGGCCAGGATGGTGTCCGCAAAGGCCAGCGCACCGGCAAAGTCTCCCACAGCGAGCTCGATCAGCGCGGCATGAAAGCGGAGATCGTTGTTCGTGCTGTCCAGCAACGCATAGGCACCCAGCGCCATAGGCGAAAACTGTTGCACCGTCAGGGTGTCGCCGTTTTCGCTGGCGCGGGCAACCCGCTCGAACAAACGCTCGAACCGCTCCTCCGCAGAGAGGTTGCTGATGTCCGGGGCGGGTCCGAGCGGCCTCTGTGCTGCTCCTACGTTCCCGACGTTGCCCATTTCCGGAGCTGCTGAGGGCCGGAAGCTGCCGGCCCGCCAGAGCAAGGCAACCCCCGCCACCACCACGGCGATCCCCGCGATGATCCAGCCCAGCCGCTCCCGCGAGCCTCGCGCTGCGCTGCGCTGCACGGGCGCACCGCACTGATGACAGAAGCGGGCCCCGGGGCTGAGCCGGGCGTGGCACGCCGCGCACTCGCCCACATCCACCAGAGCGCCGCAATGCGCGCAGAATTTTCCCGTGATGGTGGCGCCGCAGGCCGCGCAGACCGGGGCCGGCTGGGTCGGCGGTAGGGGCGCAGAGGGAGGAGGGGACGGCTGACTCATCGGCGGCCAAAGTTAGCGGCCACCCAGGCCTTTTGCCCCTTTCGCGCGGCAAGCCCGGGCCTTACTCATTCAATGGGATGACCTCCTCACCCCTCGACCTGCCGGACTTCCCCGGCGCCCGTCACCTCGGCGATCTGGCTCGCGGCGAAGCCGCGTGGCGGGTCTACCTGGAATCCCATCCCGGCGAGCAGCCGGCGCGTGGGCGGATCCATTTCGTGTCCGGGAGCGATGGGGGCACCCGCTCGACAGGCTGGATCTTTGTCGAGCCGTCCGACCAGGATCTGCTCCGGCGCTTTCAGGACTTCAGCGCTGTTGAGCTCTGGAAGCTGCTCGAGAGCCTCGGCTAATCCATCCTCCGCGGAAGCATGCACTTTCACCGCTACGCCGCGGCGGCGCTCGCCGCGCTGCTGCCCGCACCGGCCCGCGCGCAGTCGGCGCCAGTCCGCGACAGCAGCACGCTCGTCCGCGCGATTGAGATCCGGAGGCTCAACATCTTTGCGCCGGGTGAAGCGAACAGTTTTCTGACGCGACTCACCAACAGTTTGCACCGCACCACCCGGCCCTCGGTCGTGAGTCGTGAGCTGCTCTTTCGGCCCGGGGAGCCGTACGACTCGGCCGCGGTGCAGGAGACGGCGCGTAACCTTCGCGGGCTCGGCATTTTCCGGCGGGTGCTGGTGGATTCGGTGCGGACCGACAGCGGGCTGGTGGTGCGGCTGACCACTGCGGACGGCTGGAGTACCAAAATCTTCGCGAACATCAGCAGCACCGGATCGACGATCGTGCCGACGCTTGGCATCGCCGACAACAATTTCTTGGGCACCGCGACCTACCTGGGCCTGCGGTATCGCCACCACCCCGACCGCTCGATGTTCACGATGACGTTTCGCCAGCTGCGGCTGCTGCCGGGGCGCATCGGACTCGCACTGCAGTACGAAGACCGGAGTGACGGCAACCTCGCCTTTGCCGCCCTTAGCAAGCCGTTCTTCGCGTTGTCCGATCGGGCGAGCTGGGGTGTGGCCGGCGATACCCGGAAAGTCCGGATCTTGAGGTTTTTCGACGGCTCGGACGAGGCGACCGACTCGCTGCAGCGCCGCTATGCCATCGGCTACGGGAGCGTGGCTCTGGCCCTTCGCGCAAGCTCGGAAGGATACCTGCGCGTGGGCCTGAGCGGACAGCTGCGGCGCGACGACTATGCCGCCGAGTCGCGCGTCGACACCCTGGGGCGGACCACCACCGGTGCGGTTGGGGGGTTCCTGCAATGGCGGCGGGCGCGCTACGTCGTTTCCACGGGCCTGCAGGGATTCGGGCGCGAGGAAGATATTGACGTCGGTACCTCACTTGGCCTCGGCGTCAACCTCACGCCACGCGCCTTCGGCTATCGGGAAGATGGGGTCGTGCCGGCAGCAGTGTTCCGTGCCGGGTTCGGACGGGCCGAGCGCTTCGTGCAGCTCTACGCAACCGCGCTCGGTCGCTTCACCGCCGCGGGACTCGACTCCGGCTCGGTGCACCTTGCGGCCACCGCGTTTCTGCGGCCTGGTTCCCGCCAGCTCGCAGTGCTTCATGGCGGGCGTGGCTGGCAACGGCGGCCCGCCCCGGGAGCGGAGTTCGATCTGGGTCTCGGCATCGGGCCGCGCGCCTTCCGCCAGCATGCGTTCACGGGAGATCGCGCCTTCTTCACCTCGGCGGAGTATCGCTACACCCTGACGAATGAGTTCCTCAAGCTCAGCGCGTTAGGGCTCGCCGGCTTTCTGGATTATGGCGGAGCCTGGTACCACGGCCTCAAGCGGCGGACCGGCTGGGACTTCGGTCTGGGTCTGCGCTTCGGTCCCACCCGGACCACCAGCGTGCGTAACACGCGGCTCGATGTGGCGTATCGGGTCAAGAACGATGCACAGGACGGCGGCTGGGTGGTGATTTTCGGCAGCGGCTTTGCCTTTTCCTCGACCGGCCGACTCGATCCTCCTTGATGGGTGTGGAGAGCAGGCTTTGGGGTATGGGAAACTGCTCTGGCGGGCGGCCTGCGAGCGGCTAGCTTCCCCGCATGCCAGATCCGCTTCCGCCCGATTCACCGGAACCGACTCCGGTCGAGCCCCCGGAGGTACCGCCGACACCGGAACCTTCCCAAAGGCGCTGGTGGCGCGGCTGGAAGTTCTGGCTGGTCGTCCTGGGGGTGACGCCGGTTCTTCTCTTTGTGTTGTACACGGTCAGTGTGCTCAACTGGGCCTATTCCGAAGGCACTCGAGCGGGTTACCTGCAGAAGTTTTCGAAGAAGGGCTGGATCTGTAAGACCTGGGAGGGCGAGCTCGCTCTCACCACGGTACCGGGAGTCGCGCCGACCTTGTGGTCGTTCACGGTGCGGAGCGATGCCGCGGCCCGGCAGCTCAACCTGGCGATCGGGCGCCGAGTCCTGCTGTTCTACCGCGAGCATCGTGGCATACCCTCGCGCTGCTTCGGCGAGACGAGCTACTTCGTGGACAGCGTCAAGATCGTGCCGTAGGACTCACAGCCGCCGAAACTCGGAGGCTATGAAGCGCGCCCGCTCGGCGGGGACGCCGGCGTCGCGCGCGTAGCCGTCCCAGCCGGTGAGCGCCTCCCGGACCCGCTCGAGTACGTCCAGGCCATCCCGCCGAATTCCCAGGTTCGCGCCGAGTCCGAGCAGATCCTCGCGGGTGAAATCGTCCGTCTTGCTGGCGAAAGTCATCTGGTGCTGGCGGGTATAACCGTGGCCTTTGGCATAGGTCAAATCGTAGGCGGGGGAAAGCCGCCAGGCGCCGCTCTCGTCCATCAAGAAGGCAAGATTCTTGACGTGGTCGTCCTGGTTCACCGCGAGCAGGTTAAAGACCGCCCGGCGGAAGCCTTCTTCGAGGGCGGGATAACCCAGGTTGAGGGCCAGAATGGTGCGCAAGTACTGCTCGTAGGAAAAAAGTCCCGGGGTATCGTAATCGACGTGATGCATGCCGCCGAGGCTGTGCAGATGGATGCGGCGGCCGGCCTCGCGGTCGAAGCGCTTGACCATGAGATGGGCGAGCCGCCCCTCCTCCAGGAGCTGGATCTCGGGCAGCTCGATCCCCGCCTCGCGAGCCATCCGCGCGTAGGCGAACTCGATGCGGTTGTAAGGCTGGGGCCGGGGATCCGGCGCCTCGAGCTCACCCACCCCGTCGAACTTGATGATCCAGTGCTCGTCTCCGGCATGCGGCGGAGCAAAATCGGAGCGTACTTGGTTGGACTTCCGGTTCCATAGGATGATCGCTTTGGGACGCGCCCCGCCCGCCGACGCGCCGATCCGCATCAGCTGGGCGACCGCGGGATCACTGCGACCCTCGATCAGGCGACGCGCCTCTTCCACCAGCGCGGCGAGCTCGAGCGGTTTGCGCTCGGCGAGCGTGGCCGGAACCGGAAGCGGGGGGCGGAACTCCAGCGCTCCCATCGCGCGCTTCCCGATGTAGAGAAGCTTCTGCACAGGGGAAAGTGCGGCGGCGGGGTCACCCCGCTCCATGAAGTAGCGCCGGATGATGGCGTTGCCGAAGCGATCGGGAAGCGCGTCGGCCAGGACGCCGGGAAGCCCTTCGAAGCAGGGGATGCGGGTTAGCTCGGCGAAGCTGACCGGGCCCCGCAGGGAGAGGGGAAGCTTCAGTGGGGAGATCTCCAGACCATTGCGCGCGAATTCCGGAGCGTACTCGAAGGTGACCACGCCGCTGGGCTCTTCGGCGACTGCACCGACGCGACGCCCCCACAACCGCACTTCGGCCGCGACCAGGCTCCGCTCAGCCACGCGGGGGCGCCCGCCGCCGAGGCCGACTGGCGCGCCGCCGCAGCTTCCCGCGCAGCGCGAGCAGCTGCAACGGGGACAAGGCGGCGGGCGGCAGAAAAGCATCCAAGGCGTCGAGCCGGTCCAGAGCGCGGAGGATTCTCACGACGGTCTCGAGGCGGGGATTGGCGCCTCGCTCCGCGTTGAGGATCGTATTGCGATTGAGGCCGGTTTGGGTGGCGAGCTCGGCGACGGTCCGGTTCTGCTGGAGCCGATAGCCCTGCAGACGTCGACCAAGGACTTGGCAGATTTCCGCATCAGATTGTACGTTTAATTTATTAGGTATTATCAGGGATTTTTCCATATTATATCTAACTATTCTCCTATTTTCCCGTATTTAGTTTAATATATTGGTTATTGAACACGTCTCTATTTGTGACCACCATACCCGCAGTCCTGCAGTCGAGCTCTCACGCGGTGCCATAGCCGACGGGAGAGACGCTCACTACCTTTCAGCAGGGTTGGCTTGCGGTTCTCAGGGGGGAATGGCAGCTTCTCCCGCACCGGGCGCCGTAGCCAAGTGGTAAGGCAGAGGTCTGCAAAACCTCCATTCGTCGGTTCGATTCCGACCGGCGCCTCTGCCCAGGTTTGAGGTCATCGGAGATGGCTCTCCGTTTCCGCGCAGTCCCCATCGTTCCGCTTCTGCTGGCGCTTCCCGCACCCGGTTTCGGGCTGCAGGTCGAGCAGCTGGGTTCCATCACGGGCACTGTACGGCAGGCCGACCGCGGCCCGGCCCTGGTCGGCGCGCGGGTCTCCCTGCTCGGCACGACCTTCGCAGCGATCACCACGGCGCGCGGCGAATTCGCCTTCAATGGTCTCACCCCCGGCAAATACGTCATTCAGGCCAGCGCCATCGGATTCGGAACGCTGAGTTCCGAAATTGAGGTGCGAGCGCGCGAGACGCTCGAGGTTGCCTTTGAAGCGCAGCCCGAGGCCGTCCGGCTTCCCGAGCTCAACGTCGCCGAGAAACCCAATCTTCCCTCGGAGTTCGTCCGGCGCAGCGAAGGTGGTGGAGGCCGCTACATCAGCCGCGACGCGATCGAGCGCCGGAACGCGGCCACCCTGGGGGATCTCCTGCGAACGGTACCGGGGCTCCGGGTGAACTGCGCGGGTTATCCGTGCCGGGTCCAGCTGATGCGGCAGCGCAACTGTCCGATGGCATATTGGCTGGATGGTGCGCCGGTGGACGCAGCTTCGGCCATGCTGCAGTCGCCGCGGGATTTGGACGGGGTGGAGATCTATTCGGGACTGGCGGAGACACCTCCCGAGCTCTTCCAGCGGAACACCTGTGGCGCCCTGGTGGTGTGGACCCGGACACCTCTCAGAGCCGTCAGAAAGCCAAAGCAGCCCAAGCCAGTGAAACCCGATACGGTGGGCGTGGGCGAATAGATCCCCTATTCGCTCTTCGCTAGCTCGAGCTCCCCTTCCCAGCGGGCCATTACGGCCGAAGCGAGACAATTTCCGAGCAGATTCACCGAGGTGCGCGCCATGTCCATGAAGGCGTCGACCCCGAGAATCACCGCGACGCCTTCCAGCGGAAGTCCGAACGTCACCAGAGTTCCCGAGAGAATCACGAGGGAGGCCCGGGGCACGGCGGCGACGCCCTTACTGGTGAGCATCAGCGTCAGCATCATCAGCAGCTGCTGCCCCAGACTCAAGTCGAGCCCGGCGGCCTGGGCGACGAACACCGAGGCGATGGCGAGGTAGAGCGTCGAGCCGTCGAGGTTGAAGGAGTATCCGGTCGGCAACACGAACGAAACGATCCGCCGGGGCACTCCGAACTTCTCCATGTTCTCCATCGCGAGCGGCAAGGCCGCCTCGGAGCTCGCGGTGGTGAAAGCGATCAGCCAGGGTTCCTTGACCCAGCGCCAGAACTCCCGGATGGGAATCCGCGTCAGCAGCATCACGGGCAACAGGGCCAGGAGCAGGAAAACGAGCAGTGAGCCGTAGAGCGTGAGCACCAGCTTGCCCAGGGCCACGATCACCCCGAGCCCGTTCTTGCCGATGGTGCCGACTACCGCGGCGAAGATGCCGAACGGCGCGAAACGCATCACCAGATTGGTGAACTTGAACATCACCTCGGAAAGCCCTTCGCTGAAGCCGAGGATCGCATCCTTGGGTCGGCCGGCCTTGACCTGAGTGAGCGCGGCCGCGAACAACACCGAGAAGAACACGACCTGCAACACCTCGTTCTTGCTCGCTGCTTCGAAGAAGCTCTGCGGCACCGTGTGCTCCAGCACCCCGGAAAGTGTGACTGGCGTGCCGGCGAACTGCTTGGCTTCCTCGCCGGAAACGGCGAGCGAAACCCCCTCGCCCGGCCGGACGAGGTTGACCGCCGCAAGCCCGACGAAGAGCGCCACCGTGGTCACGAGCTCGAAGTAGATGATCGACTTGAGGGCGAGCCGACCGACCCGCTTGAGATCATCGCCATGCCCCGCGATGCCCACCACCAAGCTTCCGAAGATGAGCGGCACCACAATGCTCTTGATCATCCGGAGGAAGATGTTCGAGAGCGGCTTGACCGCGTCGCCGACGTTGGTCTCGAGCCAGACGTCGTGATCGAGCCAGCCGACTACGGCACCGGCGATCGTGGCGATGATGATCCACTGCGTGAGCGTGGTACGCCGTAACAATGAGATCATGATGGGTAAGCAGTGAGGAGTGAGAGGTGAGAGAGAAACGGGAGAGGTGAGTGGGAGAGGGTGTTACCGCTCACTGCTCACCGCTTACCTCTCACCTACCAGGGCGGCCGCCTTCGCTTCAATCCCGCGCAGCAGCTTCTGGTACGACTCGGCGAACTTCGCCACGCCCTCGACTTCGAGGCTGCGGGTTATTTCGGCGAGGTCGATGCCCTGCGCCGCCAGCGCACGCAGCCGGTCCGGCGCCTGCGCGATGGTGGTGGCGATCCGGATCTCGGGCTTGCCGTGGTCGCGATAGGCATCCAGGGTCTCCGGCGGCAGGGTGGTCACGGTATGGGGCGCCACCAGAGGCTCGATGTAATGGGTGTCGGAATAGCGGGGGTCCTTGGTGCTGGTGGAGGCCCAGAGCGGGCGCTGCGGCCGGGCACCCGCCGCGGCGAGCGCTTGCCAGCGCGGCGTCTCCCGCGAACGCTGGAAAGCCGCATAGGCGGTGGCCGCGTTGGCAATGGCGATGGTGCCGCGCAGCCCGGCGGAATCTCCCTGCTGGTCGAGCAGCGGATCGACCTTGGCATCCACGCGGCTCACGAAGAAGGAAGCCACTGAAGCGAGCCGATCGATGGGCTGTCCCGCTGCCCGGCGGCGCTCAAGCCCGCGCAGAAAGGCTTCGCTGACCTCCAGATACCGGTCGACCGAGAAGAGCAGGGTGATGTTGATGTTGATGCCGGCCGCGAGCGACTCCTCGATGGCTGGAATGCCCGCTGCCGTCCCCGGGATCTTGACCATCAGGTTCGGCCGACTCACCGCCTTCCAGAGCCGGGCCGCCTCGGCGATGGAGGCTTGCGTGTCACCGGCGAGCTCGGGGTTGACCTCGATAGAGACGAGGCCGTCGTGTCCGCTCAGGGCCTCGTACGTCGGGCGGAAGCTGTCGCATGCGGCCCGAACATCCGCGATCGAGAGTGCATCAAAGATCTCGGCGGGCTCCTGGGCGCTCGCCAAGAGCCGTCGAATGTCCTCGTCGTAGTCTTCGCTGCCTGAGATGGCTTTCTCGAAGATGGTGGGATTGGAGGTCATGCCGCGGAGCCCGTCGTCCGTGATGAGCTTGGTAAGACGGCCGGACTTCAGGAGCTCGCGCGTGATGTAGTCGTACCAGGGACTCTGACCGAGCTGTCCCAGGGTCAGCAAGGGATTGTTGTTCATGAGTTGACTCCTTGGAGCACTCGACGCACTGCCGCCACGGCGGCGTCGGCGGTAAAGCCAAATTCGAGGAAGAGACGCTCCCCCGGGGCCGAGGCCCCAAAGTGGTCCAGTCCGATGACTTCCCCATCCTCGGTGACCCACTCGCGCCAGCCCAGGCGCGCGGCTGCCTCTATGGAAACGCGGGCCCGGATCGTAGGCGGCAGCACTTCATCGCGATAGCTCTGCGGCTGGGTGCGGAAGAGCTCCCAGCTGGGCAGCGACACGACCCGAACGCGGATGGGCGCGCTGGTCTCCTGCGGCGCCGCCAGGCGCTCTGCTGCCATGAGCGCGAGATGGAGCTCCGAGCCGGTCGCGATGAGAATCGCTTGCGGCGGTCCCGCTGCGGGGGGGGGATCAGCCAGCACGTAACCGCCGCGGCGCAACCCGCTCGCGGCACCGAGCCCGGAACGATCCGCCACCGGCAGCTTCTGGCGGGTGAGCACCAGCGCCGTCGGTCCGGCGCGATGCTCCATGGCCACGCGCCATGCCTCGGCTGTCTCCGCCGCGTCACCCGGACGAATCACGGTCAGGTTGGGGATAGCGCGGAGCGAGGCGAGGTGCTCGACCGGTTCGTGGGTCGGCCCGTCCTCGCCGAGCCCGATGGAGTCGTGGGTGAAGAGGTAGGTGACCGGAAGCCCGCTGAGCGCGGCGAGCCGAATTGCCGGGCGCATGTAGTCCGAGAAAATCAGGAACGTGCTGCCGTAGGGGCGGATCCCGCCGTGCAGCGCCATCCCATTGAGCGCGGTGCCCATGCAGTGCTCCCGGACGCCCCACGCGAGGTTGCGGCCGGGGTTCCCCGCCGCGAAGCTGACTGCGCCCTGGTAGCCGGTGCCGGTGCTGCCCGCCAGATCCGCCGAGCCGCCCGCGAGCTCGGGAATCACCTTGACGAGGGCTTCCAACGCTGCCGCGGACGCCTGCCGGGTCGCGAGCGGTTTCCCGGCCGGAAACGTCGGGAGCACCTTGTCCCAGTCGACGTTGATGCGGCCAGCGAGCGCGGCCTCGAACTGGTCGGCCAGCTCCCGCTCGGCCAAGCGGTACTTCGCGAAGCGCGCTTCCCATTCCTCGCGCAGCTCGGAGCCGCGCGCGATCCATCGCGCGGTGGTCTTGGCCACCTCGGGTGGTATCAGAAAGTGCTCGTCCGGCGGCCAGCCGAGGATCTCCTTGGTCTTGCGAACCTCGGCTTCACCCAGCGCCTCGCCGTGCGCCTTGGCGGTGTTCTGCCGCGTCGGCGCGGGATAGCCGATGATGGTGCGCAGCACGATGAGGGTGGGACGCTCGGTTTCCGCGGCCGCCCCACTGAACGCGCGATCGATCGCCGCAAGATCGTTACCGTCGTCGACGTGCAGCACGTGCCAGCCATAGGCCGCGAAACGCGCGCCGACATCCTCCGTGAAGGTGAGTCCGGTATGGCCATCGATGGAGATGTCGTTGTCGTCGTACAGGACCTTCAAATTGCCGAGGCGGAGGTGGCCCGCGAGGGAGCAGACCTCATGGGAAACGCCTTCCATCATGTCGCCGTCGCTGGCGAAGACCCAGGTGCGATGATTGATGAGCTCGTGACCCGGGCGATTGAAGCGATCGGCCAGCAGGCGCTCGGCAATGGCCATACCGACCGCGTTGCCGATTCCCTGGCCGAGCGGACCCGTGGTCGTCTCCACTCCGGGTGTGAGACCATGCTCGGGATGTCCGGGCGTCTTCGAGTCCCACTGGCGGAAGCGCTTGATCTGCTCGAGCGGAAGGTCGTAGCCCGTCAAGTGGAGCAGGCTGTAAAGCAGCATGGAGGCATGACCGCAGGAGAGCACGAAGCGATCGCGATCGGGCCACGCAGGGTGACGCGGGTCGTGCTTGAGGTGCCGGGTCCACAGCAGCCAGCCCGCCGGGGCGAGGGCCATGGGAGTGCCGGGATGACCGCTTTCGGCGGCCTGGACCGCATCCATGGTCAACACCCGAATCGTATTGATGCAACGCCAAGTCAACGCCGCATCGGGAGCCGGGAGGCGAGAATCTGGAGCCGGGGGGCGCTTGGCTTCGACCGTCAGGGGAGCTCCTTTTTGACGGTCTAGATAATAAGCGGGACAGAGGGCCTGAGGGGCAGAGGGCGGAGCGGACGCGATTAGATTTCCCGGCCGTGCCCCGCAAGCCGCGCAAGCGAACTTCCACTCCGGCTATTCACACCTCCAAGACCCTCCGCAGGTCCGGGGGTCGCTCCTACCAGGCCCATCGGGACTGGCTGCTCGCGCAGCACGGCCCGGTCTGCGCCTATTGCGGAGTAACCACGACCGCCGAAACCATCACCCTCGATCACGTGCGGCCCCGCAAGGGACAGACGGCGTACGACCGGCCGGACAATCTGGTCCTTGCCTGCGCTGCGTGTAACGCCGCCAAGGCCGACATGCCGTTCCTCGCGTTTCTGCTGGCGCGGCGAAGCCGGGGTGTCTACCTGCTCCACTATGGCGATCACCTCTCGCCCGGCATCAAGGAAATCGTGCGGCAAGTGACCGAGCGCCCGATGTTGCCACCGGATTAGCGAGCGGTCAACGGCGAATCCTACCCGTTGAGCGCTTCCGCTATGATGCGGGCTTGTTCCGCAGCGTGGGTGTTGCCGTAGCCTTCGGCCGGACTCGCGCGGTCGGGGCGACCGACGTAGCGCAGGGTGACCCCAGCCGGCAAGAGCTCAGCGATGCGGGGCGCGATGAATGTCCAGGCGCCCATGTTCCGCGGTTCTTCCTGGGCCCAGATGATTTCCTGCGCGGCTGGATAGCGGGCGAGCGTGCGCTTGAGGTTTCCCTCCGGAAAGGTGTACAGCCCCTCCACCCGCACGATGGCGGGCCGCTTGCCGCCGAGCGGATCCGCCTCGGGAAGCAGATCGTAGTAGAGCTTGCCGGTGCACAGCACCACCCGGGTCACGGCGCCGGGATTCGCCTGTATACCGCCGTGGGGATCGTCGAGCACGGGCTGGAAAACGCCCGCAGTCAGGTCCTCGATGCGGGAGGCGGCCTGCGGCAGGCGCAGCAGGCTTTTGGGAGTGAAGATCACCAGCGGCCGCACCCGGTTGCGGCGCGCCTGGCGGCGCAGCAGGTGGAAGTACTGTGCCGGGGTAGTGCAGTTGGCCACCCGGAAATTTCCCTCGGCTGCGAGCTGCAGGAAGCGCTCGACCCGCGCGCTCGAGTGCTCCGGCCCGCCGCCTTCGTAGCCATGCGGCAAGAGCAGAGTCAGTCGATTGGTTACTCCCCACTTCGACAATCCCGCCGCCATGAACTGGTCCACGATGACCTGCGCGCCATTGATGAAGTCACCGTACTGCGCTTCCCATAGCACGAGCGAATCCGACGCGGCCGTGGCGTAGCCGTACTCGAAGCCCAGCGTAGCGAGCTCGGAGAGTGGACTGTTGAAGACCTCGAATGCGGCCAGCGCGCCGGAGAGATGCTGGATCGGGGCGAAGGTGTTGCCGTCGCCGCCATCGTGCAGCACCAGGTGGCGGTGGCTGAAGGTCCCCCGCTCGGTGTCCTGGCCAGTGAGACGAATGGGCACTCCCTCGGTGAGCAGGGAGGCGAAAGCCAGGGCTTCCGCATGGCCCCAGTCGATACCGCCGGCGGGCCCCAGCGCCGGTCGGCGTCGCTCCAGCTGACGCTTGAGCTTGGGATTGACGGTGAACCCCTCGGGCACCCTCAAGAGCTCTTCGTTGAGAGCGCTGAGCCGCTCGGCAGGGACTGCCGTATCGACGACCTCGCCGGGAATCAGCTTCGCGGGCGCCGGCGCCGCGGGCGCCGCGTTGGCCGCAGTGGCGCGGAAGCCCTGCTGGATCTCGATCAGCTTCTGGTAGGCCGCCTCATAACGTTCGGAGGCCTGCTCGGCCGAAATGATCCCCTCGTTGGCGAGCGCGACCACATAGAGCTCGCGCGCCGAAGGGTGATTCTTGATGCGCTCGTACATCAGCGGCTGGGTATAGGCCGGCTCGTCGCCCT
>DASYTT010000036.1:0-6892 GCA_036002045.1 Gemmatimonadales bacterium
GCAGATGCAGAAGGTCATGAAGGTCGCGGGCAAGCCGGGAATGAAGCTGCCCTTCGGCCCGCGCTTTCCCGGCTGAACCCATACGGAAGGAAGCTCCTCGCATGAGCACCCGCATTCGCCTTCGCAAGATCGGTCGCAAGAAGGTGCCGCTTTACCGGATCGTGGTCACCGATAAGGAATCTCCCCGGGACGGGCGCTTCATCGAGATCCTCGGCACCTATGATCCCAAGCAGGAAGGCGCCAAGAAGGTGGTGGTGGACGTGGAAAAGGCCAAGAACTGGATCGCCCGGGGCGCGACCCCGACGGATACGGTCGAGGCCCTGCTCAAGTCGGCCGGCGTCATCAGCCAGTCGGCCTGATGGCGGCGGAGGAGGCGCGCCACCTCGTGGTGGGGCGGCTCCGCAAACCGCACGGCCTGAAGGGTGATTGCGCGGTATTCCCGCTGACCGACGAGCCCGCAGAGGTGTTCGCCCCGGGGCGGTCGGTCTGGGTGAAGAATCTGGCTGGAGAGGTGGTCGCCGGTCCGCTCACCATTGAACGGAGCCGGCCGTACCACCGGGAGTGGTTGCTGGCGTTCCGCGATCACGTGCGGATCGAAGCGGTGGAGCCCTGGAAAGGGCACTTCCTCGCTGCGGAATCGGGAGCGCTGCGGCCCCCGGCCGAAGGCGAGGTGTACCTCCATGAGCTCGCCGGCTTCGCGGTCCAGGATGACTCGGGGACGCCGCTCGGTCTGGTGAGCCGGGTGCTCGAGCTGCCCTCGGGACTGCTGTTGGAAGTACAGGGCTCGAAGCGCGAGTTCCTGGTTCCGTTCCGCAAAGAGTTCGTGGTAGAGCTGAACCGGCCGCAACGCAGGATGGTGGTGCAGTTGCCGAAAGGATTGGTCGAGCTATAACGGGGTGGCGAGGGGCCCTGACCCCTGACCCCTGACCCCTGACCCGCTGATGTTAACGATTAATGTGGTGACCTTGTTTCCCGAAGCGCTCGCGCCGATGCTGGGTACGAGCATCCTCGGGCGGGCGGCCAAGGAAGGGCTGGTGAGCTTCCGGCTGATTCAGCTGCGGGATTTCAGCCACGACCGCCACCAGACCGTGGACGATGCCCCGTACGGGGGCGGCGCGGGTATGGTGCTCAAGCCGGAGCCGTTCTTCGAGGCGGTGGAATCCTTGCCTAGCCGGACCGGCCCGCTGGTCCTGCTCTCGGCGCGAGGGGTCCGGTTCGCCCATGCGGACGCGGTGCGCTACTCGCTGGGCAGCGACCTGACTGTGCTCTGCGGCCACTATAAGGATGTGGACCAGCGGGTAGCGGAGGGGCTGGGCGCGGAAGAGATTTCCCTCGGGGATTTCATCCTGAGCGGTGGCGAGCCGGCGGCGCTCTGTGTGATCGACGCGGTGGTGCGGCTCTTGCCCGGCGCCCTGGGCGATCACCAGTCGGCGAGTGGCGACTCGCATTATGACGGGCTGCTGAGCCCGCCCAGCTACACTCGGCCGCCCGAGTATCGCGGCCTCGCGGTTCCCGAAGTGCTGCGCTCCGGGAATCATGCGGAGATTGCCGCGTGGCGACAGCAGGAAGCGGAGCGGCTCACTGCGGAAAGGCGGCCCGATCTCTGGGCGCGCTGGGATTCTGACGAAGGAGGAGGGGAGGACCATGGATCGCGTGAGAACGATCGCCCGTGAGGGCTTGCGCACGGACTTGCCGGCCTTCGCACCGGGTGATACCGTGCGGGTGATGGTGCGGGTCCGCGAGGGAGACAAAGAGCGCCTCCAGGCGTTCGAAGGGGTCTGCGTGGGGCGGCGGGGCGGCGGGATCGACGAGACGTTCACCGTGCGGAAGCTTTCCGCTGGGGTGGGCGTCGAGCGAATCTTCCCGCTGCACGGCCCGTCCATCGGCTCGATCGAGCTGGTGCGGCGCGGCCGGGTCCGGCGCGCCAAGCTCTACTATCTCAACGCGCTGTCCGGCAAGGGCGCGCGGATCCGGGAGAAGAAAGAGCAATAGCCGTGACTGCCGCGGTTCCCCCCCCCATCGTGCCGACATTGCGACGGGAGCGACTGGCGTGGGCCGAGCGGCGGTTGCTGGTTGGAATCGATGAGGTAGGCCGCGGCCCCCTGGCCGGTCCGGTGGTGGCCGCGGCGGTGGTATTCCCTCCCGGAATGCAGCGCATCCGGGGCATCCGCGACAGCAAGATCCTCCCCTTCGCGCGGCGCGAGAAGCTCGCGTTGCTCATCCGGGCGCGGGCCATCCGCGTGGGCCTCGGAGCCGCCTCCAGTCGCGAGATCGACCGCTTCAACATTCGGGTGGCCAGTGCCCTCGCCATGCGGCGCGCGGTGCGCCGCGCATTGGGAGAGTCGGTGACTCCCGAGTACCACCTGGTGATCGACGGGCTCCCGCTGCCGGAGATCGGCTTGCCGCACGAGGCAATCGTCGACGGCGATGCCCACTGTTACAGCGTCGCGGCCGCCAGCATTGTCGCCAAGACCGTGCGCGACCGGATCATGCGGCTACTCGCGTCGCGCTATCCCGCCTACTGCTGGGAAACCAATGTCGGCTACAGCACGCGGGAGCACCTAGACGGCATCTGTCGCGCGGGCGCGACTCGGCATCACCGCATCAGCTTCGCGCCGGTCGCCCAGCACGAGCTGTGGGCCTGAAAAGCGGTGAGACGTGAGAGGTGAAAGGGAAATGCCTCCCCCCCTGCCCCTCTCACCTCTCACGTCTCACGTCTTACCTTACAGGGGGCTCCCCGACCGCGCGGAGTCTCTGTGTCGGGGGCGTAGCTCAGTTGGTAGAGCAGCGGGCTTTTAACCCGTAGGTCGTGGGTTCGAGTCCCACCGCCCTCATCCCCAACCATTAGGGAACCAGGAAAAAGCGCAGGGTTCCGGCGCCGGACTCGGCGCTGATCCCGGCAATCTCGATTCCCAAGATCCCGCTCTTGGGGAAGTCCACGCTGAGTCCCGCCGACCGTCCCGACAGCAGCAGGCTCGCCAGCTCGCTCATCCAGGGCTCGTGCCCCACCAGGGCGATGGTCTCCTCCGGGCCGATCTCGCCGATTTCAGCCCCGATCGCCGCCAGGTCCGGTGGCCCGGCGAGCGCGACGCAGGGAAGCCGCGCCTCCCTCGGCAACCCGGTTTCCTCGACGACGATCCGCGCCGTCTGCCAGGCCCGCTTCCACGGGCTGCTGAACACGCGCGCCGGGACGAGGTTCCGGCGGCGTAGCTGCTTGCTCATCCGGCGCTGGATCTTCCGGCCTTTGGGCACCAGCGGCCGAAGCGAGTCGTCGGGATAGCGCGCTTCGTCCTGCTGAGCGGCCTGCGCGTGGCGGATGAGGAGCAGAAGCATCGGAGTACCCCCGAGTTCAATGAGGGCTATTAGTTGCTGGCTACTGGCTACTGATTACCTACCATATCACCTAGCCATTAGCCAATAGCCAATAGCCCATAGCCAATAGCCCATAGCCAATAGCCCATAGCCCCTTCTCAAGTTAGGTTTTGGGGCACCACCGCGATAGCTCTACCCGGCTGATCCACCCGTCTCCGGAGTGTGCATGGCCAACCCCGCCCCGGCGGTTTCCCGTCCCCCTGCTCCGGTCCAAACAGCCACCATCTGGATCGACGGAGAGTGGCACAGCAAGGAAAGCGGTCGGGTTTCCGTCTTCGATCATGGCTTGCTGTATGGCGACGGCGTGTTCGAAGGCATCCGCGTCTACGCCGGCAAGGTCTTCAAGCTCGCGGAGCACCTCGATCGTCTCTGGGATTGCGCGCACGCCGTCATGCTGACCGTGCCGATCTCCAAGGCAGCGTTCGGAGCCGTGATCGAGGAAGCGGTCAAGCGTTCGGGACTCACGGAAGCGTACATCCGTCCCATCATCACCCGGGGAATCGGCGACCTCGGTGTGGATCCGAGAAGGTGCCCCACTCCCTCGATGATCGTCATTGTCGATGCCATCAACATCTGGCCCCCGGAGCGCTACGAAGAGGGACTCTCCGTCATCACGGCCGGAACGCCGATCCCCCACCGCGAGTCGCTCTCGCCGCGCATCAAGTCGCTCAATTACCTGTCGCACTGCATGGCCAAGCTCGAGGCCAACGTCGCTGGTGCCGATGAGGCCCTGATGCTCGACTCCGCCGGACACGTCGCCGAAGGCACCGGACAGAACCTTTTTGTCGTCAAGGCAGGGGTGCTGCGGACTCCGCCGCTCTACGCCGGCATTCTGGCGGGGATCACCCGCGCGGTGGTCATGCAGCTCGCGTCCGAAGCCGGCCACGTGGTCAAGGAAGAAATGCTGAACCGCTTCGACGTCTACACGGCCGACGAGGCGTTCCTCACCGGGACGGCGAGCGAGATCGCGCCGATTCGCTCCTACGACGGCCGCAAAATCGGGGCGGGGAAAGCGGGTCCGATCACCCGGAATTTGATGACGCGGTTCAAGGAATACGTCCGGCGCTAAACTGGGAGCATCCAATAGCCCATAGCCCATAGCCCATAGCCCATAGCTATCTCCTCGCCTCCAGCACCGCCCCATGCACCAGCCTCGCCAGATCGGCGTGCAGGCTCACCCCGCGCGCTCGCTCCGGCACCCCGCGAGTCAGTACGACCAGCGCGTAAGGCTTACCATCGGGAGGATAGACCAGCGCGGCATCGTGCCACGTGGCGGTGATCTCGCCGGTTTTGTGGGCGACCCGCGTTCCGGGCGGCAGTCCGGCGGGGATTCCGTCATTGAATTCCTGGGCCTCGAGGATTCCGAGCAGCTCGGCTCCGGTCGCGCGTGACACGGCGTTGCCGTCTGCTAAGGCGCGCAGCAGGACGGCTAGATCGCGCGCGGTGGTGGTGTTGTTGAGGCCTTTCTCGTACGCCTTGCCATCCTCGACCCCGCGCAGCACCAGCATCGAGTCCGCCTGCAGGCTCCGAATCGTGGCCGTGATGCGTTTGGCGTCGAGTCGCTCCACCAGGAGATTGGTGGCGAGGTTGCTGGAACGCACGATCATGCGAGTCGCGAGCTGGCGCAGCGACCAGCGCGCCCCGATCGCGGCATACACGGTCGAATCGCTGTCGGAGCCCTGGTCCAGCGCATAGGTGGAGCCATCCACGATCGACGCGAACGCATTCTTGATGGGGAGCGAGTCGTTCCAGTGCAGCTCGCCCGCATCGATTCGCCGGCCGAGCTCGAGCAACACCCCGAGCTTCATGGTGCTCGCGGCATGGAAGCGGACGTCGGGATTGAGCTCGAGTGAAAGGCCCGACACCGGATCTTGCAATACGACGGCGACGACGGCCCCGCTGTCCCTCGCGACGCGGGCGCGCGCAGCAGTCTGCAGTGCAATGGTGGTGTCCGCAGCCCCGCTTGCCGCGAGGATGAGCAGGCCCAATGCCAACATGCAAAGAAAGATAGCCCGCGGTCGCAACCTTCGGCGCGCTTCCTGCATCAGACCAGTAACTGTCCCCGTTGTTCCGTCCCGCGGTCAGGACTAGTTTGACTGGCGTCTCCCTTACCCCGACTCCAATGCGGCTCTGGCCGACTTTTGCTACTGCCCTTTGTCTGGCATCTTGCGCGCCTCAGCCGCAGCGAGGTGTGCCGGGGCCCGCACCCGACGCCGCAGCCCCGCCGCAAAAGGCCAGGCCGGATTCGGTGGTGGAGAGCCCGAAGCCGACGACCGATTCAGCACCCGCCACGCCCGCTGTAACCGTCGCCCCTGCCGATTCCCTTGCGCTTGCCAAGCTGGCGCGGGACTCCGCGCTCGATGCGGCCATGCTCGACCGGCTCGCCACTGCACAGCCTCCCGAAGAGCCCGCCGAGTCAGTTCCGGCCGCTGTGGCGGACGCGGAAGCGGCTACGCTGCGCAGCCTGTTCGACATCGATGTGGTGAACTGGGCGGACCACGGCCGGGTCAAATACTACGTCAACTTCTTTACCGGATTGGCGCGGGAGCGCATGGCGATCTGGCTCGAGCGGATGCCGCTTTACGAGCCGACCATTCGGACCCAGCTGATTGCCCGTGGCCTGCCGGGCGACCTTGCCTACCTCCCGCTGATCGAATCCGGCTACTCCTCCACCGCAGTGAGCCGCTCGCGCGCCGTGGGTATGTGGCAGTTCATGCGCGGGACCGGCAAGTTCTACGGCCTGAAAGTCGATAGCTGGGTCGATGAGCGCCGCGATGTGGTGAAGGCGACCGACGCCGCCATCCGCTATCTCGCGGATCTCACCGCCCGATTCGGCTCGCCCTACCTCGCCGCAGCCGCCTACAACGGCGGGCCCGGGCGGATTCAGCGCGGACTCGCGCGGATCGACCTGGTGGACGAGGAGGAAGTGGACGACTCGACCGCCGAGGAGGATGCTGGCCCTCAAGCCGGCGATGCCGCGTTCTTCCAGCTCGCGGACTCGCGCTATATCAAGCGCGAGACCAAGGACTACGTTCCCAAGCTGATCGCGGCCGCCATGATCGCCAAGCAGCCGCAGCGTTACGGCTTCAAGGTTCCGGAGCTGAGTCCCCGGGTAAGTGACTCGGTCGTCGTTCTGGACGCCACCGGTCTCGACGTTATTGCGCGACTCGCTGGCGTTTCGCTCGCCGATCTCTGGGCCGCGAATCCCGCCTATGTCCGCGCGGTGACCCCGCCCAAGCGCCATGCTGTGGTCCGGGTCCCCGCCGGATCGGGAAGCAGCACCCAGAGCGCCCTCGACGAGCTGCCCTCCGCCGAGCGGCTGACGAGCTTTGCCCACCACGCCAAGAAGGGCGAAACCCTCGCGCGGATCGCGCGGCGCTATGGGGTGTCGCTTGCCGCGCTGCGCGGCTTCAACCCGGAGTATGCCGCGCGGGCGCCGCGCGCCGGAGAGGTGGTGCGCATTCCGGGACAAGCGCGCCTGGCGGGTTGGATCAATGAGAACCGCCGGGTGGATGGTCCG
>DASYTT010000037.1:0-117048 GCA_036002045.1 Gemmatimonadales bacterium
GAATCTCGGCGAGTTTCGAATGCTTCTGGCAAGCTTGCACGGATCCGGCACCGGCTCTATCGTGCTCCCTATGCAGCCTCCCCCCCCCAGCCCAAGAGTGAGGGCGATTAGACTCCGGTATCGCATCTAGAAGACAGGGGACCAAACGGTCAGCGACCCCAGATCGGTCTTCACCCCACTGATGGGACTGAATATCGACCCCGAAGGACCCGCCGTCGCCCACAATATTCCCCCTAGCCATGCCTTTCCGGTTGACGACTCGTACTGGAAAACAGGGGAGCCACTGTCGCCAGCTCTGGAAATGGCTGAAAAGATGTATTGACAGCGCAGCATTTTAGTCGGAGCAGGGGTATTGTATGAGTCCACACATGTATAGGAAATTGTCCCTCCGGTCCACCCTGATGTCTGTCCCACTTTGCTCAGGGATGCGCCCTGAGTTAGCGAACCGCTTGATAGCTCGCCGACCACATACCATGGCTCGGCGGTCAGGATGCTCGAGCCACTCCCATTCGGATCACTCCCAGTGTATTCTGACGTCGTTCGCGCAACCGTGTAATTGCTGCATTGCGTGGTTGTATCGCACTGGAAGAGCGCCACGTCGGCCCATCTGCATGTGTAACCGCTGACGCAGCCGGTCGAGGTGAAGCCCGGATCGTCAACTTCGTAACCAATCCAGTAGTTCGATTGGAGTAAGGGCTGGCCCAGATCGTCTCCGTCGACGGAGCCAAACGTGGACGTGCAGTGGGCGTTTGTGGCTACATACCTCGTAGAGCTTGTCTTCTTCGCCTTGAATCCCAGGGTGCAACCATGGGCTGTCGTGATGATAGTCAACCCTCCCATGACCGGCCGTATCGCGCTCGTGAGGTAATCCGTGAGTGGAGTGAAGACCGGAACGGCCTCGGCAATGATAGCATCTCCCGGAATACCAAGCGATCGTCCGATCTCGCGAGCTACCTGAGCAGTAGACTCATCTTTTGTGCCGATTCGCACCACGTTGAGGCCTTCATCCGCATCCACTAGCCGGACGCCATCGGGAAGACCTTTGGCATATAAGGACGCACGCCAGGCATGGAGCTGAGAGAAGCTGTACCTGACTGGTACAAGCCGCGTGGTCCGACCGCGCAAGTCGGGTGCATCCCCAAAGACGCGAGAAACGGCCTCGCGAGCTCGGGAGCCGTCGGTGGTGTCTGCGAGTTTGATTGCCAGCACGCCATCTTCGTCGAGGACCACACCGGCGAAGCCCGGAACGTCGTTCGCAACCTGCAGGAACAATTCGTCCAACGTCGGACCGGCAGGGGTGGGCTTAGGATCGAAGACCGGATTCTGAACGGCCCTGTTGGAAGCGAGCGGTGAGTCTGTTGATGTGGTGTCCCGCGAACAGCCGGCCTGCCAGGCTACTGAAGCGAAAATGACGAGCAGCCAACGCGAGTGGGGAGGGGGAGGTCTTTTCATCGTCGTAACCTCGGTGAGATGGTCGAGCCGTGCTGCGGAGGTCCCGCATTACGTCTTGCCAACATTCAACATCTACAGGGAATGTCAAGAGCTAAATCGATGCACTATAACATGATGGTATCAAGTTCTTTTGTGTTGACACATGGTGCTGTTGTACTGGTAGAGCTGCTCGCAGGTGGGCGGCCTAGCAGGGGCCGCGCGAAGAAGCCCCCGCGAAAACGAAGAGGCCCGGCCGAATGACCGGGCTTCTCCCAGTTGTGGTTGCTGAAGTCTGCCCCCTCGTCACTGAGTCGCCCCGGGATTGCCGGAGGCTCCAATTGTTGAGGTTCGAGCCATGGCCAAACGGAATGATTTTCCCCGGAAGTGCGGGAACAGACAGTGCACCTGGTGCAGGAACACGCGCACGAGCATGGATTGCAGTGGGCGGGGATTCGATCGATCTCGACGAAGGTAGGATGTACCGCCGAGACCCTTGTAGAAGAACACCCAAATTCCCGCACCTGTGAACAGGCAAATTCCCGCAGCTGCCATTGACGGGCCCGTGGGCATAGAGCACGATCCCGTAGAGGTTCTGGTCCTCCCCGGGGTGCCCCAGCCGTTGTGGCGGTCGAAGTATGAGCTGCTCGTCCGCCCCGTAGCTGCTCCGGCTCTCGGTGGCGATCTGGCTCTGGTCGGCGAGCGTGGTCTTGCCCCAGGTGGTTTCCTGGTTCCCGCTCAGGTCGTAGCTCGTGGTGTCGGCGAAGACGTACCAAGCCGGGTGGCAGGAGAGCTGGGTGGCCCCGGGGGCGCCGCAGGTCCCCGTGCCCATGGTGTTGCTGGTCAACTGGCCGGTGGCGGCGTCGTAGCTCGGGTAGCGGGCCCGGTCGGCTCAGCATGGCTTCGCGCTGACAAGAAAAGCCCGGCCTGTCGCCGGGCTTCCCTTGTTGGGCTCATGCCGGGACTACTGGTCGAGCACTTCTACCTCGGCAATCTTCGTTAGGCCTTCATGGACACTGAATCGAGTTCCGGGTCTTAATCGTGAGTGTGGGGCATCCTCGACCAGGAACGACACCTCGCTCTTCATGGGACCTGTCGGCTGTTCGGATGGTGGGTACTCAAAGCTCAGCACCACGCTATAAGCGCCATCGGGCCAATCTTTCCCATCCTCCGCAAATCGACCGATGCCAACGTATTGGAGCGACGAAGGAAGTGAATGGCGGTCGGGCAGATGCCACCGTACGAGGGCATGTGCACTCACTTGACAGCCGTAGTCACGACGCGTTTCACAAGCTCCAGCTTCGCCCCCGCCAGGGATTCAATGGTAGCCCACCATGCCTCACCGATACCATCGATCCTCCCAAGCGAGCGAAACGTCTTTGCCGTATCGGCTGAAACCGTGATCCTCCAGACCTCGAATCCCTCGCTCCCAGCACTCAGGGCAGCATCTGCTCCCCATCTCGCCGCGGCTCCGGTGGTATTGGTCAGATACTTGCCCATGTTTCCACTGCCCCCTGCTCGAAGGGCGCCTGAGGCAGCAATATCGGTTCCCTCATTCATCGTGCCCCCCCGGAAGAATGTTGCTTGGCCACCCACGCGACGCGCTCCCATGCGGGCGGCGATTGACAAGCCTCCAGTTGCAACCGCAAGTACTAGGTTGGAGATAGGATCGTTCAGTATGCAAAGCGACTTTATTCCGTCTTTGCAGCAGGCGCGTTTGGGTTCTTTTTGCGGCCATTCAGTCCAAACGGATCCGAGAAATTAACCGGATCCCCGTTGGTAAACCCGTAGAGGTTGATGCCGCCCACGAGCCCGATGGGATCCGGCTGGGTGAACCGGCCGGTTGCGGCATCAAAGTAACGGTTCCGCAGGTACGGGAGGCCGCTGCTCGTGCTCGCGCCCTGGAGCAAGTCGCCCCCCAGACGGTGTACTGGGGCGGGAGCGGACCCGCGGCCCCCGTCGGCAACCTGGCGGTCCCCCTGCCAGCTCGGGCAGGTTGCCCGGGGCTCAAGCAGAGCGCGCCGGTGCTGAAGCTCCCGTGGTTCCACTCCCCCTGCCAGTTCTGGTGCGGGGTCACATAGGCCCAGTCGACGGTGGTGTACTTCTTCAAGACCCCCACCGCCTGGTCGAGCCCCGGCCCGTGGGCATAGAGCACGCACCGTGGCCAACGCATTTCACGAGCTGATCGTGACCGACCTCCGGCCCGAGCTCGGGCGGATCACTGCGCCGCTCACGGTGCTCTACGTCATTCCATCCAGCGCGCCCAGTCCGCCCGAGCAATACGAAGATGGCATGCGGGCCTCCTTTGCCGACGCACCTGGAGCGCGTTTGCTGAAGATCGAGAACAGCTACCATTTCATCCAGTTCGATCAACCCGAGCGCTTCGTAGCGGAAGCGGACGGTTTTATGCGGGCCACTGCAAGGCACCGACATGCGTAGGGCGACAAGAGGCCCGGTCATTGCTGACCGGGCCTGTATCTCGAGTGCTTTGATAGGATCAGCCTAAGTCAGGGGTTCGTCTTCCACGCGTATTGCGGCACATCTGAGGGTAAGTTCTGCCGAATCCCAAAAATTGATCCAGATCTTCCATTCCTCGGAAGGCGATTGCTCTGGACCTTCCTCGACCCGGATCTCCGTGACTTCAATGCGCTCCCACGGCCGTGTTGGCTCGTCCTGATACTCAATCGAGCTAACAGCCAAGAACTGTACTCGGTATGATGAAAGCGCACCTCCTGAAAGAACATCCACGCGAAACATCAATGACTTGCCCAACAGATCCCAAGCGTATTCCTCTATGAAACCGCCCTCGAGTGCAGCGGACAAAGATTGCCGTTGCATACGCATTCCTCACGCTGGTCACTTTCGTGCCGCTCGAATCAGCTCGACCGCCTTCTGAAGCAGTCTGGTCACTTCTTCCTTCGTCGCACCCGAAAGGTGTGTAAGCTGACGATCGGAGGAGAGCACTCCTTCCTCAGTCAAACTACCTAAGCCTTCAATGCTCACCCAGAAGCCGCCGGATGACTTGATCCGGGCAACCGCAGCTCGTCTGCCAACCTCAACCGTAACCTTGTAGCCTTCTGACTTCGCGAGCCGACTGACCACTCCACCTGTGGCCCCAGCTACTTCATCAGCAAGCACCGAGGCAGAGAATGTAGCCCCTGCTTCACCGGCGGATACAGCAATCGCATCAGCTAGAGCGCTGGTTGCAGATCTCCCGAACAGCCGCGTTCCAAGCACCCGGAGGCCGCCTGCGATCCCACCAGCAACAAAAGCGACTGGGTCGAAAGCCGTCGAAACGATCGCTCCACTGCAAGTCGGATCTCTCTTTCCTTTGCAATCGCGCAATCCGAACGGGTCACTAAAATTCACCGGATCGCCAGCGGCAAACCCGTAGAGGTTGACGCCGCCGGCCAGCCCAATCGGGTCCGGCTGGGTGAACCGCCCCGTGGCCGCATCAAAGTAACGGTTCCGCAGGTACTGGAGCCCGCTGCTGGTGCTCGCGCCCTGGAGCAAGTCGCCCCACCACATGGTGTACTGGGGCGGCAGCGCCCCCGCGGCCCCCCCATCGGCGACCTGGCGGTCCCCCTGCCAGCTCGGGCAGGTAGCGCCGGGGCTCAAGCAGAGCGCGCCGGTGCTGGTGCTCCCGTGGTTCCACTCCCCCTGCCAGTTCTGGTGCGGGGTCACGTAGGCCCAGTCGACGGTGGTGTACTTCTTCAAGACCCCCACCGGCTGGGCGAGCCCCGGCCCATGGGCAGAGAGCCCGATCCCGTAGAGGTTCTGGTCCTCCCCGGGCCCGGCCACGCCGTTGTTCTCCTGGTAGCCGGTCTGGCTGCTCGACCTGATCTCGGCGAGCACCTGGTCCCCGTCCCACACGAGTGGAACCACGGGAGCACCAGCACCGGCGCGCTCTGCTTGAGCCCCGGGGCTACCTGCCCGAGCTGGCAGGGCGACCGTCAGGTGGCCGATGGGGGGGCCGCGGGGGCGCTGCCGCCCCAGTACACCGTCTGGTGGGGCGACTTGCTCCAGGGCGCGAGCACCAGCAGCGGGCTCCAGGACCTGCGGAACCGGTACTTTGATGCGAGCACGGGCCGGTTCACCCAGCAAGACCCGATCGGCTTAGCTGGCGGGCTCAATCTGTACGGCTTTGCCCAGGGCGATCCGGTGAATTTTGGCGATCCGCTCGGATTAGGGCCGTGTGAAGTGCGCGATCTTCAGTGCCTTGCCTATATGGTGATGACCCGTCTGAAGTCCAGAACAATTGAGACGGCTGCCGACGCTGTTTCGATTGCCGCGATGGGAGTAGGCGGGAGCCTAATTGAGCGGGGCCTCGGAACATGGGGGCGCTTTGGGGGCCGTGCGGCCAAGGCCGCAGTCGACGAGGGAAAACTGGGCTATTTGTTCGGACGAGCGAGTGGTTCTGAGCACAACGTCGCTAGGGCAGCGCAGAACGCGGCCCAGATGAGTCGCCTGGGAGCAACAGAGCCGGAAATGCTCGAGTTCCTAACGAAGGTGGGTAGTCAATCAGGAAACGTTACGGCTACTGTTACAAACCGATATGGCACATTCGAGGTTCGTGAATCTCTATTTGCTGGTCGTACCGGAGAATTTGCGAAGATCGAGTCGACATGGCAGGTTATGCAAGATGGAACTCGCAGATTTGTGTCGGCGATTCCATATGGAAGGAGATGAATGAGGTGACAACATGAAATCGGGCGGAGTCTTTGAAATCCCAGATGATGCTTGGCTTTCAACTTTTCTCGGAGTGGCGCCCGACGAGGCGAAGCCAGGTGATGGATTCTGGGCCTTCAGCGTTACTGATTCAACGGGCACCAGCCTGAAGATTTCGCTCCACGCTTTTGAGCGGTCGGTTCAGCTAACGCTAAAGCACAAGGACCGGGAGTTAGCATCTGTTAGCCAAGAGGGGGCCCGTCTACTGAAGACGATACAAAGGGATGGCGAGCGGTGGATTGAATGCGACTTTGAATGGGAAGGAGCGAAGTCTCATCTGAGCGCCAAGGTTGCTCCCAACATTGCTTTGACGTGGTCGTCGTTGATTGTTTAGAGCTCCTTCAACCTCACTAAGCTCAGGCTAAGCCCTGCTGCCCCCCAGCAGGGGCTTGTCGCTTGGGTGTGCGATGTCCTGGGTATCGAGCGCTACAGCCGCTGACGGTTCCGGCAGGCGGACGGGAGCATTCTTTAGTGCTGGGCCGGGCTGCGCTCATTCATGTCGCCGGTGACAAGCAACTCGTGGACGCGGGACCTGCGCCTGCTGCCGCTGCGGCATGATTGCGGCGCCTAACCCCGCATAAACACGTCCACCTCCGCCACGAAGCGCTCGGGTTGATCGAACTGGATGAAATGGTAGCTGTTCTCGATCTTCAGCAAACGCGCTCCAGGTGCGTTGGCAAAGGAGGCCCGCATGCCGGCTTCGTATTGCTCGGCCGGAATGGGCGCGCTGGGTGGAATGACGTAGAGCACGGTGAGCGGCGCAGTGATCCGCCCGAGCTCGGGCCGGAGGTCGGTCATGATCAGCTCGTGAAATGCGTTGGCCACGGTACGCTGATCGCTGGTTCGCACCGACTGCAGCAGGCCGGCGCGTAGCGCTTCCCGGTGCGTCATGCTCGCAATCATCTGACCAAAGGTGCGCGCGAAGGAGTCCGGCGGCGCGGCGAGCATCTGGGCGCGCATGCTATCGGCGATCGGACGCACGGTTTCGGCCGTCGTTCCCGGAGGGCCGAACATCTGGCCCATGAACGCAGGCATGTCGACCACCATCAGCCGGCCGACGAGGCCGGGATGCCGGGCAGCAAGCAGCATCCCGATGGTGCCGCCCATCGAATGGCCGATCACCGCGGGCTGCGAGAGCTTCGATTCGGTGATGTAGCGCGCGATTTCTTCCGCCACCGGCGCGGACACTGGGCCGTCGGCGTTGGCGCCGGGCGCCGTACCGGCAAACCCGTTCACCTGCACCAGGTGCAGCCGATAGCGATCGTCGAGCTTGTCGGCCACGCTGTCCCAGACGCTGCGATGCGAGGTCAGTCCGGGAACCAGGATGATGTCCGGGCCGCTCCCGCGGGTCACGACGCTGAGGCGATCCGAGCTAAACGTCTCGGCCGAGCCGGCTGCACCGTCACGCGTCCCCGAGTTGCACGCCACCAGAGCCACCAGCCCGCCGGCGGCAACCGGAAGAGTCCGTCGCATCATTGCTTCCCCTTTTTCCGCAAGGCAAAGCGGAGACCCGACCAAGTCGAGTCGATTGCACAGATTTTGTGATCCACGAGTCCCGCCGCCAGACCCAACGCGCGCACCTCGGTCTCCGACACGTCCGACGCGAGGCTCGACGTCTTCTTGGGCCAGGCAAACCATACCCCACCCTGCTTCGACGCCTCCGCCAGCTTCGGGATCGCCGCCTTGAGCTCCTTGAGCGAGCGCACGAAGCAAATGGTGAGATCCCGCTTGCCCCGCGGACTGGTGTGCAACTTCGCTCCTTCGGGCAAGGCGCCGAGCGTGGCGGCGAAGTCCGAGGGCGGCGCCACGAGCGCCACACTGCTTCCCGCCTTGATGCCGAGCTTCTTGGGCAAGGGGGTGCCGGAGTAACCCGCGAAGCGTGAGTCCTGCATCGCGCTGAGAGAAGGTGGATTTGCCATGGCGTGCTTGATCGCTTTCCTGACTTCGGTCCAGGTTGTGAAGTGGGCGTTCGGCAGGGTCTGCTTGAGCTTTGCCACTTTTTCCGGCAAGCCTCCCACGAACAGGATCGGCACCGCGCGGGTTGCCTTCCACTCACGCAGCGCTCCCGCCGCCTCGCGTCCCTGGCTCGGCATGCGGTCCAGGCAAATGAGAAACAGGTCCGGCGGGTCTGCCCGAAGCTGCTTTCCGCCGTCGGGAGTGCCGCTCGGAAAGTGAACCACCGTATAGCCATAGGCCCGCAGCTGTCGGGCGTATTCGGCCGCTTCGTCGGGGTGCCAGTGAATCAGGCAGAGTCGCATTGGGCGGGAATCTTAATACTTTTCCTGCATGCGGTTACCGTTCTTTTCCGGCCCGGAAATCCCCCTGATCCTGGCTCCTATGGCAGGGGTGTCGGAGCCGCCGTTCCGGCAGATTTGCCGGCGCTACGGCGCCGACATCCTGATGACGGAGTTCCTGTCCGCCGAGGCGATCCGGCGAGGGATTCGGAAGACCCTCGAAGGCTGCGAATTCGAGCCGGTCGAGCGGCCGATCGGGATTCAAATCTACGGCGCCGATGCCGACGCCATGGCGCGCGCGGCCGCCATTGTGACCGAGGCCTACGCGCCTGAGTTCATCGACATCAATTTCGGCTGTCCGGTCAAGAAGGTGGTACAGCGCAACGGCGGCTCGGGCTGTCTGCGAGATCTGGACCTGGTGGAGCGGATCATCCGCGCCGTCGTCGCCGCGACGCATGTCCCCGTCACCGTCAAGACCCGGAGCGGCTGGAGCGATGCCGACCGCGACCCGGTCACGATCGCGCTCCGCATGCAGGACGCCGGTGCGCGCGCCTTCACGCTCCATCCGCGGACCCGCACCCAGATGTTCACGGGCCGGGCCGACTGGGACGAAATCGCTCGGGTGGTGGAAGCGCTCGACATTCCAGTGATCGGCAATGGCGACGTCGGCGACGGCGCGGACATCTTCCGCATGCAGCGGCATACCGGCTGTGCGGCGATCATGGTGGGCCGCGGCTCCTTTGGGAATCCGTGGATTTTCCGCGATGGCCGGGCGTTGCTGTCCGGAGCCGGGCTCCCTGCCGCCCCAGAGGCCGGTGAACGCTTCGGCGTCGCCCTCGAACACGCGCAGCTGGCGCTCCGCCTGCAGGGCGACTCTCGCAAGACCGTGATCGAGTTCCGCAAGCACCTCGGCTGGTATACCAAAGGCCTCCCCGGAGCCTCGCAGCTCAGGGAACGGCTCTTCCAGGTGGAATCGATGGTCGAAGCCGAGCTAATCTTCCGGGAGTATCTCGAGCCGGCCGCTCAGGTGGCTTGAGCTCCCTCACCCAGCCATGAGCGCCATTTGGATACTGCTCGCGGCCGCTGGCGGCGCTGCCGTCGGCTGGTGGACTGCCCGCCGCAAGCGCGCGGAGCCGACTTCGCCCGCTCTTAGCGAAGGCCCGCCGGTGCTCGAGTGGGTGCTGCGAGCCAACGCGGGGAGCGGTGCCTGGCTGGTCGGACCGGGAAGCCGGGAGATCGCGCTGTCGGCCCAGGGCGTTTCGGAGGAGGTCGACCAAGCTATTCGCGCCCGGCTCGAGCATCAGCGAGTCGGGGACGGCCAGGGCGTGGAGCGGCTGGAAGCCGGCACCCTGTTATACGCCAGCCTGGATGGGAGAGCCGCGGGCCTCCTGCTGGCCGCGGAGAGCAGCACCGGCGCGCGCGCGCGGGCGCTCAGAGACCTGGCCCGGCTGCTCGACTACGATCGCTGGCGTCCGGTGCTCACCGAAGTCACCAGGCAGCAGGACAAGACCGGCGAGACCGTCGACAGCGTGGCGCTCCGCTTGGCCTACCAGCTCGAACGGATGCTCGGGGTGGAGGTCTGCGTGGCGGTGCCCCATGCTTCCGGCGTGCGGGTGGCCGGCGTATCGCTGCGGTCCGATCGGCGCCTGCTGGGCGCGCTGGCCGGGAAGGGAAGTCCCCTGGCGACCATCTGCCTGGGCCGCTCAGAGGCTGTCACCGGCGTAGCTAACCCGCTGGGCTCTACGGTCCCGGACCGGCGTCGCGGGGGGGATCCGGCGTTCGTGTGCCCCATTCCTGGCGAATCCGCGCTCGTGGGAGCGGTGGCGGTTTGGACTCCCGGAGGCCGTGAGCCCGAGGGCCCAGTGCTTGCCGATTTCCGGCGGAGCCTCGAAGCCGCGGGCCCCAGGCTGCAGAACGCGATCGAGCGGCGCAATCTGGCCGAAGCGGCGCTCCGCGACCCGCTGACGGGACTGCTGAATCGCGCCGGGCTGGACCAGGCCATGGGCTTGCTCGGCACTCCGGGCGGCTCGCTCGTGTATCTGGACCTCGATCATTTCAAGGCGTTGAACGATCAGCTGGGCCATCCCGCCGGCGATTCCGCGTTGGCTCACGTGGCGCGGGTGCTGGAACAGGCGGTGAGGGCCCAGGATACCGTGGCGCGGATCGGTGGGGAAGAATTCGCGATCTGGCTCCCGGGGATCCGCGTCGAGCGGGCGCGCCAGGTGGCGGAGCGTATCCGCCAGGCGCTCGCCTATGGCGGGTGGGAGTGGCAGGGCACCAGGCGAAACTTGACCGCCTCGTTCGGGGTCGCCGGTTGGCCGGAGACGGCCGCAACGCGGGAGGGCTTACCGGCCCAGGCGGATGCGGCATTGTATGAGGCCAAGCGCAACGGCAGGGATCGGGTTGCGGTGGCAGCCGCGCTACCGACCGCGAGGTAAACCAATGCAGAGCGTGCTTGGGGAGGAGCTATTGCGATGAGGAGACCAGCTCTGCTGGCCGTTGCGGTTGCCGGATGGGCCGCAGGTGCGCTAAGTGCACAGCAAGCCGATTCAGCGCTGCTGAGCAAGGCGCGGGGCATTCACGAGCGGGTGCTCACGCTCGATACCCACGTGGACATCAATCCGGCCAACTTCACCGCGGAGCGCAACTATACCCAGCGGCTGCCGAATCAGGTGAACCTGCCCAAGATGGAAGAGGGCGGGCTCGACGCGGTGTTCTTCATCGTCTACGTGGGCCAACGTGACGACTTCACTCCGGAAGGATATGCGCGGGCGCACACCGCGGCCCTCGAGAAATTCGCGGCGATCCACCGGCTCGCGGAGCAGTTCGCGCCGGACCGGATCGGGCTGGCAAGGACGGCCGCCGATGTCCGCCGCATCTACGCCAGCGGCAAGAAGGTCGCCCTGATCGGAATCGAGAACGGCTATCCGCTCGGCACCGACATCACCAACGTGAAAAAGTTCTACGATCTGGGTGGACGCTACCTCTCGCTGGCGCACAACGGGCACAGCCAGCTCTCCGACTCCAATACCGGGGAGCGCGACGGCGTCTGGCTGCACAACGGGCTCAGTCCGCTGGGACGCGAGGTCATCGCCGAGCTCAACCGGGTGGGGATCATGGTGGACATCTCCCATCCGTCGAAACAGTCCATGCTGCAGACCGTGGCGCTCAGCAAGGCGCCGATCATCGCCTCGCATTCGGCAGTTCGAGCCCTCTGTGACCACTCGCGGAATCTGGATGACGAGCAGCTCCTGGCGCTCAAAAAGAACGGTGGGGTGGCCCAGCTCGTGGCGTTCAGCAGTTACGTGAAATGCGGTCCAGAATCCCCGGAGCGGCAGCAGGCCATCGCCGCGCTCAGGCAGAAGTACGGGGCGACACCGGGCGGCGCGCAGGGGGTTTCCGACTCGGTACGTGCGGCGGAGCGGCGCGCGCTCGACGAAAAGTATCCGCCGCCCCCGCGCGCCACGGTCAAGGACTTCGTGGACCACATCGATTATGCCGTCAAGCTGATCGGGCTGGACCACGTAGGGATCAGCTCAGACTTCGACGGCGGGGGAGGGGTGGATGGCTGGAGTGATGCGTCGGAGACCTTCAACGTGACGCTGGAGCTGGTGCGGCGGGGCTACAGCGAGGAGCAGATCGGCAAGCTGTGGAGCGGGAATTTGTTGAGGGTAATGGAGGCGGTAGAGCGCGTAGCGAAGCGGGAATAGGGAAGAGGGAAGAGGGAAGAGGGAAGAGTGAAGAGTCCAATTAAGTGTAACATATTGGCTGGGCCACGATGGAATACTTCATCTCCATCGTTGTAAGTCCTTGTAATCTGTGGATTAACAATCATAGGAGCCCGAACTCGATTGCAGGGCTTTCGGGAGCAGGCGCTTGTTCTGAGCGTCGCAGGTTGTTAAGATTCTGCCACGTTTTTCGGAAAGAGGGGGCGACTGGTTTCGACGGGTCAGTAGAAGGTGTGGCAGCGTGCCCAGGTCCAGGTTCCTGGTAAAACCGCTTGGAAAATTTCAACTGCCAACTCTGATTTGGCGCTGGCTGCGTAAGAAGCTGAGCTAAGCTCGCTTCCCGCACCTTCGGCGACGGAGCCCGTCCGGGGCGTCGGCGTCGAATAGCAAAACCGGGCTGGCCTGCCGTGGCCCTCCGACGCGGCGGGTAAGATGCTCCGGAGGTTCGTTCCGGGAAGGTTGGCCGATGACCGGCCCGGAGCCACGCGAAGACAACGGCCTACGCACGTAGACGCTGTGCTGGAAGCTGGTTCGGACCAGGGTTCGATTCCCTGCGCCTCCATTCAGGCGGGCAGATGGGCAGCCGGGCAGCCGGGCGGTAACTACCGTCCGGCTGCCTTTTTCTTGCTGAAGGGTCATCTTACGCTCATGCGCACTCGCCAGCTCCTCTTCATCGCCGTCGCAGTTGGGATTCCTCCTGCGGTCACCGGCCAAGCAGAGCATGCCGGCCACGGCCCCAACACGGGCTCGCGGCTCGGCAAAGTCGAATTCCCCACCTCAGCGAAACCAGCAGCGCAAGCCGAGTTCCTCCGCGGGGTGCTCTATCTGCACAGCTTTGAGTATCCGAGTGCCGCAGCGGCTTTTCAGCGCGCCCAAGCGCTGGAGCCCGATTTCGCGCTGGCGTTCTGGGGTGAGGCGATGACCTATACTCACCCGGTCTGGAACGAGCAGAACCTGAGCGCGGGACGCGCGGCGCTCAGCCGCCTCGGGGCGGCCGCCGAGTCCCGCCGGGCCAAGGCACCCACTCCCCGCGAGCAAGCGTATCTCGGCGCGGTCGAGCTGCTCTATGGGGATGGCTCCAAGGCTCGGCGCGATACGCTCTATGCCGCAGCCATGGAGCGTCTGGTGCGGGATTACCCGACAGATCTGGATGCCAAGGCGTTCTACGCCCTGGCCTTGTTGGGCCTCAATCAGGGGGTGCGGGATACCGTGACCTACCTGCGCGCCGCACCGTACGCGGACACCGTGTTCCGAGCCAATCCGGAGCATCCGGGCGCAGCCCACTACCTGATCCACGCTTACGACGATCCCCTCCACGCTCCGCTCGGACTCCGCGCCGCGCGGGCCTATGCGCGCATCGCCCCCGATGCGGCCCACGCGCAGCACATGACCACCCACATCTTCCTCGCGATGGGCTTGTGGGACGATGCGGTGTCACAGAACGAGATCGCGGTGGGTCTCACCGCCAGGGTCCCCGGGCACTATACCAGCTGGTTGGTCTACGCGCTCATCCAGCAGGGGCGCTATGCCGCCGCACGCCGTCTGCTGGACGAGCTGCGGGAGAATCTGAAGGACGAGAGCCCGGGCGCGCAGCACGCGGCACTCGCGGAAATGCGCGCACACTGGCTGCTCCATTCGCAGGACTGGAACAGCACTGTGGGCCTTTGGCAGCTGCCGCGGGACAAGATGAATCCCCTCGGACAGCTCGTCGATGCCTATACCGAAGGGGTGGTGGCCTATCGCCGCCGCAACGCGACCCCGCTCGCCAAGTCGGCTGCTGAGGTTGTGCGGCTCAGCGCGCTGGTCGAGCAGGCGCGCGGCGCGACGGATCCCGCTACGCTGGGGTCACGGGTAATGGCACGGGAGCTGGCTGCCCTACAACTCTCCATCGCGGGCAAGCGGGACGCCGCCTTGCGCGCCTTGCGGGAAGCGGCAGCGCTGCAGGACGAGATCCCCATGGAATTCGGGCCTCCCATTATCGCCGAACCCACCCATGAAATCCTGGGGGCGCTGTTACTCGAGGCTGAACCTAAGGAGGCGCTGGCTCAGTATCAGAGAGCCCTACTGCTGGCTCCGGGCCGCTCTCGCGCTCTGCTCGGCATCGCACAGGCGGCCGCTGCAGCGGGCGACAAGACCGAGGCCCAGCGCGCGCTGGACCGCTTGGATGCCAACTGGCATGCTGCGGACCCGCAGGTCCGCGCCGCCCTTGCACCGCTGCGCGAGCTGGTCGCGCGGATGCGCTAACGGGAGGGGGAGGGGGAGGGGGGGAGTGTGGTGTCCCGGGTCTTGGCCGCTTGCTGCGCGCGGAATTCGGTGAGCTTGGCGGCGAGCGCCGGATCGGAACGGGCCAGCAGCGCAACTGCGAAAAGGGCCGCATTGTGGGCTCCGGCCTCGCCGATGGCGAAGGTCGCCACCGGAATGCCCGCCGGCATCTGAACCGTGCTCAGCAAAGAGTCGAGCCCCTGCAGGTGGCGACTCGGCATCGGGACCCCGAGCACCGGGATGATAGTTTTGGCGGCGAGCACTCCGGCGAGGTGCGCCGCCCCGCCTGCCGCGGCGATGATGCAAGCCAGCCCGCGGCCCGCCGCGTCCGCCGAGTATTGGGCCGCCAGATCGGGGCTCCGGTGTGCGGAAACCACCTTGGCTTCACAGGGAATCGCGAAGTCGTCCAAGCGGCGGACTGCGTGCTGCATGACATCCCAGTCCGACGCGGATCCCATCACCACGCCGACCAGCGGGTTGGCCATCCGAGCCTCGTTTCGGGGTTCTGGAGGAGCAATCTCGCTCAACATCGCTTGATCCAGCCGTCGTATCAAGCAAGACCCGCCGCAGGGCGGGAACCGCTGTCGGCATTCCCCCCGCTTAGCAAGTCCCGGAACCCTTGTGGGGCCAGCAGGTTGGACGGCTGGCCCAGGATGGCCTATCCGTTGCTCCAGGAGGGGGGCCAGAGCCGTGTCTGGCCAGGCCCTGACTCGCGGAACCGATGCCCCAGCATGCCGCCGTACTCGACAATGCCGTCGGCTCTTCCCGGCGCCTCCTCCGGAGCCGCCTGGGCCGCCGCCTGCTCGGCTTGTTCATCGGCTGCGCGCTGGTCCCGACCTGCACGGTGGCGCTGCTGTCGTTCAAGAGCGTCACGAAACAGCTCACCCGCCAAAGCCAGGAGCGTTTGACGGCCCTCGCGGGCGCAGCCGGCAAGACCCTCGTCGACCGGTTGAGCTTCTTCGAGTCCGATCTCCGGCGACAGGCACCCAAGCTGCTTGCTTGCGCCACCGCCCGAGCCAGCTCCGCCCATTCCGACTGCGGGGATGTGCTGCTCTACGCGGCAGAAGGCGTTGGGGCTTTCCCGGGAAGCGGAGCCGGCCTCCGCCTCCTTTCCGGCGAGGCCGCCGCACTCCGCACGCTCACCCCTGCGATGCTCCCCAAGCTGGGGCCGGGCCAGAGCACGCTGGTCTCGCTGAGCAGCGAGCCCGCCGCACTCCAGCTCTACGTCGTGCATCGCCCCGAAACGACACGCGAGGTGCTGCTCATTGCGCACCTGAGCACGAACTACCTCTGGGGTCCTGCGGATGCGGAGGGACTTCCCGGCAACGTCGCATTGCGGCTGCAGGATGCGCAGTCGCTCGTCCTGCTGGGATCCCCGAGCGACAATTCGGCCTCCCTGACGGCAGCATGGAGCTTGCCGCGGTTGCCCCTGTTCCTGATTCCTTCCTGGCAGGTGGTCTTGAGTGAGCCCCGTGCCGACGTGATCGCGCCGATCACGGGGTTTGCCCGGAGTTTCCCAGCGGTGCTCGCGTTGGCGCTCCTCGCGGTGGTGCTCTTGAGCCTGAGTCAGATTCGCCGCAGCCTGGTGCCGCTGGTCGAGCTCGGGAAGGGAACCCGGCGGATCGCCGCGGGGGATTTTCACACGTCGGTGCAGGTGACCAGCGGTGATGAGCTGGAGGAGCTGGGCGGCGCCTTCAACGCGATGACCGGCAAGCTCGCGCGCCAATTCCATACGCTGGAAACTGCGGCGGAAATCGACCGGGCGATTCTCTCCTCGATGGACACCGCTACGATCGCGGAAGCGGTGCTCGACCGGGTTCCGGAAGTTTGTCCCTGCCAGGGCCTGAGCCTTACCGTGCTCGGTCCCGAGGGAGAAGCCCAGGCCCGAACCTGGTGGGAGCGTGGGAGGGTACGGGAGTCCCGGGCGATGATCATGGCGCAGCTGAGCGCCTCCGACCTCGTGCAGACGCTGCAGCAGCCCGAGTGGATGATCCTGGGAGAGGAAGGGATTCCGGTTCCGGGCTATCTGGCCCACCTCGGGGAGAATGGCAAGAGCTCGGTGGTCGCCTGCCCGCTGCATTACGGCGGGGAGTTGCTCGGCGTGCTGGCCCTCTGCGACGCACCAGGTGAACGCTCCAACGAAACGCTGCTGGATTTCCGGCGCCTGGCCGATCGAGTAGCCGTCGCGCTCTCCAACGCCCGGATGATGGATCAAGTGCGCGTGCTCGCCTTCTTCGACAGTCTTACCCGGCTCCCCAATCGCATCCTCTACCGCCAGCGGCTGGGCCAGGCGATCGGACACGCCGCGACGAGCCGCCGCCGGGTGGCTGTCTGCGTGCTCGATCTGGACCAGTTCGCACGGATCAACGACACGCTGGGCCACGATCTCGGGGACCAGCTCATTCAGGAAGTCGCCCTGCGGCTGCAAGGCTCCTGCCGCCAGGAGGGCGCTGCGGTCGGCAGCGGAACCGAAGCGCTGGGAATTCAGGTGGCGCGACTGGGCGGGGATGAATTCGCCGTCATCCTTCCCGAACTCGGCGAAGCGGAGGAAGCGCTTTGGGCCGCCCGACGACTGCTCGAGGCGTTCCAGCAGCCCTTCCGGCTGGGAGCTCAGGAAGTGTTCGCCACGGCCTCGATCGGCATCGCGGTCTACCCGGACGATGGGAACGACCCCGAGACGCTGCACAAGAATGCCGATGTCGCGCTGACTCACGCGAAGGAAGAGGGCCGCAATACGGCCGAGCTCTATTCGGCCTCCATGAACGGCGAAGCCCTCGGGCGAATGCGGCTCGAGCATGAGCTCCGCAAGGCCGTTGAGCACGGCGAGTTCACGGTCTGGTACCAGCCGATCGTGGAGCTGCGCAGCAGGTTGGTGACGGGAGCGGAGGCATTGGTTCGCTGGGAGCATCCGGACCGTGGCCTGGTGGGCCCGCTGGATTTCATCGCGCTCTGCGAGGAGTCCGGCCTGATCGTGCCGCTCGGCGAATGGATTCTGCGGGACGCTTGCGACCAGCTCAAGCGGTGGCGCGAGGCAGGCCTGGACGGCTTCAAGCTCTCCGTCAATCTCTCGGCGCGGCAGCTGCGTCAGCGGGGGATCGTCCGGACCATCCAGGACATTCTTGACAGCACGGGGGTCCGTCCGAGCGCGCTGGCTTTCGAGCTCACCGAGTCCTTGCTGATGGAACAGGGCGGGACCACCGAGCGCAGGATCCGCGAGCTCGCCGAGCTGGGCGTGACCCTCGCGATCGATGATTTCGGGACCGGCTACTCGTCGCTCAGCTACCTCAAGAACTTTCCCGTGTCCACGCTCAAGATCGATCGCTCCTTCATCGTGGATGTTACGACGAGTCCGGACGCCGCCGCCATTACCACGGCGATCATCGCACTGGCGCGGGCCATGGAGCTGGACGTGATCGCGGAGGGAGTGGAGACGAAAGGTCAGGCGGCGTTCCTGCGGGATCGCGGCTGCCAGAAGGTGCAGGGGTACCTCTTCGGACGGCCCGCTCCCCGCGCGCTCTTCACCGACTTCCTACTGGCGCGCCAGCGCCGCCGGGTGAGCGCCTAGCCTCCGTGTGCGATGACGGGGGATCCACAGATTTCACTGATTTCAAATGGATTTCGAAAAACAACAAAAGAGAAAAAGCGCCCTGCAATAATTCTGTTCAAATCCGCAGTTTTGGCTCAAAGCTGTGAAATTTGTGGATACCGTGGGCTCGCACTCAGACGGTCGCACGGGTGCGGTTCATGGTGCCCCGCTCCTCGAGGGCCGCCTGGGCTGCCGCGAGCCGCGCGATCGGCACCCGGAAGGGAGAACAGGAGACATAATTTATCTTCTGCGCCTCGCAGAAGGCAATGGTGCCGGGGTCGCCTCCGTGCTCACCGCAGATTCCGATCTTGAGATCGCGCCGGGCGTCCCGTCCCAGCTCGACCGCCATCGCGATGAGCTTGCCCACGCCGCCCGTGTCGAGGACGATAAAAGGGTCGTTCTCGATGATGTTCCGCTCCAGGTAGGCAGGGAGGAAGACGCCGGCGTCGTCGCGTGAGAGCCCCCAGGTGGTCTGGGTGAGGTCGTTGGTTCCGAAGGAAAAGAACTGCGCCTCGCGGCCAATTTCGTCGGCGGTGAGCGCCGCCCGCGGCAGCTCGATCATGGTGCCGAGCAGGTACGGCACGGTGAGCTGGCGCTCGCGGAATACTTCCTCGGCCACCTGGCGGACGATCAGTGCCTGCTTGCGGAACTCCACGACATGCGCCACCAGCGGGATCATCACCTCGGGCTGGACGCGACCTTTACGGGCTGCGACGGTGCAGGCGGCCTCAAAGATGGCCCGCGCCTGCATCGCGGTGATCTCGGGATACATGATGCCGAGCCGGCAGCCCCGCAGGCCGAGCATGGGGTTCATCTCGGAAAGCGATTCGATGGTGCGTTCCACCTCCACCACGCTCTTGCCCATCTGCGTGGCCAGCAGCGCGATCTCCGCGGGGTCCTTGGGGAGAAACTCGTGCAGCGGCGGGTCCAGCAGCCGGATCGTGACCGGGAAGCCTTCCATGGCGCGGAAGATTCCTTCGAAATCGGTGCGCTGCATGGGAAGCAGTTTGGCGAGTGCGTTCCGGCGGCCCGCCTCGTCCGACGCGAGGATCATCTCGCGCATCGGGGTGATCCGGTCGCCTTCGAAAAACATGTGCTCGGTGCGACACAGCCCGATGCCTTCCGCTCCAAAGTCGCGGCCGCGATGCGCGTCGGCGGGGGTGTCGGCGTTGACCCGCACGCGGAGATGCCGGCGGCTGTCGGCCCAGCCCATCAGGCGGGAGAAGTGGCCCGAGAGCTCCGGCGGAACCAGCCGGGTGCGGCCGGCAAAAACCCGTCCGCTGGTTCCATCGACCGTAATCCACTCGCCCTCGGCGATCTTGCGCCCGTTGACTGAGAAGCCCGCCGGCGCTTCGTGGACTTCCATCTCATGGGCACCGGCCACGCACGGCTTGCCCATCCCGCGGGCAACTACAGCCGCGTGCGAAGTCATGCCGCCGCGGGCGGTGAGGATCGCCTTGGCCAGCACCATGCCGTGGAAGTCTTCCGGGCTGGTCTCCCGCCGCACCAGGATCACCGCCTCGCCCTTTCGCGCGCGAGCCTCGGCTTGGTCGGCGTCGAAGATGGCCGCGCCCGAGGCCGCTCCCGGCGAAGCGGGCAGCCCCGTGGTGAGCAAATCGAGCGGGGCGTGGGGATCGATGGTCGGGTGCAGCAGCTGATTGAGATCGTTGGGCGGGACGCGCGCGATGGCCTCTTCCTCCGAGATCAGCCCTTCGTCCACCATCTCCACAGCGATCCGCACCGCGGCGGCACCCGAGCGCTGGCCGCGCCGGGTCTGCAGCATGTAGAGGCGGCCCCGCTCGATGGTGAATTCGAGATCCTGCAGGTCGCGAAAGTGCCGCTCCATGGTGCGGGCAACTCGCTCGAGCTCGGAATAGGCTTCCGGAAGGCGTTCTCGCAGGCGCGCGATCGGCTCCGGTGTGCGAGCACCTGAGACGACATCCTCTCCCTGGGCGTTGAGCAGATACTCCCCGTAGATCGCCCGTTCGCCGTTCGAGGGATCCCGGGTAAAGGCGACGCCGGTACCGGAGTCTTCGCCCATGTTGCCGAACACCATCGCCACGATATTGACCGCGGTACCCATCGTGTCGGGGATCTCGTGCAGCTTGCGGTAATCCTGAGCACGCCGGGTATTCCAGCTTGCGAAGACCGCCTCGACGGCGCCCCAGAGCTGCGCCTGAGGGTCTTCCGGAAACGACTTGCCGCAGGACTTTTTGATCACCTCCTTGTATTCCGCCACCAGCTCGCGCAGGACTTCTACCGGCAGATCGATGTCTCGTGAGGCGCCTGCCTGCTTCTTGTGGCGGTCCAGGATTTCCTCGAACTCCTGCTTGGGCACATCGAAAACCACTCCGCCATACATCTGCACGAAGCGCCGGTAGGAGTCATAGGCGAACCCCGCGTTGCCGCTCATCCGCTGGAGGCCTTCGACGGTGGAGTCGTTGAGGCCGAGGTTGAGGATTGTCTCCATCATGCCCGGCATGGAGAGCGCGGCCCCGGATCGCACCGAGACCAGCAAGGGCGCTTCAGCGCCACCGAACACGCGCCCGGTGGCGGCCTCCAAGCGTCCCAGGGCGGATTCCACCTGCGGTCTGAGCCGCGGTGGGAAGCTCCGGGTTTCGAGATAGGTGCCGCAGAGCGATGCGGAAATGGTGAAGCCGGGAGGGACCGGGATACCGAGATTCGTCATTTCGGCGAGGCCGGCGCCCTTGCCGCCCAGGACGTCCTTCATGGCGGCTGTGCCGTCGGCGCGGCCCTGACCGAAGAAGTAGACCAGCGGCTCGGGACCCCGGCCGGTCACGGCTTCCCTGCAGTCAAAGGAACCAGCTCGCGAGCCTGCACGGGAGCCCCTGTTTCCGGAATGGGATAACGTCCCGAGAAGCAGGCATGACAGAACTGGTTTCGCGTGCCCGCGGCGCGCAGCATGCCTTCCAGCGAGAGATAGCCGAGCGAGTCCACGCCGAGAAAGTCCCTGATCTCGTCCGAAGAATGGGTCGAGGCGATCAGCTCTTCCCGGGTAGGCGTGTCGATCCCGTAATGGCAGGGTCCGGTGATAGGCGGTGAGGCCAGCCGGAGGTGGACCTCCCGGGCTCCCGCGGCGCGAATCATCTGCACCAGGCCCTTGCTCGTCGTCCCGCGGACCAGGCTGTCATCGACCACCACCACGGAGCGTCCCTCGATCACCTCGCGCACCGGATTGAACTTGATCTTGACCTTTGCCACTCGCAGGGCCTGAGTGGGATTGATGAAGGTGCGGCCGACGTAGTGGTTGCGGATCAGCCCGTGCTCCAGCTTGAGTCCGCTCACCTCCGCGAAGCCAAGCGCCATCGCGTTGCTCGAATCGGGGACGCTGAAGACCACTTGTGCGCCTGGCGCCGGGTGCTCCAGCGCCAGCTGGCGGCCGAGCTCGCGGCGAACGCGATCGACCGACTCGCCGAAGATCGTGCTGTCGGGTCGGGCGAAGTACACCAGCTCGAAGACGCAGCGGCTCACAGGCTTGGGGGGAAGCGGTGCCAGAGGCTTGACCACTCCGTTCGCGATCCGGACGAACTCACCCGGCAAGAGCTCGCGGATGACCGTCGCGCCCACGAGGTCGAGCGCGCAGGTTTCCGAGGCCACGATCACCCCGTCGCCCAGCCGTCCCAGAATCAGCGGCCGAAAGCCGCGGGCATCGACGACCGCGTACAGCGTTCGGCCCACCGCGATGACGAGACTGTAGGCGCCGTCGATCCGTTCCAGCGCCTCGCGAATCTGGCCTTCCGCATCGAGCGCGCCGGAGCGGGCGATCAGATGCACGATCACTTCCGAATCGGACGATGACTGGAAGATCGCGCCCTGCTCGACCAGCTCGCGCTTGAGCTCCACGGCGTTGGTGAGATTGCCGTTGTGCGCCAGGGCGAGCGGCCCGCCTCGATAGTTGGCAACACAAGGCTGGGCGTTGGCGATCACCGAGCTGCCCGCCGTGGAATAGCGGGTATGGCCCACCGCGACCTCTCCCGGGAGCTCACGCAGATCCCGCTCCAGGAAGATGTCGCCCACCAACCCCATACCGCGGTGACTATGGGGCTGCCCGTGCGCATCCACGGTCACGATCCCGGCGCTCTCCTGGCCGCGATGCTGCAGGGCATACAGGCCGAGGTACGCCACCCGCGCCGCGTCATGAATCGCCGAAACTCCGATAATGCCGCACATGGTCAGCCGTCCGTTCGCATCCGGCGCGGAATCGCGTCGAAGTAAATCCGGCGCAGGTCGGGAGTCGGCCATTCGAAGCTGGTGCCGAGATTGCCCACCCGGATCTCCAGATTGTCTCCCACCTCGCAGGTCATGCCCATGGCATGAAAAGCCACTCCATGCTCGGCGGCAAGGGCACGGAGCGGCTGCGTGGAACGGGAATCACATGAGATGATCACCCGGCCAGCATCCTCCCCATACAGCAAGGCCTCGCGGGAGAGCGTTTCCGAGGTGTCGAGCTGCACCAGGGCACCGAGCGTGGCGGCCGAGTAGGGTCCTCCGATACAGCATTCGGCCAGAGCAACCGCGAGGCCGCCATCGGCGCAATCGTGGGCCGACGCGAGCCAACCACGCTCGGCGGCAGCGAGGAGGAATCGCTGGAGCCGGAGCTCTGCTGCGAGATCCACCGGAGGAGGGGGGCCACCCACCAAACCGCGGACCACTTCCCAATAGCTCGACCCGCCAAGATGGCCCCGGGTGGCGCCAAGCAGGACGATGGAATCGCCTGGGGTGGTGAAGTGACTGGGGACCCGGCGGGTTACGTCGCGAAGGAGGCCTACCATCCCGATGACCGGCGTGGGATCGATCGCCCCGGTGGGGCTCTCGTTGTAAAGCGACACGTTGCCGCCGGTGACCGGAATACCAAACGCGCGACAGGCGTCGCCGATTCCGCGGCACGCCTCGCGGAATTGATGAAAGACCTCCGGCTTGTCCGGATTCCCGAAGTTGAGGCAATCGGTGATCCCGAGCGGCTCCGCGCCGGTGCAGACGACGTTGCGCGCCGCCTCCGCCACCGCGGCTTTACCACCCTCGTAGGGATCGAGTGTCACCCAGCGCTGATTGCAATCCACCGAGACGGCCAGCCCCAACGACGTCCCCGGAATCCGCAGCACACCAGCGTCTCCGCCGGGAGCGAGCACGGTTTCGGCCTGGACCGTTGAGTCGTACTGCTCGAAGACCCAGCGCTTACTGGCAATGGTGGGATCGTCGAGCAGGAGCGGCAGCGCGCCCAGCAGATCTGCCTTTGGCGGTTCGGTCGGCCGAGCCGCGCGGCGCGCCGCTGCCGCAGGGTCCTCATGCGCCGCCGGGTGATAGATCGGGCAGCCATCGACCAGCCGTTCGCCGGGGATCGCGGCCACGGTGACTCCGTGGTGCACTACCCGGAAGACGCCGTCATCGGTCACCCGGCCAACCGGCGTTGCGCTGAGCTCCCATTTGGCGCAAACGGCCTGGATTGCGGGGACCTGGGCGGGCTCCGCGACGATCAGCATGCGCTCCTGCGACTCCGACAGCATGATCTCGTAGGGCGTCATGTCCGCTTCGCGGGTAGGCACCCGGCTGGTGTCGAGCTCGACTCCGACTCCGCCCCGCGCCGCCATCTCGGCGGACGAGCTGGTCAGTCCGGCCGCTCCCATGTCCTGGATGGCCACCGTGAGTCCGGCCTCGATCAACTCGAGGGTTGCCTCGAGCAGCAGCTTCTCGGTGAACGGGTCGCCCACCTGCACCTGGGGACGGCGCGCTTCGCTCGCTTCGGAAAGCTCCTCCGAGGCGAAGCTGGCGCCGTGAATGCCGTCGCGTCCGGTGCGTGAGCCCATCGCGAGGAGCACGTTGCCCACGCCGCTGGCGCGCGCGCGCATCAAGTCCTTCTCGCGCAGCAGTCCGACACACATGGCGTTCACGAGGGGATTGCCGGAATACCCGGGTGCAAACGCGACCTCACCGCCCAGGGTCGGAACGCCGACACAATTGCCGTAGTCGCCCACGCCTTTCACGATCCCGGCGAAGAGGTAGCGATTGCGGGCGTCGTCGAGGGGCCCGAGCCGCAAGGAGTTGAGCAGCGCAACGGGGCGGGCTCCCATCGTAAAGACATCGCGGAGAATGCCTCCCACGCCGGTAGCGGCTCCCTGATAGGGCTCGACCGCGCTCGGGTGGTTGTGGGACTCGAGCTTGAACGCCACGGCCCAGCCGTCCGGCAAGCGGAGCACGCCGGCATTCTCTCCCGGGCCCTGGATGACCGCGGGCCCGGTCGTCGGGAATTCGCGCAGGACCGGCTTGGTGTGCTTGTAGGAACAATGCTCGGACCACAGTGCCGAAAAAATGCCCAGCTCGGTCAGCGTCGGGGTACGGCCCAGCATCGCCAGGATCTCGGCGTACTCCGTCTCGGTGAGGTTGTGCTCGCGCACGACCTCGGGAGTCACCGGCCGCTCTCCCGCAAAGGGGCGGGCTTCCGTGGCAAGGGCCGTGGGGGTCACCGGTGCGGCCGCTCCTTGCGCAGCGAGCCCCAGAGATCCCCCATTACGCGGCGCAGCATCCCGGGGTCCTCGTGCTTCATGAGGCTCTCCATCTCGCCGTGATCGAGCCAGACCCCGTGGCAATCGGGACAGCGGTCCAGCTGGACCGAGTGGTACACCTCGGTGTGCAGGGTTCCGCCACACTTCGGACACTTCATGAAGTGGGAGCGCCGCTCCCGGGCGGTGCGCTCGGCGGCTTCCTTTTCGCGCAGCTTTTGCATCCGCGCGGCGTCTTCCCGGGCGAAGTATTCGTCTTCGTTCTTGCTGGGTTTGTCTGGCATGTGGCTATGGGCTTTTGGCTATGGGCTATGGGCTATGGGCTATGGGCTATGGGCTATGGGCTATTGGTTGAACGTCTTCCCGCTCACCTCTCACCAGACTCGATACCAGCGATACGAAGACCCGGTGGCCCGCCTCGGAGCCGAGCGTTAGATCGGCCAGACGCTCTGGGTGGGGCATCATTCCGACGACGTTTCCCTCGCGGTTGCATACCGCGGCGATGTCGCGGAGGGAGGCGTTAGGGTTGTAGGGCGTAGCCTCGCTCGTCGACCCAGTATACCGGAGCACGATCTGTTGCTGCTGTTCCAGTTCGTCGAGCAGGGCTGGGGGCGCTACATAGCGGCCGTCGCCGTGACCGATGGGAATTCGGATCACTTCACCTTTGTGGTACGCGGAAGTGAAGGGGGTCTCGGTTCGCTCGATACGCACGTCGACCGGGCGGGAGAGATACTTGAGCCCTGCGTTGCGGACCAGGGCGCCCGGCAGCAGACCCGCCTCGCAAAGGATCTGGAAGCCGTTGCAGATTCCGAGTACCGGACCGCCTGCCTCAGCGTGCCTGCGGAGCGCCTCCATGATGGGACTGAAGCGGGCGATTGCGCCGCTCCGGAGGTAGTCGCCATAGCTGAATCCGCCGGGGAGCAAGACGGCATCCGCCTGTTGCAGGTCGGAATCCCGGTGCCAGACATAGAAGGCCTGAGCCCCCGCGCGCTCCACCGCGCGACAGGCCTCGGGCTCACAGTTACTGCCGGGGAAGCGTACCACGGCGACTCGCATCAGGCGTTGGCTCCAGGTTCGACTTCGATCTCGAAATCCTCGGTGACGGGATTGGCCAGCAGGCGCTCGCACATGGTGCGCACTCGGCTCTCCGCCTCCGCCGCGCTTGCCGCCGCGACGTCCAGCGCGATCGCCTTGCCGACGTGCACGTTGCTGGCGTCGGGAAAACGCAACGCGGCCAGCGCGTGCTCGACGGCCTGGCCCTGCGGATCGAGCAGCCCGGCACGGGGCAGAATGCGAATGTGGACTCGCCAGCTCATTGCTCGGCTCCCCGGGCGATGAAAATCAGAGTGAAGTGGCGCACCACACCGAAGGTGAGGTAGGCCAGGCAGAATGGAAAAATGAAGGTCGAGGGAATCAGGATCATTCCCGCCAGCATCACGAGCACCAGCAGGAGGCCGAGCACGCCGGCCAGCGAGTGGAGATTCACCGGCCAGGCGCGCGGGTACATCACCTTGCTGTACATCAAGACCGCCACGATCAGGAGCAGATAGACCAGGCCTTGATGAGAGAGGTCCAGATACGCCAGCGAGCGGCGATAAAGCTCGGTCTGGCTGAATGCGTAATAGGTGGCAAGGGTCGTCGCCGCGGCCGGTGAGGGCAGCCCGACGAACCACCCAGGCGTCGGCTTGCCGTGGGAGAGCACGTTGAAGCGCGCCAGCCGCAGCGCCGCCGCCGCGGCATAGAGGAAACAGACGATCCACCCGAAACGGCCCGCCGTGGAAAACTCCAGGAGATAAATCAGCAGAGCAGGTGCCACCCCGAAGGACACCATGTCCACTACCGAGTCGAGCTCGGCGCCGAACCGGCTCCCGGTCCCCATCCGGCGCGCGACGCGCCCATCGAGCGAATCGAGAATTCCGGCGTAGACGATGAACCAGCCCGCCTGCCGAAAGTTGCCGTTGAACGCCATGATGATGGACCAGAACCCGAAGAAGAGGTTCCCGAGGGTGAAGGCGCTCGGGATCACCACGACCACGCGCCCGAGGCCTTCTCGCGGCCGGGAGGACGGGGAGGGGGGGGCGCTCAGCTCCATCGAGCCACCACCGTCTGTCCGGCGCGAGTCGTCTGACCGGTCTCAACCAGGACCGTTGCCGCGAGTGGAACGAAGAGGTCCACCCGCGAGCCGAACCGGATGAGGCCCATGCGCTCGGCCTGCCGCACCTCGGTGTCCGGCTGGTGGTCGGTCACGATGCGGCGTGCGATCGAGCCGGCGATTTGCCGGATGAGCAGCTTGCCCCTCCTCGTCTCCAGGCCCAGCGAGCACTGCTCATTGTCTGTCGAGGCCTTTTCCGGCATCGCGTGGCCGAACTTGCCGCGGGAATAGAGCCGGTAAGCCACCCGGCCAGCGGCGGGGTAACGATTCACGTGCACGTCGAAGACGTTCATGAAAATCGAGATCCGCGTCGCGGGAGCACGCAGAAACGTGGGCTCGTCCATGGCAATAACCCCCACCACCTTGCCGTCGGCGGGAGCGAGGATGAGGTCATCGCCTCGGGGGCCCTCGCGAACCGGGTCCCGGAAGAAGGCGATGACCCAGCAGGCCACCGGAAGCCAGAGCGCGAGCGGGATCCACCAGTGCAACAACGCCAGCACGGTCACGATGATCCAGGCAAAGCCGATCAGGATGCGCCCTTCCGGTGCAGTGCGCATCAGCTCGATCCGGGCAACGGAGAGCCGGTCAGAAGCCGGTAGGCCTCGAGGTAGCGCGCACTGGTCGCTGCCACCACCTCGGCCGGCAACGGTGGAGGCGGCGCTTCGCCGTTCCAGCGCCCTGCCGCGCGAAGGCCCGCGAGATAATCGCGCAGCGGCTGCTTGTCGAAGCTGGGCTGGCTCTTTCCGGCGCTGTAGCGCTCGGCGGGCCAGAACCGGGAAGAATCCGGAGTCAGCACCTCGTCGATCAGCACGAGCTCATCCGCGGGTCCGACCCCGAACTCGAATTTCGTGTCAGCGATGATGATGCCCTTGCGCTCGGCATAGGCGCTTCCCGCGGCGAACAGCGCGAGGCTGCGCAGCCGCAGCGCCTCGGCGCGCTCGGCTCCGAGCGCATCGCGCATGGTCGCCGCGCTCACATTCTCATCGTGACCCGTCTCCGCCTTGGTGGCGGGGGAGAACCTCGGCGCGGGGAAGCGAGCGCTCTCGGTGAGGCCGGCGGGAAGCGGCTCCCCGGCGAGCGTGCCGGTCTTCCGGTATTCTTGCCATGCCGAGCCCGCGAGGTAGCCGCGCACCACGCACTCGAACGCGATCGGCGTGGTCCGGCGTACCAGCATGGCGCGACCGAATAATTCGTCGCGGTGGCCCGCCAGCGCGGGAAGCTCGCCGACGATCTCATCCGCGTCGGCGCTGAGCAAATGATGCGGACCCAGCGAGCCCAGCCGGTTGAACCAGAAGGCGCTGAGCTGCGTCAGGACCGCGCCCTTCCACGGAACCGGCTCCGCCAGCACGACGTCGAAGGCGCTCACCCGGTCGCTCGCGACCAGCAGCAGGCGCGCCGCGTCCACCTCGTACACTTCGCGGACTTTGCCCTTGCGCCAGAGGGGCAGGGGCAACCGGCTGGCGGCCAAGACGGTCATACCCGCACCTCCTCCAGGGTAGCCGGCGCCGCGTGGGCCGCTGCCCGCGCCAGCACCGGTTCGAGAAATTCGCTGAGAAACTCCCCGACTTGTGCTTCTGACCGGCCGACGTAGCGAGCCGGCACCAGCTCCGCGCGCAGGGCCGCAACGGGGACGCGCGCGAAGGCGGGATGCTCCGCGAGTCGTTCGAGCAGCTCGTTGGGGCCGCCGGCGCCCACCGCGGCGGCGGCCGTCTGGCTCAATCCCCGGATGGCCTCGTGCAGGGTCTGCCGGTCTCCGCCGGCCTCTACTCCGAGCAGCATCCAGCGCTCGGTGGCCATGAAAGGCATTTGCTCCGCCACGTGCGCGGCGATCACGCTCTCCCGCACTTCGAGACCGGTCACGATGTTGGTGGCGAGAACCAGAATCGCGTCGGTGGCGAGGAACGCCTCCGGAAGCACCAGCCGCCGGTTGGCGCTGTCGTCGAGCGAGCGCTCCAGCCACTGGGTGGCCGCGGTGTGCGCGCCGTTCTGCTGCAGCGAGATCACGAAGCGCGCGAGCCCGCTGATGCGCTCCGCTCGCATCGGGTTGCGCTTGTAGGCCATTGCACTGGACCCGATCTGCTCCGACTCGAACGGCTCCAGCAGCTCGCCCTCGTGCTGCAGGAGTCGCAGGTCGCCCGCCAGCTTGGCGCCGGACTGGGCCAGTGCGGAAAGCGCGTCCAGCACCGAGCTATCGGTCTTGCGGGGGTAGGTCTGTCCCGTGACCGGGAACACCTGCTCGAATCCCATCCGCGCGGCGATCCGGCGGTCGAGCTCCCGTACCTTGGCGTGATCGCCCTTGAAGAGCTCCAGGAACGAGGCCTGCGTTCCGGTAGTGCCCTTGCAGCCGAGGAAGCGCAGCGACTCGATCCGGTGGCAGAGCTCCTCAGCGTCGAGGGCGAAATCTTGTGCCCAGAGGGTCGCCCGCTTGCCAACGGTGGTGAGCTGAGCCGGCTGGAAATGGGTGTAGGCCAGGCAGGGGAGCCCGGCGCGCTTTACGGCGAATGCCCCCAGGGCGCGAAGCAGGGCGACCAGGCGGCCCAGGAGCAGGCGCAGGCCGTCGCGGAGGACCAGCAGGTCGGCGTTGTCGGTGACATAGGCGCTGGTTGCGCCGAGGTGAATGAAAGGGCGCGCTGCCGGGGCCTGCTCGCCCAGGGTATGGATGTGCGCCATGACGTCGTGGCGAAACCGGCGCTCGTACTGCGCGGCGAGGCTCAGATCGGCGTCGTCCAGGTGCTCGCGCAGCTCGGCCACGGCGCGCTCGGGAATCGCGAGACCCAGCTCGCGCTGCGATTCCAGCAGCGCGAGCCAGAGACGGCGCCAGAGCGCCACCCGGTGCGGCTCGCCCCAGAGCGTCTGCATGGCCGGCGAGGCATAGCGGCTGCCGAGCGGAGAGTGCCAGCGTCCGTCGCTCACCGGCCGAACACCAAGTCGGTAAAGACGGTCATGCCGGACCGTTCGAAGTAGATCCGAAACGCCTGATCGCTGCGCGATGCCTCGAGCAAGTCCGCCACCTGGCGTGCGCTGGTCACCAGCGAACGGTTGATGGCCAGAATCACATCGCCGGCCTGCAGTCCGGTGCCCCGGCGGGCCTCGTCGCTGATGCCGACGATGAGCGCGCCCTTCGCGGTGCGCAGCCTGCGCTCGCCCTGAATGGCCTGGGTCACGGTGACGACTTCGAGGCCGCGGAGCACCGTCACCTTGGTGGCGGTGCTGGTCGGGAGATCGCCGGTGGTGAGCTTGCGCTCCTCCGGGGTGCCGCCACGCAGGAGCCGCACCCGCACCTCGTCGCCCACGTGCAGGTCCAGCTTCACCGCCTCCCAATCGAGATAGTTGTGCAGCCGCCGTCCGTTGACCTCGACGAGGACGGCGCCTTCGGTGATCCCTCCCCGCGCGGCGGGGCCATCCGCTACGACGCGGGTCACGGTGACACCGCCCTGGCGCCGCCAGTCCTGCATCGCATCGGGCCCCGCGACATCGAGACCGGTCCAGGCTCGGCGCACGTTGCCGGTGCGCAAGATCTCGTCGGCCACTCGTAAGGCGCGCTCGATCGGAATCGCGAAGCCGAGTCCGATGGACCCGCTGCTGCCGCCGCCGCCGGTAAAGATGGAGGAGTTGACCCCGACGACCTCTCCGAGCGCATTGGCCAGCGGCCCGCCGGAATTGCCGGGGTTGATCGCGGCATCGGTCTGGATCATGTCCAGATAGAGTCCCGGCTGTTCGTCGTTCGGGAGGATGTTGCGGTGGGTGGCGCTCACCACCCCGGCGGTTACGGTGGGCTCGGCGTTGCCGAGCAGGTAGGCGTACGGGTCCCCCAGCGCGACGACCCATTCCCCGATCATGAGATCGCTGCTGGTGCCCAGCGGCACGACCGGCATTCCGGTGCGCGGGACCCGCACGACCGCGATGTCCGTGGTCGGGTCTTCTCCCACGAGCTTGCCTGGGAGGCTGGTGCCGTCCGGGAGGGTGACGGTGATGCTGTCGGCGGCTGCGACGACGTGCTGATTGGTGATGATCACGCCATCGGGCTTCACCACGAAGCCGGTGCCCGACGATTGCACCAGCCGCTGGGTCTCGCGCGGGATGAAAAAGAAATCCCACGGCCCGCGCTCGCTGACGCGGCGCAGCGACGTGACGGTGATCGAGACCACGGCGGGGGCGACGCGATTGGCTGCGTCGACCACCGCGGTTTTGCGGGAGGTCGAAAGCGTGGCGTTTTCCGCGCTGCGCTGCGCGCTGGCTGGCGGAATGATTCCGTCACGCGAGCTGCGCTGGCAGGAAGCCAGCACCCCCGCGAGCAGGCAGGACGTGGCCAGGGCTCTCATAGGAACCACTCCGCCGGATACTCTGCGGCCACGAAGAAGAGCCCCTGGGCGGGGGCGGGGGGGCTGGTGCGAACCCCGGGGTCGAGTGCCAGAAGTCGTTGCATGTCGCTCAGCGCGCGTCGTCGGAGGCCGATCTCGGCCATCGTGCCCACCAGCATCCGAACCATGTGGTGGAGGAACCGGTCCGCGGCGATCTCGAAGCATTGACCGCTGCCGTCCGGCCGCTCTACCCACCGGGCCTCGCTGATCCGACACCGCTTGTGCGCTCGCGGCGAGCTCCGTACGCTGAAGGAGCCGAAATCGTGCTCGCCCACCAGTTGGGCGGCCGCGGCGGCCAGGGCCTCCGGGTCCAGCGGCTGGCCCAGCGCCCACTCATAGCGCCGGCGGAACGGGGAGCGGGAGGCCTCGTCGCTCCCGACCAGATAGCGGTACCGGCGTCCCGTTGCGCAGGTTCGGCCATGAAAGCCTGCGCGCATTTCGCGGGTGGCGGCGACCCAGCAATCGTCCGGCAGGAGCGAATTCAACGCCCGCCGCAGTGAGTCAGGGCACCAGCGATCCGGCATCACGCAGCTCACGCCCAGGCCCAGGGCGTGTACGCCGGCATCAGTGCGTCCGGCTGCGTGCACTCGCACCGGCCGCTCTCCGAGGCGCTCGAGCACCTGCTCGATTTCCGCCTGCACCGTGCGCCCCTTGGCCTGTCGCTGCCAGCCGGCGAACCCTCCGCCGTCATAGTGCAGCGTGACCAGAAAGGTGCGCGCCATGCGCACGGAATTTAGCGGGGAAGGACGAGCGCTTGTAGCCCCTAATACCGCCGAATTACGCCCACGACGACACCCTGGATCATGATGTCGTTTTCCGGGAAGCGGAGCGGCTGCATGGCGGGATTGGCGGGCTGGAGACGGACCCAGCCACCCGGCTCGCGATAGAACTTCTTGACCGTGGCCTCGGAGCCGTTCACGAGGGCAATGACCATCTCGCCGTTATCGGCGCTCTGACGCCCATGCACGACGACGTAGTCGCCATCGACGATGTGCTCGTCGATCATGGAGTCACCGCGGACGCGCAGGGCATAGTTGGGCCCGCGCGCCGGAAGCATTGCATCGGGAACGGCGAGCGTTTCCTGGTGCAGGACCGCCTCGATCGGGAGGCCCGCCGCCACCACGCCGAGCAGGGGGATTTCGCTGGCGCCGCTGATGCCTTTGGGTGGCAGCACCTGGATGGACCGACTCTCGTTGTAGGCGCGCCGGATGTACCCCTTACGCTCCAGATTGGTGAGATGCTCGTGGACCGTGGCCAAGGATTGAAAAGAGAAGTGCTCGGCGATTTCCTCGAAGCTGGGCGCGTAGCCTTGCTCCTGGATGTGACCCTCGAGAAAGCTCAGGATTTCCTTCTGGCGTTTGGTGAGCGGCATGAGCGGTTATCCTGCCTGGAGCGAGGGGCCCCCAAAGGGATACCATAGCATAACCGAACAAGTGCCGAAAATCAACCCTGCGGCGTCCTCCCGGACTCGTGCGCTAAGCCCTGCTGCACTGCTATCTTGCGGTATTCCCCCGGATCGCTGGCCGTTTCCGGCCGCACAGGTTCGCCCATGAAGATGCCCACCGGCGCCGAGCTCGCCTTGCCTGCCCAGCAAGTCGAAGAGCTCATCCGGACACTCGTGAAAGGGCTCCGGGCGTTCCAGATGTATCTCCCCAACAATCCGATCTATCAGCGGGCCCAGCACGCGATTCACGACGCGTTTCTGCCGATCTGGTCCTCCACCCAGCAATTGACGCTGAGCGTGGTGGAAACCGACCTGGTCTGGGAGGAGCAGGTGGTTTACCACCAGCCGGTCAAGTCGGAAAGCTTTGCCTGGATGCTCTACAAGGACGGGATGCGAATCCTCAACCTGCGTCCCGGCGCGGAGGATGACGAGATCATCGGCTTCCTGCAGGTCGCGTCGCACGCGCGCCTGCTCCCGACCGAAGCCGCGGACGATCTCCTCACTCTCCTCTGGGAGCAGGATTTCGCCTTCATCGACTATCAGTTTGTCGAAATCGTCTCGGAGCACGCGCCCACGCTCGATCCGCGCCAGCCGGGCGGGACGATGGATCTCCACGTGCTGGAGCAGCCGCAGGATCCGGAAACCCAGGCGGCCGTGCGCGAAGAGGTGATCACCCGTCCGGCCGGCGCCAAGGACCTCGAGGATTTCGACTCCACACTCTACTTTCTCGATGAGCAGGAGATCCGGCTGCTCAAGCTTCAGGTCGACCTGGAGTACAACCGCGATGCGCGCAAGGCCGCCTTCGAGGGTCTGCTGGATACGTTCGAGCTGCAGCCGGCCACCGTCGTTCGCACCGAAATCCTCAACATCTTCGACGCGCTGTTTCCGAATCTGCTGAACCGGGGCGAGTTCCGCGCGGTCGCCGGGCTGCTGCGGGAATTCCGTACTGTCGCGGATCGCGTGAGGGTGCTGGAGGAGCCGCTCCGCGAGCGGCTGCTTTCCTTCCAGGCGCGCCTGAGCGACCCCGCGATTCTTTCCCAGCTGCTGCAATCGCTCGAGGAGGCCGAAGCACTGCCGGAGGACGAAGACATCGGACAGGTCCTCGGCGAGCTGCACGTCGAGGGTCTGGAGACCATGCTCATCTTCCTGCCCACCCTCAAGCGAGCGGGGATTCGGCGCATTCTCGAAGCCTCTATCGACCGGCTTGCCGCTGCAAATCTTCCGGCGCTGCAGGAGCTGCTGGAGAACCCCGCCTCCCCGGCGCTTGGCAGCGCGGCAGCACTGTGCGGCCGGCTGCGGGCGCAAGTGCTGGTGCCCTGCCTCGACAAGCTGGTCGGGCATTCCGATGCCGCGGTCCGGCGCGAGGCGGTGACCGCCCTGGGCAGCATCGCCTCACCGGGTGCGCTCACCGCGCTCGAGCGGGCGCTCGACGATCGCGATCACTCGGTGCGACTGGCTGCTGTGATGGTGGTGGTCGAGAAAGGCTATCGCGCGGCGATCCGCCGCCTGGAAGCCGTGGTACTGGGAAAGACCCGGCACGAGCTGGAGCGTGCGGAGCGGCGCCAGTTCTTCGAGGCCTACGCCACGCTCGGCGGTCCCGATGTGCTGCCGGCGCTCGCCGAGATTCTGGAGCCCCGCAAGCTATTCCGCCGCCGCCGCAGGGAGTCGAGCGAGACCCGGACCTGCGCTGCCTATGCCATCGCCAAACTGCAGACGCCGGAGGCGCGGGCCGTGCTCGAGCGCATTCAGCTCGATAAGGATCTGCCCGTCCGGAATGCAGCGATCCGGGCGCTGCGGGAGTGGCGCGGGTGAGCGAGGAGCTGACCGGCACCCGGACCGGCACGGGCGATGAAGGCTTCATTCGCCACGCCGGGAGGGGATTCCTGCTGACCTTCTACGCGGCGCTGCGTGCCCTCAAGCTGTATCCGGTGGAGAATGCGGCGGTACAGAAGGCGCTGGAAGAGCTGCACAGCGCCGCACAGGTACTGCTGGAACGGGAGGCCGAGCTCGAGCTGCGGCTTTCGGGAGACTTCCTCTTCATCAACAGCACCCGGCTTCGCCTCGAGCTCGACAACTTCGCCGCCTTCAGCAACCTGCTCACCACGCTCCGGGCCTTCGACATCGGCGTCTTCCGCACGCTCGCCGGCGTTGAGCGCCGGGAATGGCAGGCGCTGCTGAGCATTCTGCTGAGCGTGTCCGCCGATCCCACGGTAAAAGACCGCTACCTGGCGCTGGTCGAACGCCTCGGTTCAGCGGGAACCCCGAACCTCGAGTTCGAGCCCCTGTCCGACGTCGCGGAGTCCCTCAGCGCGGAGGCGTCGCGCGAGATCGCCAAGCGGACCTACGCGCAGGGCGTCGCGGTCACCAAGGAAGTGGTGAACAGCATCCGGATGGGACGCACCAGCAGCGTCAAGAAGGTCAAACGCGCCGTGCAGATGATCGTGGACCAGGTGTTGACCAACGAGACGTCTATCATGGGGCTCACTACTCTGCGGGACTACGACGAGTACACCTTCACCCACTCGGTCAACGTCTGCATCTTCTCGGTTGCGCTGGGCCGCAAGATCGGCCTCACCAAGCTGCAGCTCTACGATCTCGGCATGACCGCCCTCTTGCATGACATCGGCAAGGCCAAGATCCCCATCGAGATCCTGAACAAGACCCACGATCTCGCCGAAGACGAATGGCGGGTGATCCAGGCGCATCCCTGGAGCGGCGCCATGACGCTCTTCGCGCTGCGCGGCTATCAGGAGATTCCGTATATGGCCATCCTGGTGGCCCACGAGCATCACATGAAGATCGACCTGAGCGGCTATCCGCGGGCGATCCGGCCGCGCTCGCTCGGCATCTTCGCGCGCATCGTCGCCGTGGCGGACGGTTTCGATGCCGCGACGACGCGGCGCTCGTACCAGACGGTGCCGATCGAGCCCGACCAGGTGCTGCGCGAAATGTGGAACAACCCGAAGCGCGGCTATGATCCGATCGTGGTGAAGGCGTTGATCAACCTGCTGGGCGTCTATCCCGTGGGAACCTGCGTGATTCTCGACACCTTCGAGGTGGCGATCGTCTCCCAGGCCAATGCCGACCCCCAATTGCTCAACCGTCCCTCGGTCCGCATCGCCATTGAAGCCACCGGCGGCGTCGTGGCGGCGCCCGGAGTGCTGGCCGACCTGAACGAACGCGGTCCCGACGGCAGCTTCCTCCGCTCCATCGTAAAGGTCACCAATCCCGAACGGTACAATCTGACGGTCGGTGACTATTTCCTCTGAGCCGCTCGCCGGCGATGCCACCAGCCGGATCATGCGGCACTACGCCAGCGCGCTCGCGCTGAGCGGGCCGTTGCTGGCCGTTGCGGCGGGCTGGGTCGATCCGCGCTGGCGCCAGTATCTCTTCGCGGGGCTCGCGATCCTGACGGCGACCGCCTTGCTCCGGATCACGTCGATCCGGCTCAGCAAATATGCCTATCTGAGTCAGACGGGGATTCCCGCCCTCGTGGCGGCGTTCGTCGCCCCGGGCTCCGTAGGAGTCCTCGGACTGGTTGGCGGGGTCGTGCTGGCCGACTTCGGCCTGCTGCGCAAGCCGCTGCTGGCTGGTGCCGTGAATGCCGGGCGCGAAGCGATTGCGTTCGCCGTTGCCTATGGCTTCTACTCCCTGGCGCTCCGGCTGAGCGGTTCCACGAGCCTCTCCCTCGACTTGCTGGCGCCTGCGGTCGTTCTGGCCGGCACGTATTTCGTCATCAGCCGGGTGCTCTTCTATCTGTCGTTGCTGTTGCGCGACAAGCTCTCCGTCGGCGAGCGGCTCTTCATTCTGCGCTGGGAAATGGTGTCGTTCCTGATGACGTTGCTGGGCACCGCCATCATCCTCTGGGCTCTGGCGCAGCTCAATCCGCCGGGATGGGTGGTGGTGGCGCTGGCACTCACCGTGTCGGGGCTGGTGACGCGCACGTTGCTCGAGGAGGCGATCGCCGCCGAGGACCTCAACAAGGTGCATGCGCTGCAGAGCACGCTCACCAGCGATCTCAGCCTCAGCGATTCTTTCGCGCAGATCGAGCAGCTCGCCAACCGCGTGCTCGACTGGCAGGACCTGCGGATCTACCGGACGGGCGCCAGCGGCCCGGTGCTGCTGTACCGCGCGGAGGCCGGGACGCGCCGGGGGGAGGTCGATCCCGGCCTGGCTTCCTTGCGCGCGAGAGTGCTGGCCCAGGGCGAGCCGCTCTTCGTGCAGGACACCCGGCGCGAGCCCGCGCTGCGCCATTCCGATCCAAACGTGCGGACCATCGCGATCTATCCGCTGCGCCAGGCGGAGCGGGTGATCGGAACGGTAGAGCTCGACCACCAGCGGCGCTACCGCTACCGGCCGCGCGACCGCTCGGCCCTCGTGGCCCTGGCCACCCAGATTGCCGCAGCCCTGCATATCGCCGAGCTGCGCCGCCCGCTCATGGAGACGGTGGAGCAGATCGCCGGCCAGATCCATGCGCTGGCGCGGGCCGCGAATTCGCTGCGCTCCTCCGCGCTGGCCTTGCAGCTCGCCTCGGAAAACATGAGTCGCGAGGCGGCAGGCCAGCAGGCCTTCGCGCAAACCGGCCTGGAGGCAACCGCAGAGCTCGGCCGACTGTCCGAGTTCGCGGCCGCCGCGGGCGCGCGCGCCTCGCGCGGCAGCGATGATGCGGCGGGAGCGGCGGCCCAGCACCGCAAGGAGGTGGAGCTGGCGGTGGATCGCCTGCTCCGCGTGCAAGGCTTCGTGACCGACAGCTCCCGCTCCGTGGCGACGCTCGGAGCCACGACCGCCCGGATTCGCACCTTTCTCGCGTCCATCGAGGAAATTGCCGAGCTGACCAATGTCATCGCGCTCAATGCGGCGATCGAGGCCCAGCGCGCGGGCGAATCGGGCCGCGGCTTTGCAGTGGTCGCCGAGGAAATCCGTCAGCTCGCGCTGCAGAGCGCGGCCGCAGGCGCCGACGCCAGCCGCCTGGTGAGCGACATTTCCCGCGAGGTTTCCACGGTGGCCACGCAGATGGAGCACGGCCGCAAGCTGGTCGCCGATGTGGGCCAGCTCTCCTCCGATACGGCACAAGCCCTGGAGGCCATCGTCCAGGCGACCCACGAGACGGGCGCCCAGGCGCGCGCCATTGCGGAAGCGGAGGCCGCGCAGGGCGCGGCGGGCCGGCGCCTCGCTGCGCAGATCCGTCAACTGGCTGCGGCCGCGGAGCGTACCCGCGGGCAGACCGAGGCGTTGACGCGGGACGCGATGGAAGCCACTCGGGGGCAGAGCGAGCTCGAGACGGCCATCGCCGAGCTCGAGCGGGTAGCCGGCGAGCTGCGAGGCATCGCGCGGCATTTCGCGCTCGAGGCCTGAGCTGGTTCGCGCGTACGTCGCGCTGGGCAGCAATCTCGGTGACCGGGCCGCAGAGCTCGCCCGTGCCCGTGCGCGACTGGCCGAACTGCCGGGCACCCTCCTCTGCGGGGCGAGCAGCATCGAAGAAACCGCGCCGCTCGGGGGTCTCGATCAGCCCGCCTATCTCAATCAAATGGTCGCGCTCGATACCACGCTTTCGCCCCGCGAGCTGCTCGCCGCATTGCACCAAATCGAGGCGGAGGCCGGCCGGGTCCGCCGGGTGCGTTGGGAATCCCGCAGGCTCGATCTCGACCTGGTCCGCTACGGAGCGCTCTCTCTGCAGGAGGCCGGACTGGTGCTGCCGCATCCAGGCCTGCCCGAGCGCGGCTTCTGGCAACGCGAGCTGCTCGAGCTCGAGCGGATGGGCTGCTGAACCGCGCGTATATATTGCGAAAGTGACGTCCGCTTCGGCTCCGACTCCCGGGGTTCCCTCCGCGTTACGGCCCACCCTGCCAGCCTGGGCACGCGTGACGCCGGCTCGACTCCACCACATTCAGCGCGTTGCCGAGCTAGTCACCCTCTGGGGCGCGCAGCTGGGCGTTCCGGACTCCGAGCGCAACCGCTGGCTCAAAGCAGTCTGGCTGCACGACGCACTGCGTGACGCGCCACCCGAAGAGCTCGAGCGCGCCGCCCCCTCCAGCCTGGGGCCCGCGGAGCTCCGGCACGGACCGGCAAGCGCCGCGCGCGCCAAGGCGGAGGGAGAAACCGATCGGGGCGTGCTCGATGCCGTGCGCTATCACTCCGTCGGTCTCCCCGAATGGGATATGGTCGGCCGCGTGCTCTACTGCGCGGACTATCTGGAGCCGGGCCGCACCAGTGCGGGCCCGGAGCGCATGGGGCTGGTCGAACGGTTTCCCTCCGATCCTCAAGGAGTGCTGTTCTCGGTCGCCCGCGCGCGTCTGCTGCATCTCATCCAGTCGGGCTGGAGCATTCCGCAGCCCACCATGCGCTTTTGGAACAGCCTCGCCGCCGCTTCCTCACGCTGAGCGCACTCGGACTCGTTGCCGCGGCCGGCGTCGGCTGGGCGTTGCTCGAGAGTGGCGAGCGCGAACCCTTCCGCGAGCCGGCGGCATTGGCGGGAGCCGAACGGGTGGTGGTAGAGGTGCTCAACGGCACGGGGAAACGCGGCCTGGCCCGGGTGGCGACGCGGGTGCTGCGGCAGGCGGGATTCGATGTGGTGTACTTCGGCACCGCCGGCGCTCCGGTCGCGCTGACGCAAGCGCTCGCGCGGCGCGGAGATTCGGCCGCGGCGGCCCGCGTGGCGAGCGCGTTGGGTGCGACCCGCGTGGGGGTTGCCACCGATACCCTCTTGCGGGTGGACGTGACGGTGCTGCTGGGAGACGACTACCGGCCGCCGCCGGGGATACGACCTTAACAGCAGGTGGTAGGGGGTAGGTGGCAGGTGGCAGTCCCTGCGACCTGCCACCTGGCACCTGCCACCTGTGCCTCACACACCCAGCTCCGCCGCGATCCTCAGGACCTCTTCGCGAAGCACTCGTCGCTCCACCTGCAAATGCAGGAACTGCCGTCGCCCCAGCAACCATAGCCCGAGCGCGCGAAGCGCACCGAGCGCGCGGTCGGCAAGCTCCACCAAACGCAGCGCAGCGTAGCCGCAGAGCGGGGCCAGCAGCAGTGCCACGATTCCCCCGGCGGGTCCGAGCCAGAGCCAAAAGAGCAGTCCGGCCGCGAGCCAGGCGAGCGGGAAGACGATGAACGCCGCAGCCGCCTTGGCGGTGGCCAGGATGTCGTCGTACTTACCCACGGCTCGTTGCGACAAGAGCCCCACCAGCCGGTAGGGCAGGTAGTGCAGCAGGAGGCCCGGAAGGCCAAGGGGCAGCAGCAGCAGGAAGCGCAGCAGGAACAGCCCCATGTAGAGCAGAACGCGGCTGGTGCGGAGCTTCCCGACCGGCACATCCCAGGGATCGACCCCGGCACCGCGCAGGCGATCCTCGTAGCGATTGATGCGCCGGCGGAACTGCTCGAGTCGTGCGGCGTCACGGGCGCGCAGCGCGTGGTATCCCGCCAGAATCCGCTTGCGGAAGGCGAACTCGTCGGCCAGTTCCGGCCTCGGTGCGTCATCACTCTCGCGTCGTTGGCTCGCTAGAATTCGCTCGGTGCGCGCCACGAAATCGTGGGCCTCATAAGCATCCGCCTGGAGGGTCACCGCTCCGAGGGCCGACCCGATTTGTTCCGTGAGCGCCTGGACCCGGTCGGCGGGCGGCTCTCCCCTTTCATCCAGGGGGGCGGGGGATACCTCAAAGGAATCGCCGAAATAGACCAACGCGGCGCTGCGGAAGGTGCGCTTGTCGGTGTAGAAGAGCCCCACCGGCTGGATCCTGAGCGGCGTAGGGCCGGACACGCCGAGCGCGATGCGCGCCGCCCCCGTCTTCAGGGGCTTGAGACGGGGATCGCTGTGGCTGGTGCCCTCCGGGAAGAGCGCCACGGCGCCCCCCCCAGCGAGATGCGCGCGAACTCGTCCGAACATTTCGCGGTTTTTGCTGAGGTCCGCGCCGGGATCCTGCCGGCGCTGGACCGGAATCGACCCCGCCGAGCGAACCAGCCATCCCACCAGGGGAATCCGGAACAGGGGAGCTTTCGCCAGGAAGGAAACCGGGCGAGGCGCCAGACAGAGGAGGAAGACCGGGTCGACCAGGGAATTCGGATGATTCAGGACGAACAGGAGAGGCCCCTGGCGGGGTACCCGTTCGATTCCCTCCGCCTCGACCCGCCGGAAGAAGATCCGCAGGGTGAGCCGGAGCAGGGCAATCAGCATGGCGCTAACCCGCTCGATGTCAAGTAATAGTTGAGGTCGCTAACCTCAAGTAGTTTCGAGGCTGGGCGGCCGCACGGTGCGGCGCTTTTTCTCCTGGGCGACAAAGAGCTGGCCGCAGGCCGCGGCGATGTCGAGTCCGCGGCTCTTGCGGACCACTGCCTCGACGCCCTGGTTGCGTAGCCGGGCCGCAAAGGCGCGGATCCGCTCCGGCTCCGTGGGCCTGAGACCTGGCGCGCCGCCGGGGTGAAGTGGCAGCAAATTGACGTGGGCGTCGAGCCGGTTTGCCAGCTTGGCCAGCCGGTCGGCATCGGCGTCCGAATCATTCTGGCCGGCAATCAGCACGTACTCGAACGTGAGCCGCTTGCGAAACGCCGCGGCCGCCCGAAGGATCTCGTCGATCCCGTACTTGCGCTGGATCGGCATGAGGCGCTGCCGGGTTTCCGCGGAGGGAGCATGCAGCGAGATGGCCAAGCGGAACTGCTCCGGGCGCTGGGCCAGCTCCCTCATGCCGGGAAGGATCCCCACCGTCGACACGGTGATGTGGCGCGCGCCGATCCCGAATCCGGCCGGATCGTTGAAGATAGAGAGGGCTGTGCTCACCGCCGGCCAGTTGAGCAGCGGCTCGCCCATGCCCATGAACACGATGTTGGTCGGCCGCTCCAGCGGGTTGGCCAGCACGATCTCCCGCGCCTGCACGGCGATCTCCCAGGCGGACAGATTGCGCCGGAAGCCCATCCGGCCGGTGGCGCAGAAGACACAGCCCAGGGCACAACCGGCTTGCGAAGAAATGCAGAGCGTCAGCCGGGTTCCCGACGGGATGAGGACTGACTCGATGGCCTCGCCGTCCGCGAGCCGCCAGAGGTACTTGCGGGTTCCGTCCCGCGATTGCTGCACCGTTTCGGCGAGAAGACGGGGCAACGGCAACTCGGCGTCGAGCTGCTCGCGGAGCTGGCGCGGCAACTCGGTCGCCGCTTGCCAGGCAGCGACCGGCGCTTGCCAGAGCCGGCGGTGGAGCTGGGTGGCCCGGTACTCCGGCAACCCGCGCTGCTTGACCCAGCTTTGCAGGGTGTGCAATGCGGCGGCCGGCGTGAGATCGAGCAGAGGTGGTGAGGACATCTATCGCAAAGATAACGCGTGGTTTGCTTGATCCCCCTCGGAGCGCCCGTTACGTTTGCGCGATGCCAGCCACTTCGCTGCGGACGCACTCGGGCGGCCTGCTCACGCGTGCGGATCTCGGCTGCACGGTCCGGCTGGGCGGCTGGGTGCATCGCCGGCGCGACCTGGGCGGGCTCGTGTTCATCGACCTGCGGGACCGCAACGGTCTGGTGCAGCTCTCCTTCGATCCAGCCTTCACACCTCCCGCCGTGCTGCAGCGCGCCGCCGACTGCGGGGTCGAAACCGTGGTGTTCGCCGAAGGCACCGTGGCGCTCCGCCCCCAGCCGGCAAAAGACCCCGGCATGCACTCGCGCGAAGTCGAAGTGCGGGTCTCTGCACTCGAAGTGAGCGGCCCCGCGCTCACGCCGGCGATTCCGGTGGCGCGCAAAGACGGGGAAGAGCTGGCGGCGGAGGAGCTGCGGCTCAAACACCGGATCCTCGATCTCCGGCGACCGGAGCTGCAGGCCAATCTCATCCTGCGGCACCGGCTGCTGCAGCGGGGGCGGCGCGCCTTGAGCGAGCTGGGCTTTCTCGAGATCGAGACGCCGATCCTCACCAAGCCAACGCCTGAGGGTGCGCGGGATTATCTGGTGCCTTCCCGGCTGCATCGCGGCGAATTCTACGCGCTGCCCCAGTCGCCGCAGATCTACAAGCAGCTGCTCATGGTGGCGGGCTTCGATCGCTACTTCCAGATCGCCCGCTGTTTTCGCGATGAGGATCTGCGTGCCGACCGACAGCCGGAATTCACCCAGATCGACGTGGAAGCCTCCTTCGTCGCGCAGGAGGATATCCTCCAGGTCATCGAGCAAGTGCTCGTGGCCCTCTGGGAGGAAGCCGGGCACCAGCCGGAGCGACCCTTCCTGCGCATGGGGTGGCGCGAGGCCATGGAGCGCTTCGGCACCGACAAGCCGGACCTTCGCTTCGGCTACGAAATCGCCGATTTCACCGGGAAGCTTGGCGGCGATGCGGCTCCCTTCGTTCGCGATGCCGTGGGCAGCGGCGGCCGCCTGCGCGGCATTCTGGCACCGGGGGGGGCCGCGCTCTCGCGTAAGGATCTCGACGCCCTTTCCGCCCTGGTGAAGGAAACGGGCGGTGGCGGACTGCTGTGGGCCCGGCGGGGAGCTGCCTGGGAGGGATCGGGCGTCAAGGCGCTGGGCGCCGCAACGCTGGCGGCCCTCGAGGGCAGCGAAGGCGACCTGCTGCTGGCCGTCGCAGGGCCGGACCGGCTCGCGAACCCGGCACTCCACGCCGTCCGAGGCGCGCTGATCCGGAAGCTCACGCCGGCTCCCCTGCGGGCGCACGCTTTTCTCTGGGTGGTGGACTTTCCGCTGTTCGAGCCGGATCCGGAGACGGGCGCGCCCACCTTCGTGCACCACCCGTTCACCGCGCCGCACCCGGAGGACGTGCCCTTCCTGGAGAGCGACCCGAGCCGCTGCCGCGCCCTGCACTACGACGCGGTCTACAACGGCGTCGAGCTGGGCAGCGGCTCGATCCGCATCACCGACCCCGCGGTGCAGCGCAGCATCTTCCGGCTGCTGGGACTGGCGCCGGAGGAGATCCGGCGCCGCTTCGATTTTCTGCTCGAAGCGCTTGCGGCCGGCGCGCCGCCCCACGGAGGCTTCGCGATCGGATTCGATCGACTCGTGATGGTGCTGGCCGGGGCCAGCTCGTTGCGTGACGTCATCGCCTTCCCGAAAACCACCGCCGCCCGCGCCCTGTTCGAGGGTGCCCCGACCCCGGTGAGCGGTGCGGAGCTCGCCGCGTTGCATCTGGTGGTGGGGCCGTGAGAACCAGCCAGCCGGGCGAGGAGCTTTCCCAGCGTCTCAACATCGAAGGCGCCGATCCGTTGCTGCTTGCCGGGGTGAACGAGGCCAATCTGGCGGAGCTCGAGCGCGCCACCGGAGCGCGGGTCTCTTTGCGAGGCGATACGCTGACGCTGAGCGGCAGCGTGGAGCAGCTCGATCGCGCCACGGTCGTCGCTCAAGCGCTGCTCGACATGGCTCGAGTGGGCGAGGCGGTCACGCCGGAGGATGTGCACCGTTTCGTGCTCAACGGGGTCCCGCTGGACGGCCCGCTGGTTGGAGGGGAGTCGAAGATCCTGCTCCCGGGGCTCCGCCGGGCGATCTCTCCCAAGACCCAAGGTCAGCGCGATTACGTGCAGGCAATCGCCACCACCGATATCGTGGTGAGCATCGGTCCTGCCGGAACGGGTAAGACCTATCTTGCCGTCGCCAAGGCGGTCGAAGCGATGGCACGCAAGCGGGTGAAGCGGATCATCCTGGCCCGGCCCGCCGTTGAAGCCGGCGAATCGCTCGGGTTCCTGCCCGGCGACCTCCAGGCCAAGGTGGATCCGTACCTGCGACCGCTGTACGATGCTCTCGAGGACATGATGCCGCCGGAGCGGGTACAAAAGGCACTCGAGCAGCGGACCATCGAGATCGCGCCGCTCGCCTACATGCGGGGGCGCACGTTGTCGGACGCGTTCATCATCCTGGACGAAGCGCAGAACGCGACCGGCTTGCAGATGAAGATGTTCTTGACCCGGCTGGGCGTGAACAGCAAGGTCGTCGTGACGGGCGATAAGACCCAGATCGACTTGCCGAAGCGCGAGGAGTCGGGGCTGATCCAGATCGAACGGATCCTTCCCGGCATCGATGGGATTGCCTTCTGTTATCTGGGCGATGCCGACGTAGTCCGCCACCGGCTGGTACGGGAAATCATCCGGGCCTATGCCGCGGATCAGAGCGGATAAGCCGGAGGGACGGAGGGACAGAGGGCCAGAGGGACAGGTGCTCGTCCAGGGGCGCCACCTTCCGCTCTCCAAAGCCGCTATCGTTCGAACGGCGCAAACCGTCCTCAGGCGGGAGCGGCGGCAGGCGATCCTCTCGCTCACGTTCGTCGGCCGCGACCGGATGCGCGCGCTGAACACTCGCTGGAAGCGCCGCTCCGAGTCGACCGATGTGCTCGCCTTCGCACTCGCCGGCCCGGACGGGGCGCTCGCAGGAGACGTCTACATCTGCCGGTCCGTCGCGCAGCGCGAAGCACGGGTGCGCCGGATCCCGCTGCGTCAGGAGCTCACCCGCCTCGTGGTGCATGGCGTGCTGCACGTCCTCGGCTACGATCATCCCGACGGCCCGGAGCGGGAAGCCTCCGCGATGTGGCAGCGTCAGGAGCGCTATGTGAGGATGCTCAGGTGATCCGCGCCCTGCTCGCTGCGCTGCAGCTCTGGGTTGCGCCCCTGCTCGCCGGCCTCTTCACGCTGTGGTCCGCGCTCGTCGCCCTCGCCGAGTACGACGATGCCGGAGTGCCCCGACTGCTCGGGCCTTCCGGCGGGCCGCCGGGCAGATCGCTCACGCCGGCCCGCAGCCTGCACGTCGTCCATCTGGCGCTGCTGGCCGTAGCGGCGGCCCTCGCGGGAGTCGCGCTCGCGTGGTGGGCCTGGCCGGTTCCCCAGGCGATCGCCCGTTTTCTCGTGGCAGCGGCCCTGGTATGGATCGTAGGCGAACTCGCTCCGCGCCTCTGGGCGGCCAACGAGCCGGGACTGATCCGGTTCGATGGCCGCTTCGTGCAGCACACGCTCACGCTCTTCGGTCCCTTCCTGGCCGCGGTGGCATGGGTCGACCGCGGTTTTCGGATGCGCCGGGGCTCGACGCTTCCCGCACCGGCCGCCGAACGCAGCATGCTGACCGGCATTCTCGGTCTCGCTGAGATGAGCGTGGCCGAGGTGATGACGCCGCGGCTCGACATCATGGGGGTGGACTTCTCCGCCACACGGGAGCAGGTGATCGAGATGTTCCGCAGCGCCGAGCATTCGCGGCTGCTGGTGGTGGACGGCGACCCGGATTCGGTAACCGGGGTGATTTATGCCAAGGACTTGCTGCCCGGCCTCGGACCGGAGGTTGGTCCGGCCGATTGGCATCCGCTCATCCGCCCGGTGGGGTTCGTTCCCGAAGGCAAGACGCTGGATCGCCAGCTGCGCGACTTTCAGCGGAGCGCGAGCCATCTGGTGGTCGTGGTGGACGAATTCGGCGGCACCTCCGGGATCGTGACGCTGGAGGATGTGCTCGAGCAAATCGTGGGGGAGATCCGCGACGAGTACGACATCGATGAGGTCGCTCCGGTGCAGCGCCTGCCCGATGGCGGCTGGGCCGTGCAGGGTGGCGCCCCGCTCGCCGATCTCGAGGCCGAGCTCGGCCATGCCTTCGCGCGGGAAGACGTCAGCACCGTCGGCGGCCTGGTGCTCACGCTGTTCGGACGGGTGCCGCGGGCCGGAGAGACGCTGGAGCTGGACGGCTTCCGGCTCACCGTCGACCAAGTGGTGCGCCGGCGGGTTCGCAGGGTGACGCTCGCGCAAGTCCTGGGATCCCCACCCGCCAGCTCGCCGGAGTCGCCGAAATGATCTGGCTCATCGCGGGACTGGCGCTCACGCTCACCGTGTTCGGCGCAACGGCCGCCGCAGCGCTGATCACTTCCAGCAGGATCCTGCTGGCCGATGTGGTGGCGCGGCGGCTGCGCGGCGGTGGAGAATCGCTCGTCTGGCTGCCGCCGCTCGAGCGGGACCTCGCCGCGGCCTCGGTCACCACGACGCTCGGGATTGCGATGCTGGGCGCGGTCTTTCCCGCGATGTTCGCGGGAACCCGGCTCACGATCTTCGGCCTGTTGCTCGTCTTCGTGGTGCTGCCGACCGTGCTGCTCAGCGGATATGTCCTGCCGCGGTTCTTGACCCGGCGGCATGCCGCACGGGTTGCCGAGCGGCTGCAGCCGATCCTGCGGCCCTGGTCGGCCGTGCTCGCGGGGATTCTGCCGGCTCCCTCCGTTCAGCCCGAGGCGCTGATCACCGAGCTCTGGCGTGAGCGCGCCGCCGCGGGCGCGGCGCCCGACGAGCAGCTGCTGCGGGTCGGCGGGGTCATCAGCTTCTCCCAGCGAAGCGCCCGGGAGGTCATGACCCCGCGGACCGAGCTGGTGGCGATTCCGGAGGAGGCTTCGGCGGAGGAGGTTCGCCAGGCCTTCATTCAGACCGGATACAGCCGGCTGCCCGTCTATCGCGGAACCCTGGACGAGATCATCGGGATGGTGCATGCCTTCGATCTCTTCCGCTTGAATCCGGGCGACCCGCTGCCGATTCGCTCGGTGGCCGTGGCCCCGGCGGGGCGTCCCTGCGGAGACGTACTGCTCGACATGCAGCGGGAACGCCGGCACCTCGCCGTCGTGCTGGACGAATTCGGCGGCACGCTCGGCATCGTCACGCTCGAAGACCTGCTGGAGGCCCTGGTGGGTGAGATTGTCGACGAAGATGAACCGGCCGCGCCGGCGGCCGTTCCCCCGGGCCCGGAGCTGCTCGAGGCGGAAGGCGGCACCCCCGTCGCGGAGCTCGAGGAGCACTTCGGGGTCAGCTTCCCGCCTGGCCAGGCGACGACGATCGGCGGTCGCCTGGTCGAGCTCGCCGGCCGCTTTCCCTCGAGCGGAGAGCGCTTTCTGATCCGGGGCCTCGAGCTCGATGTGCTGGTGGCATCCGCCACGCGGGTCGAGCGCCTGCTGGTCCGCCGCGGCTCGCCGGTCTCTACTCCGCTCGATCGCGCGTCGTGATTCAGCGACGCTCCTTCCAGGATCTCATCGCCCTGCTGCGCGAAGGCAAAATCAGCGAATTCCTGGCGCGCAGCCGTCTCCTCGAGCCGGCCGATCTGGCCGATGTGCTCGCGCTGGCGGACGATGAGGAACGGGTCGAGATCGCCAAGCTGCTGCCGCCCGACCTCACCGGCGAGGCGCTGGTCGAGATGCCCGTGCAGGAGCACGCCGAGGCGACGCTTGCGGCGCTGTCGCCGGAGCAGGCAGCGGGCATCGTTCAGGAGATGCCCGACGACGATGCCGCCGACCTCCTCGGCGAGCTGCCGCGGGAGCAGCAGCAGCGCATCCTGTCGCAGGTGGACTTCGATGAGCGCATCACGGTCGAGCGGCTCCTGGTGTACAGGGAGGACACTGCCGGCGGCCTGATGACCAGCGCGCTGGTGACGGTGGGCCAGGACGCCACCGTGCGCGAGGCGCTCGAAAGCATCCGCAAGCAAGCCGCGGAGATCGAAGATTTCACCGAGACGTACGTGGTCGACCGACAGCAGCGCCTGGCGGGGGTGCTCGGGTTCAAGGGACTTGTGCTGAGCGCGCCCGAGCGCCCGGTCCGGGAGCTCATGGAAGCCGCGGAAGTGACCGTGCCTCCCGACATGGACCAGGAGGACGTCGCCCGTCTCATGGCGCGCTACAACGTGCCGAACATCCCCGTCGTGGACCGGGACCGGCGCTTGCTCGGGCGAATCACCTTCGACGATGTGACGGACGTCGTGGAAGAGGAGACTACCGAGGATCTGCTGCGCTTCGGGGGCGTTTCGGCGGGGGAGGAGCTTGGCGCACGCTGGTATGAGGCCGTGAAGACGCGGCTTCCCTGGCTCTTCGTGAACCTGATCACCGCCTTTGTGGCGGCGGCAGTCGTCGCGCTGTTCACCCCCGTCGTCCGCGCCCTGCCGGCCCTCGCCGCGTGGATGACGATCATTTCGGGAATGGGCGGGAACGCAGGAACCCAGACCCTCGCCGTCACGGTGCGCCGGCTCGCGCTCGGCCTCATCGCTCCCTCGGCCTTCGTTCGAGTGATCGGGAAGGAGGTGATGGTCGGCCTGGCGTGTGGAGTCGCCAACGGGATCGTGGTCGCGCTGGCGGCGGTGCTCTTTCGCCAGCCGGTTATCCTCGGTTTCGTGGTATGCCTCGCTATGGTCGGAAACCTCTTCGTCGCCGGATTTGCGGGCGCGTTCATTCCGCTCTTGCTCGAGCGCTTGCGCATCGATCCGGCGATCGCGTCGTCGGTCTTCGTGACGACATTCACGGATGTCTGCGGTTTCGCGCTGCTGCTCGGGCTCGGCGGCTGGCTGTTGCTCTAGGCCTCTGATACCTTGGAGCCATGGATTTCGACAGCCTGCTCGCCGAGCTGGGCTCCGGGCGCACCGCCGCGCTGGCACGCGCCATTTCCCTGGTGGAGAATGGCCGGCCCGGCTTCGAGCAGCTGCTCGCCGCAGTGCATCCGCGACTCGGCCACGCGCAGCGGATCGGCATCACGGGTCCTCCGGGGGCGGGCAAATCGACCCTCACCCAACAGCTGGTGCAGCGCTGGCGGGAGCGGGGGCTGACGGTGGCCGTGGTGGCGGTGGATCCCACCAGTCCCGCGACAGGCGGCGCGCTGCTGGGCGACCGAATCCGGATGGAATCCATCGCGCTCGATCAGGGCGTGTACATCCGCTCCATGGCGACGCGGGGATCGCTGGGAGGGCTCGCCACCAGCACGCGGGAGGTGTGCGACGTCCTCGATGCCGGCGGCTACCATCGCATCCTGATCGAAACGGTGGGGGTGGGCCAATCCGAGCTCGCCGTCACCAGCATGGCGGACAGCACGGTCCTGGTCCTGGTGCCTGAATCGGGCGACGGGATCCAGGCGCTCAAAGCGGGGGTCATGGAGCTGGCGGATATCTTCTGCGTCAACAAGGCGGACCGGCCCGGCGCGGCAAATCTCGCCCGGGAGATCGAGGTGACGCAGGGAATCCGGCGGGGAAATGCGTTCCGGGGAATTCGGGCGCACCACGGCGTGGTGGGAAGACGGGAAGCAGATGCGGGGGAGAGTGGTAGCCTCCCTCCGAGCTGGGAAGCTCCGGTGCTCCTCACGACCGCCACCACGGGAAGCGGTATTGCGGAGCTCGCCGAGGCGCTCGAACGGCACCATGAATGGATGAAACAGACCGGTGAGCTCGCGAGGCGGCGACGCAAGCGCTTTGCGGCACGGACCCGGGAAGTCGTGGATCGCGCGATGCACCGCTGGGTCTGGGGAGACACGCGGGCGGAGGAGTTGCTGAGCGAACGAATCGACGAGGTCGCTGCGGGCCGACTAAGCCCGTACGAGCTGGCAGCCGAGATCGTGACCGGCCTCAAGGAGGGAGCGCGGGTATGAGCGCGAGCGAGGAGCTCGAGCGGTTGCGGGCCGAGGTCGCCGCCTGGCGGGCGCTCTACGCCGGGATACCGCAGCGAGCCGGCGTCGAGTTCACCTCGGTGTCCGGCCGCGAAGTGCAGCCGGTGTATACGCCGCTCGACCTGGAGCACCGCCTCGGCAGCCCGAGCGAGCTACCCGGGAGGTACCCGTTCACCCGCGGGATTCATCCCACGATGTATCGGGGCCGGCTCTGGACCATGCGCCAGTTCTCGGGGTTCGGAACCGCGGAAGACACCAACCAGCGCTACAAGTTTCTGCTGAGTCGCGGCCAGACCGGTCTCTCGGTGGCCTTCGATTTCCCGACCCTGATGGGTTACGACTCGGATCATCCCCGCTCCGAAGGGGAAGTAGGCAAATGCGGGGTGGCGATCTCCAGCCTCAAAGACATGGAGGATCTGTTCGACGGCATTCCGCTCGACCAGGTCTCCACCTCGATGACGATCAACGGCCCCGCCGCCATACTGTTTTGCTTCTACGTGGCGGCGGCGGAGCGCCAGGGTGTCGACATCTCCCGCATCCAGGGAACCGTGCAGAACGACATCCTCAAGGAATACATTGCGCAGCACGCCTGGATTTATCCGCCGGAGCCGGCGCTCAAGATCATCGTGGACATGTTCGAGTGGGCGGCCGAGCATACCCCGAGCTGGAACACGATTTCAATCTCCGGGTACCATATCCGCGAGGCGGGGGCGACGGCTGCGCAGGAGCTGGCCTTTACGCTGGCCGACGGCTTCTGCTACGTGGAGCACGGCATCGCCCGGGGCCTCGCGGTGGACCGCTTTGTCCCCCGGCTCTCGTTCTTCTGGGACGTGCACAACGATTTCTTCGAGGAAGTCGCGAAGCTCCGTGCCGCGCGGCGGATCTGGGCCCGGCACCTGCGGGAACGCTACGGCGCCCGCGACGAGCGAAGCTGGAAGATGCGCTTTCACTGCCAGACCGCCGGCGTGACGCTCACGGCGCAGCAGCCTGCCAATAACATCGTTCGGGTGGCCTACCAGGCGCTCGCGGCGGTGCTCGGCGGCGCGCAGTCACTGCACACCAATGCCCTCGATGAGACGCTCGCGCTCCCCACGGAGGAGTCCGTGCGGGTGGCGCTGCGCACCCAGCAAATCCTCGCGTACGAGACCGGCGTCCCCAATGTCGCCGATCCGTTGGGCGGATCCTATTACGTCGAGGCCCTGACCGATGCGATGGAGCGCGAGGCGGAGGGACTCTTCGCCGAGATCGAGGCGCAGGGCGGGGTGGTCGCGGCCATCGAATCGGGCTGGTTCCAGCGCCAGATCGCGCGAAGCGCCGCGCGATTCCAAGAGGAAGTCGAGCAGGGCCGCCGAGTGATCGTCGGCGTCAACGAGTGCATCGAGGACGCCGAAGGCCCGGTCGAGATTCTCCGCATTGGCGATGAAGCGGATCGCGCGCAGCGAGTCCGGCTGGCTCGGCTGCGGGCTGAACGGGACCCGGCCCGAGTCGAACGGAGCCTCGAAGCGCTGCGGACCACGGCGGCGGCCGATCGGAATGTGCTCCCCGCTATGCTGGATTGCGCGCGAGCATACTGTACGCTCTTCGAGATTCGCGAGGTGTTGGAACGCGTGTACGGAGCCTACCGCGAGCCGGTTTTCTTCTAGGAGCCCAATGCCCTCCCGAGCACTCAGTGACGTGCGCCGCCAGCTGCAGCGGCTGGTGCGGCTGCAGCCCGGCAAGCACTGGATCGTGAGCTGCTATCTCAAGCTGGAACCGCGGGATCGCAGCCGCGGCAAGTACCTCATCAAGCTGAAGAACCGCACTCGCGAGGTCAGCGAGGCGCTGCCCGCCGAGGGCCTGACCCGGAGCGAGGCCGAACAGGTCCGGGAAGACCTTCGCCGCCTGCAGGCCATGCTGCAGCGTCCCGACGCCCTGCCGCCGACCCAGGGACTGGCGGTGTTCGTCTGCAAACCGCTCGACTTGTTCGAAGCCATTCCGCTGCCGCGAGTGCATCGCTCTCGGCTGTCGGTGGCACGCACTCCGCTGGTGCGCGAGCTCGCTGCGCTGGAGGACGAGGTGGGCCGCCTGCTTGCCGCCGTGCTCGACAAGAGCGGCGCGTCGCTCTACGAGGTGACCGCGTTCGAGGCACGCAAGCTGGAAGACCTTCCGGCCAGCACGCCCCGAGGCCACCGCTTTCATGGCGACCGGCACGATGCGCCCGGCAAGGGCGAGCAGGGCTATCACAACCGGCTCCGGCATGACCGCGAACAGTTACTTGCCGCGGTAGCCCAGCGGCTGTTCGATCTCGACCGCCAGGAGCCGGTGCGCGGGCTGGTGCTCGCCTCCGCGGGGAGCGAGGCGGATTCACTGCGGATGTTCCTGCATCCCTACATCGCGGGTAAAGTTCTCGGCACTGCGCGGTTTGTGCGGCGCGGCGGAGCTTCGCTGGCCGAGCTGCACGGGATGGTGCTGGCGGTGCGCGAGAGCTTCGAGCGGAAGCTGGAGCGCCATCTGGTGGCGGAGATGCTGCTGGGCCAGGGATCCGGATGGGCCGTGAACGGGATCGCACCGACCCTCGATGCGCTCTCGCGCGGCCAGGTGCGCACGCTGCTGGTACGGGCGGATGCCAGCGTCCCGGGTTTCCGCTGCGCGGCGAGCGGGCGGCTCACCCTCAGCGCGAAGGAATGCCGGGGGCTCGGCGACGCGGCGCCGGTGCCCGACGTGATCGACGACGCGATCGAGGAAGCCCTCCGCCAGCGGCTCGATCTGGACGTCGTCTTCGAGCCCGATGCCGCGGATACCATTAACGGGTTAGCGGCATTGTTGAGGTTCCGATAAGTGACAGGTGGCAGGTGGCAGGTGGCAGGTTGCAGGTGCACCCTCCGCCGCCGCCTACCCGCCACCTACCTGCCACCTGCCACCTGTCACCTGTCACCTGAGGAGTCCTATGCCGCTCAGCCGCCCTATTCGGGTGCTGGTAGCTAAACCGGGGCTCGACGGCCACGACCGCGGCGCCAAGGTAGTGGCCGCGGCGCTGCGCGACGCGGGGATGGAGGTCGTCTATACCGGCCTCCACCAGACTCCGGAAATGATCGCGACCGCGGCTGTGCAGGAAGATGTGGATGTGGTAGGTCTCTCGATTCTGAGCGGCGCCCACATGACGCTCTTCCCCAGAGTGCGGACTCTGCTCGATGAAATGGGGCGCCGGGATGTCCTGCTCACCGGGGGTGGCATCATTCCCGGCTCCGACATCGAAGCGCTGCAGCGGCAGGGTGTCGGGAAGCTGTTTGGTCCCGGCACCCCGACCAGCGAGCTGATCAGCTACATCAAATCCTGGGCGGCCGGACACCTTGAGCGCTGAGGGCTCTCCGGCCAAGCTCTCGCGCCTGCGCGAGCTCACCGCCGAGTATCTGACGCTCGCGAGCAAGCTCCGCGAGGGAGGCGGCGCAGCCCGGGTCGCCAAGCTGCACCAGCAGGGGAAGCTCTCCCCCCGCGAGCGGGTTACGGGCCTGCTCGATCCGGGAACCCGTTGGATCGAGATCGGGTTGCTGATCGCCTACGACCGCTACGATGGACAGGCCCCCGGCGCGGGCGTCATCACCGGCATCGGCACCATTGCGGATCGCCCGGTCGTCGTCGTCGCCAATGACTCCACGGTAAAGGCCGGCGCCTGGTGGCCGGAGACGATTCCCAAAATGCTCCGCGCCCAGGAGATCGCGATGCGCCAGCGCATCCCGATCGTCTATCTGGTCGACAGCGCCGGCGTGAACCTGCCCTATCAGGGTGGCGTTTTCCCGGGACAGTACGGCGCGGCGCGGCTCTTCTATTACAACGTGCTGATGCGGCGGTATCTCCAGGTCCCCCAGATCGCGGCCGTCATGGGGAGCTGTGTGGCGGGGGGTGCCTACTTGCCGGCACTCTCCGACGTGATCTTCATGGTGGAAGGCACCAGCTTCATGGGATTGGGTGGCCCCAACCTGGTGGCCGGAGCCACCGGCCAGCGGGTGGACGGGGAAACGCTGGGCGGGGCGCGCACCCACACCGCGGTGAGCGGCGTGGCGCACTACCGGGCTCCGAACGATGCCGAGTGTCTGGCGCAGATCCGTGAATACGTTGCCCGCCTGCCCAGAAGCGAAGCCGTGCAGCACAATGTGCTCCCTGCCGCCCCGCCGCTCCGGCCCGCTACCGCGCTCTACGACCTGCTGCCGCACGATCACCGCATGTCCTACGACATGCACGGGGTACTGGCCTGCCTGCTGGATGGCGGCGCCTTCCGGGAATTCCAGCCCGAGATTGCCGCCGAGCTGCTCTGCGGTCATGGCCGGATCGAGGGGTGGCCGGTGGCGCTGCTGGCCAACCAGCGCGGTCTCGTCAAGGCAAAACCCGGCGAGCGGCCGCGTTTCGGCGGCATCCTGTACACTGAGAGCGCCGAGAAGGCGGCCTATTTCATCGAGACGGCCAATCGCGAGCGACTGCCGATCCTCTTCGTGCAGGATGTGAGCGGATTCATGGTGGGCCCGGAAGCCGAGCACTCGGGAATCATTCGCGCCGGTGCCCGTTTCGTCGAGGCGATGGCTGCGGCGTCGGTACCCAAGCTCGTGCTCACCGTCAATCACGCCTCCGGGGCAGGGTACTACGCGATGGCGGGCCAGGGCTTCGATCCCGACTTCATCCTCAGCTGGCCGACCGGCCGGATGGGGGTCATGGAGGGGGAATCGGCGATCATGGCGGTGCACGGCCCCGAGATCGAGCGTGCCAAGACGGAAAAGCGGGAAGTCGCCGCGGGCACCAGAGAAGTCATCGAGCAGATGCGGGCCGACTACGAGCGCGATCTCGATGCGCGGCACGCGGCCGCGCGAGGCCAGGTCGATCTCATCGTGACCCCGGAAGAGACCCGTGAGGTGCTCGCTCACCTGCTGCGGGTCACCGCGCAGAACCCGGGGCCCCATCTGGGCCCGTTCGTGCTTCCCGTGCACACTGCCTCCTGATTCGTGGCCTCCCGCGCCGGCGCTCTGCTGCTCTGGCTGGCCTCGGCTTGCGCCAGTGGGAGCAAGGCGCCGGCGGGCCCTACTCCTCAGCCCGAGACTCCGCGCGTCGAGGTCCTCCCCGAACGCGGCGATACGAACAAGCCGACCCCTAACCCGCAACCCCTTCCTCGCCAGCCCGCGGCCCCGCCGGCGCTGGCCCTGGTCCGCGGCTGGATGCCGCTGCTCGCGACCGGAGTCCCCGCCTTTCTCTCGGCCCATCCGACCTGGGATGGACGCGGCGTGCTCATTGCCATTCTGGACAGCGGGGTGGACCCCGGCGTGCCGGGCCTGGACTCCACCAGTACCGGCCGGCCGAAGCTGCTCGATGTCCGGGATTTCTCGGGCGAGGGCCGGGTCGAGCTCACGCCTATCGTGCCGCAGGGCGACGCCGTTGTCGTGATGGGCCAGCGCCTGACCGGGTTCGGACGAATGCGCGCCTTGGCGGCCAGTGGGCCGTGGTACGGCGGCGCGCTGCGGGAACGCCTGTTGGGCCTGCCTCCGGCCTCGGATCTCAATGACAACGGCCTGGACTCGGACACGCTCGCCGTGGTGGTGGGCAAGGCCAGTGATGGCTGGCTGCTCTTCGCCGACACGGACGGCGACGGCTCGTTCGCGAACGAGCGCCCCGTGCACGACTATCTAATGGCCCGGGAACGTTTCGGCTGGCATCGCCCCGGTGGGGCACCTCTCCTCACGCTGGCGGCCAATGTCTCGGAATCCGCGCGCGGCCTGGAGCTCGCCTTGGTCTTCGATACCGAGGCGCACGGCACCCACGTCGCGGGAATCGCCGCGGGACACGGTATCGGGGCCGTCGCGGGGTTCGATGGCGTGGCCCCCGGGGCACAGCTCCTCGGGCTCAAGATCTCGCGCAATGACTTTGGCGGCCTCACCACGAGCGGCAGCGTCCTCGCTGCTCTCGATTATGCGCTCCGCTTCGCCGCCGCTCGGCGGCTGCCACTCGTGGTCAACATGAGCTTTGGCGTCGGCAACGAGCGCGAAGGCACCGCCCGGCTCGACGGCCTGCTCGACTCGGCGCTCGCGGCGCATCCAGAAGTGGTGTTCATCACCGCGGCGGGCAACGATGGTCCTGGAATGTCGACCATCGGATTCCCCGGCTCGATGCGGCGCGGGATCACCGTCGGCGCAACCCAGCCAGCCGCATTCTTCACGCCTCCAGGACGTGGCGCCCCCCGCGGTCCGGATCCGCTGCTCTTCTTCAGCGCGCGGGGTGGAGAGCTGGGCAAACCGGATCTCGTGGCACCCGGGACGGCGTACTCAACCGTGCCGGGCTGGAACTTCGGCGAGGAATTCAAGAGTGGCACCAGCATGGCCTCGCCTCACGTCGCCGGGCTCGCGGCCATTCTGCTTTCCGCCGCGCAAGCGCAAGGCCGGAGCGTGAACGCGGAGGATCTGCGGCGCGCTCTGGCGGGCGGCGCGCGGCCGCTACCGGGGCAGGGCACTCTCGCCGCGGGCGCCGGCATTCCGAATCTCGAGGAAGCCTGGCGAGTTCTGCAGAGTCCGGCGCCCGCTGCCACCTTCGATGTCGAGCTCGCGGATCACCCGGGAAGCTCGGCGTCGTACCAGATCGGCGGCGCCGACAGCCTGGTGCGCTTCCGGATTCGCCGCACCCGTGGCTCCGGATCGCTCGAGCTGACCTTGCACAGCGAGGTGCCCTGGCTCTCCGGCCCGGCGACCGTCACCCTGGATGGTCCCGAGAGTATCGTCACGCTGACGCAGCGGCCCCCGGTGGAAGCGGGCGTGCACAGTGGCGCCGTCACCGCGACTGCCGCCGGCATCGCGGGACCGATCTTCCGACTCCTGAGCACGGTGGTGATCCCGGAGGCGAGACAGGCGGGGCCCGTGCGAGTCGGCGCGAGGCTCGCTCCGGGCACGGAGCGCCGAGCCTTCTTTGCCGCCGATTCGGGCCGACCTTTTCGGGTGCGTATGGCGACAAGAGTCCCGGGCGAGAATCTGATCGCGGCGCTCCATCAGCCGGGCGGCTCTCCCATCCTGGGAGAGAACGGCATTCCCGGCGGCGCCGACACCGCCGCGGCCGTTTACGATATCGATGGTCGTGATGCGCTGCGCGGGTACTACGAGGCCGTGGCGGTGGCGCCGCCGGGAAGTTCCGCAACCATCAACATCGCGATCGATCACGCGCCCGTCGGACTTGCTCTCGCGGCCGTACCCGGAGACTCGGTTGCGATCACGATCCGCCCGCTGGGGGACTCCGCGATCGCGGGTCGCCTCAACCTGGGCCTGCTCGGCGGCGAGCAAAGCGTCGCGGTGAGCGGTGCCGGCGGCGGCGATGTGCGGGTTCCATTCCGCCTTCCCCCGTGGGCCAGGCAGCTCATCGTCGATCTCGAGCTCGACCCGGAGCAGTGGTCGCACTTTACCGATTTCGGGCTCACTGCGCTCGACAGCGCCGGGCGGATCCTGGACAAAGCGCCCGCGAATTACGCGCATTCGCGGCTCAGTGTTGCGCTTGCGCCTGGCGCGGGAGATCAGGACGCCGCGATCGTGCTCGCCCCGGGATTCGCGGAGCCGGGAAGCAGCGAGCAGTGGGCAGGCCGAGTCACGATCCGGCTGTATGCCGACCATCCGGTCGCGATCGAGACACGCGAGGGAGACGAGTTCACCCTGGCGGACCAGCAGCGCATGGTGTTTCATGCCCGGCTCGGGGAGCCGCCCTGGCCGCTTCCCGAGGCCTTCCGGCCCCTCGGCCTCCTGCTCGTCGAGGCGGGGGGAATCAGCTGGACCTGGGAATGGCCGATCCCGCGCGTGCCCTGACGAAGCGAATCGTTTCCAGATTGCGTTTGTCGGGTTACCTGGTGCCGCACCGGTTGCGAATCTTGTGACATGCTCGGCAGAGATGCGCTCGCGCCCGCGCGCGAGTTGTTGCAGCGACACTTCGGCTATCAGGAGTTTCGTCCCCTCCAAGCGCGGGTGCTCGATGCCCTCCAGCAGGGTCACGACGTCCTCGCGGTGCTTCCCACGGGGGGCGGCAAGTCGGTCTGCTTCCAGATCCCCGCGCTGCTCCAGCGCGGGGTCACGGTCGTCGTGTCGCCCTTGATTTCCCTGATGCAGGATCAGGTCGCCGCGGCCAGGGCCCGCGGACTGCCCGCCGCGGCGCTCAACAGCTCGTTAAGTCTTCCGGCACAGCGGGAGGTGCTCGCCCAAACCGCTGGCGGCAAGCTTCGCCTGCTCTACACCTCGCCGGAGCGGCTGCGCCGGCTGGCCGATGACCTGAATGGCCTGGGGGTTCGACCGGAGCTGCTTGCTATCGACGAGGCCCACTGCATCAGCGATTGGGGTCCCGATTTCCGGCCGGCCTACCGCGCTTTGCGACGACTGCGGGCTCTGCTGGGATGGCCGCAGGTGATCGCGTTGACGGGGAGCGCCACACCGGATGTCAGGCGCGATGTCATCCGGGTTCTCGGGCTCGGAGGCGCGCGCGGGATTCGCACGGTGCTGGGCTCATTCGATCGGCGGAATCTCTGGCTTGGGGTCGCCAGCGTGGAGAATGAGCGCGAGCGCTTGGGCGCCCTGCTCACGCTGCTCGGGATGCAGGACGCGCTGGCCATCGTCTATGCGCCGACGCGGAATCTGGTGGAGGAGCTGGCACGGGTGCTGGGCGAGTCCGGCTTTCGCGCCGCTCCCTATCATGCTGGGCTTTCCAGCCCCTCCCGCCGCCAGGTGTTGCAACGATTTCTCGCGGACGAACTGGGGATCGTGGTGGCCACCTGCGCTTTCGGCATGGGAATCGACAAGCCGAACGTGCGCCTGGTCGTGCACTGGACCCTTCCCGCTACACCGGAGGCCTACTACCAGGAAGCGGGCCGCGCGGGGCGCGACGGCGCCTTCGCCCGCTGCGTGCTGCTCTACCGTCGGGGTGATGCCGCCGTGCCGCGCCGGCAGCTCGACGTCACCTTTCCTCCCGAGCAGCTGGCGGAACAAGTCTGGCGCGGCGAGCTCGATCCGGCGCGCGTCCCGGCCAACCTGCGTGGCTCGCTCGAGCGCTTGCGCCGCGAGCTGCATCCCGAGCGCGGTGCGCCCTGCTGGACGACCGTGCGCGAGCGACGCCACGCGGCGGAATCGCGCATTACGGTCATGGAGCAGTATGCCCAGCGGCGGGCTTGCCGGCGGGCCGCGCTGCTCGGCTACTTCGGCGAACCGGTGCCGCGCTGCTCCGGTTGTGATGTCTGCTCGCGCCACGGCCCGGCTCCCTTACCGCGCCCCGAGGCCGAGCAACGGCTTACCCGGCTCCGGATGGCGTTGACTTCCCGGCTTGGCCCGTGGGGCGGTTGTGTCTTCGAACCCGCGGTGCTGCGGCGGCTGGCGAACGATCCTCCGGTCAGCGAATCCGCCCTGGCGGCCGTGGATGGGGTTGGTCCTGTGCTAGCCAAGCGCTACGCGGGGACGGTTCTCGCGGCGCTTGGCGCGCTGCGCTCTGCGCCTGCCTCCGCGAGCTCCTGAATGCTGCGAGAGGAGATTAACTACCGCATTGCGACGCCGGCGGACGCCCGGGACCTCGCGGGGTTTGGATCGGAATCCTTTATCGCCGCTTACGGGCACGCGCTCCGGCCGGGCGATCTGGCCCTCCACGTCACCCGAACCTACTCCGAGGAGCGGCAGTTACAGGAGCTGATCGATCCGCGCGCCTGGACTGTGCTGGCTGAACGAGAAGCGGAGATCGTGGGAGCGGCGCTGCTGCGCTGGTCCTCGCCCCCCGCGGGCCTGGCCGCCGAACTTCGCTGGACGGAACTTGCCCGCTTCTATGTTGCGCGGTCCTATTGGCGGACCGGGACCTCTACCGATCTCATGATTGCGACCTTGAAGTCCATCCGGGATCGGGAGGGTCTGCTGGTCTGGCTGCAGGTGTGGGAAGCGGCCCTCCACGCCATCAGCTTCTATCGCAAGTGGGGTTTCTATGAGGTTGGCGAGGCACCCTTCAGGGTGGGCACGCTCGTGCAGCGCGATCTCGTCCTGGCGCGGAGCCTCCGTCACGGCTCGCCGGGCCTCTGACTCCTGAACCCTGAGCCTATATTTGCCGCATGGACGACACGCTCTACTTCACGGAGCACCATCACCAGGTGCGCGAAATGGTTCGCGAGTTCGCGGCCGAGCATGTCGCACCCGTTGCCCGGGAGCTGGACCGGACCTGCACGTTTCCCTGGGAGAATATTCGCCGGATGGGAGAGCTCGGCCTGCTCGGCGTGCCCTGGCCCGAGGAGTTCGGCGGGGCCGGTATGGATCAGCTCTCCTATTACATCGTGATTCACGAGATGGCCAAGGTCGACGCGTCGCATGCGCTTACTATCAGCGCCCACACCAACCTCGGGACCTCTCCGCTGGTCGAATTCGGCACCGACGCTCAGCGGCGTACCTACGTCCCGCTGCTTGCCTCAGGCCGCGTCATGGGCGGTTTCGGGCTGACTGAGCCAGGGGCCGGCAGCGACGCAGGTGGCACCGCTACGACGGCGGTGGAGCGGGGCGATCATTTCGTGCTCAACGGCTCGAAGAGCCTGATCACCCACGCCGGCGTCGGCGAGATCTTCTCCGTCACCGCGCGCACCGACCCCGGCCCCGGACACCGGGGCATCACGAGTTTCATCGTCACCAAGGACACCGTCGATCTCGACCTCTGCCGCGCTCTGGGCATCGGGCACGCCGAAGAGCTCCCCAAGATTGCGGGCGTCTCGGCGGGAAAGAAGGAGGAGAAAATGGGCTGGCGCGCCAGCGATACCCGCCAGCTCCACTTTCAGGATGCGCGGGTGCCCAAGGAGAACATGCTCGGCGCGCGCGGTGAAGGCTTCGTCAATTTTCTGAAGACGCTCGATGCGGGGCGGATCGGAATCGCGGCGCTCTCGCTCGGCATCGCAGAGGGCGCCTTCGAAGCGGCGCGCGAGTACGCCGGAACGCGAAAGCAATTCGGCCGCTACATCGGCAGCTTCCAGGGGGTTTCTTTTCAGCTGGCCGACATGGCCATGGAAATCGAAGCGGGGAGCCATCTGCTTTACCAGGCCGCCCGGCTCAAGCAGGCAGGGAAGCCGCACAAGAAAGAAGCCGCGATGGCCAAGCTCTATTGCTCTGAGCTTGCCATGCGAACCACGACCAAAGCGGTCCAGATCTTCGGTGGTTACGGCTATACGGCCGAGTACCCGGTCGAGCGCATGATGCGAGATGCCAAGGTGTGCGAGATCGGCGAGGGCACCAGCGAGATCCAGCGGATCGTGATCGGCCGGCAGATTCTGGGGAACATCGTGGAGGGCTGACGAGCTCCCATGGCTGCGCGCTTCTCGCCCGCGATCGTCCGCGCGCTCGACCAGGGCAAGATCCTCGGCATCCGCGCGGGTTCCGAGCCCCATCGCTTCATCGGCATCTGGGTCGTCGTCGTCGAGGGCAGGGTATTCGTGCGCTCCTGGGACCGAAAGCCGCAGGGATGGTATCACACTTTCGGCCGCGACCGGAGCGGGGTCATTCAGGTCGGAAAGCGTCAGCTCGACATTCGCGCCAGCCCGACGCGAAGTGAGCGGCTGAGGGATCTGGTGGACCAGGCCTACCGGAACAAGTACAACACCCCGGGGTCGCTCAAGTACGTGCGCGGGTTCGCGCGGGCCGCTCGCCGTGACACCACCACCGAGCTCTTGCCAGCGTCTCGGGTCAGACTCGCCCGGGGGACACGGCATCCCCGGACCCACTAGTGTTAACTGCCTGCATTTCTTACATTTATCGCATGCGACTAGAGCGGTACCTGAAGTCTTTTGCTCTCGCCGGGCCCTTGGATAGGGGCTCTGGCCTCGCATCGGTGAATTCAGCACACCCGGATACCGTCCGGATTTCGCGCGTCAGGAGGGTGCAGCATCCCAACCGACCGCCAGAGCCCACCGAACGACCCTTGCTGCCTCCGACAGGACCCGGCCTGATGACGCCGGCCCCTGCCCGAGCTGGCGAGCGGCGCGGTGCTGCCTCCCGGCGTTCGCCTTCCAGCGGCCAGGGCCCCCGGCGGGGCAAGGGCCTCGCAACGCGCTCCGGAGGATCCGATTCTCTCAACGTGTCTGGTGCGGACGCCCCATTTCGCGAGCCGAAACGCGGCGCCGCTCCGACCAGGGAACGGATTTGTGAAGCGCGAGATTCTTATCAATGGCGGTCCCCGGGAAACCCGGGTCGCCATCCTCGAGGACGATCGACTCGTCGAGCTGCTGGTTGACCGTGCCGATCATCGGCGGATGGTCGGCGACATCTATCTGGGCCGGGTCGAGGCGGTCCTCCCCGGTATTCAGGCCGCGTTTGTAGACATCGGCCACGAGAAGAGCGCCTTTCTCCATGCGTCGGATCTGCTCGAGCCCGACGAAGACGAAGAGCCGGGTGAGAGCGACGAGGCCGATAACGACCAGCCGGAGGATGCCGCGAGCGCGGAATTAGCCGACGCCGCGGCCGCTGCACCCTCCGTTGAGCGCCGCAAGACCCGCCGCGGCAACGGCGATGGCCAGCGTCCTTCAGGCGAACACCGGCAGCGCGAAGTCTCCTCCCGTCGCCAGCTTCCCGATATCGCGGAAATCCTCAAGAAGGGTCAAACCCTGCCGGTTCAGGTCACCAAGGAGCCGATCAGCACCAAAGGCAGCCGGGTCACCGCGCAGATCTCCCTGCCCGGGCGTTTTCTGGTGTTCATGCCCTACGCGTCGCGCGTGGGGGTCAGCCGAAAAATCGAGAGCCGGGAGCAACGCGCGAAACTGCGGGAGATGGTCAGCCGGCTGCTCCCCGAAGACGCCGGTGGCGTGATCGTCCGCACCGTAGCGGAAGGAGTGACCGAGGAGCACTTCAAGCGGGAGATCGATGCGCTGCTCAGCCAGTGGCGCAAGATCAAGCGCAAGCAGCTCTACACGCGGAAAGCCCCGGCGCTGCTGCAGCGGGAGGCCTCGCTCACCCGCGGCCTGATCCGTGATGTCTTCAGCGACAAGGTGGACGCGCTGCAGGTAGACTCCAAAGAGATCTTCAGCGAAATCGAGCAGTATCTCGAGGGAGTCGATCCGGAGCTCAAGAGCCGGGTTCACCTCTACCGCGAGCCGCTCCCGCTGTTCGACAAATACGACATCGAAACCGAGATCAAGAATCTCTTCAAAGCCCGCGTGGATCTGGCCACCGGCGGTTCCCTGGTGATCCAGCCAACCGAAGCCCTGGTCTCGATCGACGTGAACACGGGCCGCTATACCGGCAAGAAGGATCCCGAGAAGACCATCCTTCGGACCAACCTCGAAGCGGCGCGAGAGATCGCCCGTCAGCTCCGGCTCCGCGATCTCGGCGGCATCATCGTGTGCGATTTCATCGACATGGAGACTCGCAGCAATCGGGATCGCGTCCTGCAGGAGCTGCGGACCCATCTGGGCCGCGATCGAGCCCGTACCAAGGCGATGGCGGTGTCCGATCTCGGTCTCGTGGAGATGACTCGCCAGCGAGTGCGCTCGTCGCTCTACGCTTCCATGACTACGGAATGTCCGACCTGCAGCGGCTCGGGACGGGTGTTTCGGCCCGAGGTCGTTGCCCGGCGGCTGGAGCGCTCGCTTTACCGGGTCGGGCATGAGCGGCGCGAGAAGGCGCTGGGGATTCGGCTGCACCCTGAAGTCGCCCTCTACCTGCTGGAGGAGGAACCCAAGCTGCTGGGCACGGTGGCGAAGTCGATCGGGGTCGAGCTGGAGATCCGCGACGACCCGATGATGCACCTCGACGAGTTCCGCTTGATGAGCCGGCCGGCCGGGCGCGATGTGACGGAGCAGTACGCCGTGGCCTAGGGCTGCTCGAGCTCTTGTCCCAAGCTGCCATCCCCGTTATACTTGCGGGCTCTTAACCAGCACGGAATCTCACCACATGTATGCCATTATCCGCTCCGGCGGCAAGCAGTTCAAAGCCGAGAAGGGAAAGACCCTCCGGCTCCCCCGGATGGATGCCGAGCCGGGCTCGAAGCTCACCTTCGACGACGTCCTGCTCACTTCGGATGGCGACAAGGTGGTTACTGGGGCGCCGACGGTGAAGGGTGCGACCGTGACCGGAGAAGTGGTCGGCGAAGCGAAGGGCGAGAAGATCTACGTGTTCAAGTTCAAGCGCCGGAAGAATTACCGCCGGAAGACCGGGCACCGGGCCAAGTTCACCGAGGTCCGCATCACTGGGGTCAAGCTACGCGAGTCGAAGGGCAGCTGATCATATGGCTCATAAGAAGGGCGTCGGCTCGTCCAAGAACGGCCGCACCAGCAATCCCCAGTACCTGGGCCTCAAGAAGTTCGGCGGCGAGCGCGTGCTCGCCGGCAACATCATCATGCGCCAGCGGGGGACCAAGTTTCACGCCGGCAAAAACGTCCGTCGCGCCAACGACGACACGCTCTTCGCCCTGATCGATGGAGTGGTCGCGTTCGAGTGGAAAGACAAAGGCCGCCAGAAGATCTCAGTGTATCCGGAGGCGGCAGTGTAGGGGTTGGGGGTTGGGGATAGGGATCGGGGACTCCAAAGGGGTCCCCTTTTTTGCGCCGCTGCGTTTCCCAACCCTAACCCCTGACCCCCAGGCCCTAATACATTGAAACCTTCACGGCGAGGGACCCGTCATTTCGGCACACCTGAGTGAGGAAACCATGAGTTCGATAATCGACCGCCTCAACGCGGAGCTGGACCAGCTGGGCGACAAGGTCCGCACCGCATTCGAGTCGAGCAAGCTCCATCTGGAGCGCAGCCGACTGATCGGGGTTCGCAGCAAGCTCGCCTACAAGCTCGGTATGGCGACGTACAAGAAGGAGCGGGGCGGGGAAGTGAACCAGGCAGAAATCGACGCCCTCTACGCGCGCATGGACGATATCGCGGCGCAACTCGCCAAGCTTGATCGCGAGATCGACGCCGTGCACGCCGAGACCGTACGCGTCGATGAACAGCCGGCTCCCGCAGCCGATACCGCGGAAGCCGAGGTCAGCAAGCCGGCTGAGCAGACCGCTACCGGCAACTAGCAAATTGGGACCGGGGAGCCGGCCGGCTCCCTGGCTTCCGAGCTACCTGCTTACCAGCGCCCCTACCAGCTCGTCCGCTATCCGGTCCGCGCCAAAGACTTTTCGCAGGGTCTCCGTCAGCCCTCGGCTGTGTACGCTGACGGAGCGGGCCACCTCGTCCGTAAAGATGAATCGGTTGGGCAACGACTCGATGTTCCCATCGAAGATCAACCCGACTACCTCGCCCTTCCGGTTAACGACCGGACTTCCGGAATTGCCGCCGATGATGTCGTTGGTCGAGACGAAATTGAGAGGCGTGGCCAGATCGAGCTTGTCCCGGGCCGTCTTCCAGCGCGGCGCGAGCTGGAAGGGCGGCTGGTCGTCGAACTCCGCCGAGCGGGCATAGAGTCCGAACAAGCTCGTCTTATAGGGTGCGATGGTCCCATTCATGGGGTAGCCCTTCACCACTCCGTCGGAGATCCGCAGCGTAAAGGTGGCGTCGGGAGGGAGCGAAGTTCCGTACGCGTCGAAGATCGCCTGGCCGATCAGCTCGGCATTCGCCGAGATCGTCGCGTTGAGCTGTGCGGCCCGGAGGGCGTGCCGGGTGGCCACCGGATTGATGGTTCGGGCCAGTACGATCATCGGATCGGTTGAGGCGGCGATAGCCGCTGCGCCGCCTTCGAGCAGAGCCTTGCGCGCTTCCAGCGAGCCCAGCTTGCTCCCGCTCACCAGCGCCTCGGCGGCGACCTCGGGACTTCGCCCGCCCAGAGCGGCCTGCAGGAAGGGGTCGGTCGGCGGCAGCGCTTTCTGGGCCAGGCGAAGCTGGGCCGCGAGCAGCAGCTTCTCGGCCTCGAGGTTCATCGGCTGATTCCGGAGCAGCGCAGCCCGAATGCGCTCGAGCCCCTCACCCTGGAACGCGGGGAGTCGGGCCTCGCCGACGAGCTTGCTCTGCTCCGGCAGGCGCACGAGGTTCCCCGCCATCCCGAGCAGCGCGGACCCCCCGAAGCCCTGGAAGCGAGCCTGCTTGGCGAAAGCGGTAAGCTCTCGCTGGGCCACTTCGATGCTGGTCCAGGCGCGGCCATACTTAGCGTTGAGGGCCGGCTTCGCGGCGATTCGGGCGCGGAAATCCCGCTCGAACGCCCGTTTACGCCCCATGATGGTCGAGTCCAGCAAGCCGCTTCGATAGCCGCGCACTGCCTTCTGGCTGTTCTCCAGACTGAAGATCTGATCCGCGAAGCGGCGCCGAGCCGCTTCGCTGGCCTTGGAGAGCTCCTTGTACGCGTCGAGCTGGATCGCATAGTTCTCCAGCGCCACGGGATAGGTCACGTCCCGCAGGTACGCCATCTGTGCCAGGGTGAGCAGCCTCCCGGTGGAGCCAGGATTTCCCACGACAAACACCGGCTCGCCCTCCCCCGCGCCCGCTTCGCTCCATTTCAGGAAGTGCGCGGGCTTGAGGGGTGCGTCATTCTCGTAGATGCGTACCAGCGAAAGGTCGAGATCGAACCGGGGGAAGGTGAAGTTGTCGGGGTCTCCACCGAAGAAACTGGCGCTCTCCTCGGGCGCCAGCACCAGCCGGAGGTCGTTGTAGCGGCGATAGCGGTACAGCGAATAGCGGCCGCCCTGATAGAAGGTGACGACCTGGCAGAGTAACCCGCTGCTCTGGCTGCATTCCGCTTCGATCCGTCCAATGGCCGAGTCCCGCTGCGCAACCCTGCGGGCGGACGTCGTCCCGCTCACCGCGCCCCGGAGCTTCGCCGTGACGTCTTCGATGGATTGGAGCTGATCCGCCGTCATCCCGGGGCACTTGCGCTCATCGCGCTCCGACTGGGCGACGAACCCGAGCGCCTGGTAATTGCTGTCCGGGGTGGAGACCGCGGTGATGCAGCTGCGGGCGCAGTGGTGGTTGGTCATCACGAGCCCGCGATCCGAGACGATCGAGGCCGAGCACCCGGGAATCCGTACCGCCGATAGCCGCACGTGCTCCAGCCAGGCCGGATCGGCTTCGAAGCCATACTGGGCCTTCCAGTATGCCAGAGGCGGAGCATCGAAGGTCCACATCGTGCCGAATTCCTTGACGAAGCCGGCCGGAGGCGCCTGCGTTTTCACCTGTGCAACGGCGCTCGGGAGCGCAACGAGCGACACCAGCAGCAGGTTCCGGATCAGTTTCATGGGATTCGCAATCCTCGTTTCTAGCTGATGGCTGATGGCCTTCCTAGGGCTCTCGTGGGGGCAGGGTGCGGTACTTGTCTCTGAGCTCCGTCTCCCGCGTCGCCAGGGAGGTGAGCTGCCCCCTGATGTAGACCCGCTCGGCGGCGCTCTTGAAATCGAACGGGTCGCCGGACCAGACGACGAGGTTGGCCACCTTGCCCGGCTCGAGCGTGCCATAGTCGGCCAAACCGAAGGCGGCAGCCGGTGCCGCCGTGATGGCCGCGAGGGCATCGTCCCAGCTCAAGCCGTTGCGCACGGCGTTACCGGCGGCGTAGCGAAGATTCCGCTCGCCTCCCGGATCGCCCTGGGCAATGATGACCTTGACGCCCGCTTCGCGCAGCAGGGTGACGTTGTCGAGCCGCGCACCCAGCCCATCGAAGCTGGGAATGTCCTGAAGCGGCTCGAGCGCGACCGGAATTCCCGCCGCGGCAAGCTGCCTTGCCAGCTGCCAACCCTCGACGGCACCGAACAACACCGTGCGGAGCTTGTACTCCCGCGTGAGGCGCAGCGCGTTCTCGATGTCCATGCGACGGTTGGCCGCGATCGCGATGGTCTGCTCGCCGCGGAGCACCGGCAACAGGGCTTCGAGCTCTTTGGCCGGAGCCGAGAGCGACTGCATCGCGGCGCGCTGAAAGTCCGCCTTGCGGCGCGAGTATTCGAGCGCATCGTCGAACAGCCTCCGGACTCGCGCCATGACGCCGGCGCGGCTGCCGCCTCCCGCCTCCCGAGAGCCACTGGAAAGGTCGAGCCCGATGGCGGCATTACGGCGGATGAGCATGTCTTCAATCCGCTCGCCGGCATAGTCCACGGCCGGTGCCTGCCCGGGGAAGAACGCCCCACCGGGCACCAGGATCGCGCTGGTGATCCCTCCGGTCCGGGCGATGGGAATCGTGAATGCGGCGGGGTCTACTGCCTCGATGGGGTTGAAGGAGGGATTCACCTCTCCGCGCACGGCACCCTCGCCTAACCCGTTGAGACCAGCGACCCCCAGCCCCGCGTTCGCATTGGCGTGGATCAGACCGGGTGTCACCCACTTCCCGCTCGCGTCCACCCGTACCGCCCCGGAGGGAATCGTCAGGTTCGTCCCCACGGCGACAATCCGTCCGTTGCGGATGAGCACCGTTGCATTGGAGAGCCTGGGCCCGGACACCGGGTAGACCGTGCCCCCGGTGATCGCGATGGTCTGAGCCCGAAGAGTCGCCGGCAGCAGGCACGCCAGCGCGAGGAAAGTGACGATCGTGGTGGCACGGGCCACCCGATAGCTGATAGCCGATCGCTGATGGCTCATCGTCCGACTCCCGGCGCGGTCTGGCCGATGTTGAAGTCCGTCTTGTACTGATGCTTGGGGTCGAGCCGATCGAACACCAGCCAACCTTCGTTCCAGACTTTCTCCGCCTTGGAATAAACCGAAAAAGGATCCCCGGACCACAGCACCACGTCGGCCTGCTTGCCGGCTTCGAGCGTTCCGGTAAGCTGCTCTATGCCGAGCACCCAGGCAGGATTCGCGGTGATCCAGCGGATCGCCTGGTCCCGGGTGAGCGGGATTCCGGCGCGCACCCCGGCGTAGTAGGCCTTGGCCATGTCCTGATTCATGCGCTGGATGCCGTCCGGGCTATCGGTGTGAATGACCGCGCGGGCCCCCGCGCGGGTGACCAGCGGTGCGTTCTCGAGGATCTGATCGAACGCTTCCATCTTGAAGCCGCCCCAATCGGACCAGACGGACGCGGCCGTGCCATTGGCGGCGAGGAGGTCCGCCACCTTGTAGGCTTCGATGGCGTGGTGGAAGGAGCGGATCTTGAATCCGAATTCCTTCGCCAGATCCAGCATCTGGGCCATTTCATCGCCGCGATAGCAGTGGTTCTGGACGGAGATCTCGCCGCGCAGCACGCCGGCAAGCGTCTCCATTCGGAGATCCCGCGCCGGCGGATCGCCCTTCTTTTCCTTGAGCCATTTGTCCCAGCGACTGCGGTACTGCTCGGCCTGGATGAAGGCGGCGCGATAGCCTGCCATGTTGCCCATCCGGGTCGAGGGACCGCGACTCTGATAGACCCGCTTGGGATTCTCTCCGCACGCCAGCTTTACCCCGTAGGGAGCACCGGGGAACTTCATCTCCTGTACGGTGCGCGCGGGCACCAGCCGGACCGTCGCCGAGCGCCCCCCGACGAGGTTGGCGGAGCCCGGCAGCACCTGCATGACGGTGACGCCGCCCGCAATTGCGAGCGGGATTTGCGGATCCTGCGGCCAGATCGAATGCTCGGCCCAGACTTCCGCGGTGACCGGATTGGTCGCCTCATTGCCGTCGCTCTCGGCCGCGGTTCCGGGCGCGGCGTAGACGCCGAGATGGCTATGGGTGTCGATGATCCCCGGCGTGACGAATTTGCCGGTGCCATCCACGACCTGGGCGTCGGTCGGCGCCGCCACGCTGGTACCGATCGCCACCACCTTGCCGTCGCGAAAAAGGACGGAGGCGTTGGGAAGCTCCTCGCCGGCGCCCGTCAGCACCGTGGCGTTGCGGATCAGCACTGGCGGGTTAGGCCGGCGCCGGTAGGTCGAAGGATACTGGGGCCGGTCGGAGCTCAGAGTGTCTTGCGTGGTCGCCACGGGCGTGGCCGGCGAGCCGGGGGCAGGGGCGGGTGCGGCCGGCGCCGGGCGTTGAGCCGCCGTAGGGGCGCAAGCGGCAAGCAGGCCAGCGAAATACAGTCGTCGCATGAGAAGCGATCCTGGTTGGGGAACGAGCCGGGCTAGGGTACCCGGACGAACTCGACGGGCTGTCCGGCGATCGAGAGCTTCAAGAGCCGGTGCGGCGCTCCTGTGCTCACCCAGAGCACCAGGGGAGCCGGCCCGCCGCTCAGCTCGGCGCGGAACGCCTCGACCGACTGCTCGCCGAGCTTGACGGGCTCGGTGCCCGTCACCTTGAGGGTCCAGGGCTTGAGCTCACCCTGCCCGGCGCTCAGCACGTTGAAGGTCCAGGTGGCGTCGGCGCGCCAGCGCAGCGCCGGCAGCAGCGCTTGCAGCGCATTGTCGTCCAGCGTCCCCGGCGCGAGGGCCGTATCGATGGTGACCGCCTTGAGCTGCCCGGTTGCGGGATCAGGTGTTTTGGCGCTGCCCTTCGCGCGCCCCCCCGCGTAGCTCACATCGATGCTGACATCCTGTCCCTGCTGCTTACCGGTCTGCTTCACACTCCGCATCGCGCCGGTACGATCGAACTCCAGAACCGTCGTCTGTTCGACGAAGCCGCCCAAACGCAGGTCCTCGGTATAGCGATATCCCTCGGCGGTCGGCTCGACCACCCCACGCTGCCAGCCGACCGGCGCGCCGTTGAGCCGGATGGCGAAGCTGTCCCTGCGCGCCACGATCGCGCTCATATCCAGCTCGAGCGCCGCCACCTTGGGAGACAGGTCCAGTGGAGTGAGCGGCTTCCCCTCCGGATCAACGATGGTGATGGGCGCCACGTCCTTGATCTGCTCATAGATCTTCGCTCCGTCGCCCACGACCACTATTGCGGCGCTCTGGGGCCGGATTGTAGCCTGCGCCGTCGCTTGAACCTGAGCTGCGGTCACGGCGCCCAGCCGGACCCGGTAGGTCTGGACATAGTCGGGCGCGAGTCCGTAGAGTCGCGCGTTGGCGACCGCCCCGGCCACCTGATCAGCCGATTCGATCGTGAGCGGGAACCTTCCGGTCAGCGAGCCCTTGGCTTTCTCCAGCTCGACGGAGTCCACCGTCTCGCTGCGAATGCGCTCGAGCTGATGCAGGAGCTCCTTCAGTGCCGAATCGGTGACTTCGGTGCGCACTTCGGTACTCGCCTCGAAATACCCGATCCCCTTGCGGCGGGCATAGCGAGCGTAGGCGCCGTAGGTCCAGCTCTTCTGCTCGCGCAGGATCATGAACAACCGGCTCGAGGCACCGCCCCCCAGCACCTGATTGGTGACGGTTGCGGCATAACTCCGTGGATCGGTCGGGAGGAAGCTGAGATTACCCACCAGGATGTTGGACTGCACCGAGCCGGGGCGGTGCACCAGAATCAGCTCGGTCTTCGTCCGCGCCGGCGAGGTGGGAGCGGCCGGGCTGGCGGGCGGTACCCCTTGCCAATTTCCGAAGGCGCGTAAGGCCAGGCGGCGTACTTCGACCGGCTTCACATCACCCGCGACCACCAGCAGGGCGCCCGAGGGCCGCAGCCGCATCCGCTGGAACGCCTGGATGTCGGCTCGGGTGAGGGAGCGGACGCTGGCCGGCGTCATGCTCCGGGCGTAGGGATGCGCGCCGTAGAGTGCGTTGCGAAAGGCGCGATCGGCGATCACCTCGGGCTGCGTGAGCGAAACCTGGAGCGCCGAGAGGGTCTGGGTTCGCAGCAGCTCGAGCTCCCGCTCGGGAAAGGCCGGGCGAATGGCGGCGTCGCCGATCAACTCGAACGCCAGCGAGAGGCTGGGGGTCAGCACCGTCGAGCTGATCGAGAGAAAATCCGGCCCGGCTCCAGCCGTGAGCGAGCCACCCGCGCTCTCGATCGCTTCGGAGACCTGCTCCGCGCTCCGAGTGCCGGCTCCCTTGGTCAGTAGTCCGGCCACCATCTCCGCGAGACCATCCTTGCCGGCCGGATCCTTGATCGATTCTGCCGCGAAATTGAGCGACAAGGAAACGATAGGCTGCTTGTGGCTCTCCACCACGAGCAGGCGGAGCCCGTTGGGAAGCACCGTCTCGTAAAAAGGCGGGAACTTCGCGGGGGTGAGCGGTGCAGGGGGCGGCGGAGTCTTGGGGTAGTCCTGCGAGGCAGCAACGGCCGGGAGCAGCAGACCCGCCGCCACGAACCAACCGCGCACCCCTGTCCTCACGGTCCTTACGGTGCTCACTTGGCTCCTCCCGGCGTGATCAACAGAACCAGCGAATTCTCCGGGCGAAAATAGGTGGTGGCTACTCGCTTGATGTCCGCGACCGTCACGGCGAGATAGCGCTTCCAATTGGTGTTGACGGCTTCGGGATCCCCCAGGAAGAGGGCGGCAGCTTGCAGCGCTTCCGCCTTGGCGAGCGCCTGCTGCTGCTGAGTGATGAGCTGCGTGCGATAGCCGTTCTTGGCCTTGTTCAGCTCCGCTTCGGTAACCCCCTCGCTGATGACCCGGGCGAACTCTCTGGCCAGGCCGGCTTCGAGCGAATCCGGGGATACTCCCTGGTTCGTAATCCCGAACGCGAGCAGCACGCCGGGTCCGCGCCGGGGGGCGAAGGGGTTGGAGATCACGACGGCGAACTGGGCGAGCTTCTGGTCGCGCACCACCGACTTGTTCATGCGGGAGCTCTCGCCCTGCCCCAGGATGGTCAACAGCAGATCGATAACCGGGAAATCGGCATGGCGATACTCGGGAACCCGATAGGCGAGCAATACGCCCGCGAGGTTGGCTTTCGGGTCGGGCCAGGGTCGCCGGATCGCTCCCGAATTGAATCTGGATTCGCAGCTGACCGGGGGCGGCTCTTTCCCGCGGGGAATACTTCCAAAATACTGTTCGATGAGCCGCTTCGCCTCGGCGGATTCGAAGTCTCCGACCACCGTAAGGGTGGCGTTGTTGGGCGCGTAATAGAGATCGAAGAAGGCCTTCACATCTCCGGTCTTGGCGGCGTTGAGATCGTCCATCGAGCCGATCACCGAATGCGCGTAGGGGAAGCAGCTCGCGCTGTCCGCCAGCGCGTACATCCCTTCGAAAATCGCGCCGGCGTAGGGCTGATTGTCGACCCGCAGCCTGCGCTCCTCTTTCACCGCTTCCCGCTGATTGGCAAAGGTGGAATCGGTCACCGCCAGCGAGCGCATGCGGTCCGCCTCCAGCCAGAGACCGAGGTTGAGCCGATTGGAAGGCAGCGCCTGGAAATAGTTGGTGCGATCCTCCGCCGTGCTGCCATTCGAGGCTCCGCCGGCCTGCTCCACCAGCTGAAAGTGCTCGGCCTTCTTCACGTTCGCCGAGCCCTGGAACATCATGTGCTCAAAGAGGTGGGCGAACCCGGTCCGCCCTCTCACCTCATCGCGCGAGCCGACGTGGTACCAGACATCGACCGCCACCACTTGGGAAGAACGGTCCGGGGCCAGGATAACCGTGAGCCCGTTGGGGAGTGAATAGGTCTCGAAGCTGATTCGCGCGGGCTCCTGCGCAAAGAGCCTTTCGGGAGCGCCCGTCGAGAGTGCAAGCCCGAGCCAGAGCGAAAGGCGTCTGAATGATGGCATCGAAACGAAGGTCCTTGGTTAAGACAGCAGGCGATGGCGACTCACCGAGCCGAGCATTCTACCCGACTCGGAGCCTTTCCGGGAAGTTCCCACACAATCCGTCCACGCCCAGCTCCGCGAGCCGGCGGGCGATTCCGGGGTCGTCCACGGTCCAGGCGATGAGCTGGGCGCCGCTCCGCTGGACCGCCGCGACGAGCTCCGGATCGATTAGATGCCATTCCTGCCACAAAGTGTTTGCCCCGGCAGCCAGGAGGGGGCCAATCGGATCCACCGGGTAGGAGGTCGAGAGAATGCCGCGTCGCAAACCAGGCCTGCGGGCACCCAGCCGCGCCACGATCCGGTGGTCGAAGCTATGAACGGCGCAATGCGCTGGCTCGGGGGAGCGGTCGATGGCCTCGAGGAGCGCCGCATCGGCTGTGGGAGGCAGGGACTTGAGCTCGATCCAAACCTCCACTCCCTGGAGAACGGCGAGTGCCTCCTCCAAGAGGGGAATCGGCTCTCCGTTGCTGAGCCGACGCCGGCGCACCGTTGCGCGGTCGAGCTCCGCGATGAGGCCGAGTCCGGGGATCTCCCCATCGTGCTGGACGATCAACGCACCGTCGCGCGTCGTGTGGACATCCAGCTCCACCCCATGAGCTCCCCGCTGGATCGCCGCTCGGAAGGCAGCCAAGCTGTTCTCCGGCTGGTCAGCGGAGGCCCCGCGATGCGCCAGGATTCGAGGTTGAGCCAAGCTCATGGCTCGAACGCGACCGTCGAATCCGGATAAATCACTCGATATGTGATTAGATAACCCCCTGCAAAATCAGCGGTTTGACGTTCTCTCCACAAAATCTGGATCGAGTAGATTTCCCGGCTGTTGAAGGCGTCTAATCAGGACTCCAACTTAACGCTGGCATTGAACTTCCGTCCTCCTCCCGACCGATGTCTGCGCTGAGCGACGACTCTTTCCAGTCCGATGCCGCGCTCGTCGCCGCCTATCGGTCCGGAGACGAGCGGGCGGCCACCGAGCTCGTCACCCGGCACGCCAAGGCCCTGGGGCGGTTCCTGTACGGCGCCGGTGCGCCCGCCTTTTCGGTGGAAGACCTGGTTCAGGAGACTTTCTTCCGGGCCTTCCGGGCCCTGGCCAGCTGGCGCGGCGAAGCGAGCTTCCGGAGCTGGCTCTTCCGAATCGGGTCGAACTTGCGAAAGGACCTCTATCGCCGGGAAGGTGGCCGGATTGTCCTGCCGATCGAGGACACCGAGGTCCCCGATTCAGCGGACCCTCAGGGGGAAGCCGGGGCGAGCGAGATGGAGCAGCGGCTGCGCGAAGGACTGGGACGCTTGCCGCGCTTGCAAAGGGAAGTGTTTCTGCTTCGAGCGCAGCAGGGAATGGAATACGACGAGATTTGCGCCTCGCTGGGAACTACTCCCGGCGCTGCGCGCGTGCACTATCACCATGCGGTGAAGCGGCTCAAGGAGATGATGGGATGACGGAGGACGAGCTGGTCCGGACAGCTTCCCGGCTGGGCGACCAGGCAGTACGAGATCTCGATGGCGGGCGGCTGGCGCGGACGGTGCTGGCCAGACTTGCCACGGAGCCTGTAGTGTCCGCCTCGACCCATTTCCTGCGGCGTAGTTGGCTGGTCGGGCTCGCTCCAGCTGCCGCGCTGTTACTGGTGCTGCGCTTGACCCTGGGTGGAGGCCCGGCTGCAACGACCTCGTCGGTCGCAGCGCCGGCAACGCTGAGCGTGCTACACGAGCTGGACGAGCTGAGCGCAGCCGAACTCGAGGTCCTGCTCGAGATTCTGCCGCCTGCCACGGACTCGGCGGGACATCCCGACGCGGCATCATTCGACGAGCTGGACGTCAAGAGTCTGGAGCGCTTGCTGCGCTCCTTGGAGGGATGATGCGATTCTTTGCCATGCTGGGCCTGGCGGTGTGCGCCGTTGCCCCGATCGCCCGGGCGCAGGATACCCTGTTGCCCGATCCGGTGCGAGCCGAACGCCTGCGCATGCAGATCGAGCGGCGCTTCGGTGATCGGCTCAAGGAAGAGCTCGGGCTGAGCGATGAGCAGACCAGCAAGGTGCGGGTTACTCTGGCCACTATTGCCGCGAGACGGCGGGGCATGGAGCTCACGGAGCGGCGCCTGCGCCAGGCGTTGGCCTATCAGCTGCGGCCCGGCGTCGCGGCCAACTCAGACAGCGTGGCCAAGCTGGTGGAGTCGCTCACCAGCCATCGGGTGGCGTTCGCGCAAACCTTCATCGACGAAATGCGCGAGCTTGCCACCATCCTGAATCCGGTCCAGCGCGGGCAGTATCTCATGTTGCGCGACCGGCTGATGCAGCGTGCCCAGGAGCTGCAGCAGGGCCGGATGAATCCGGGCCGACCCAGGCCCTAGCAGGCGCTACTGATTGACGCCGCTGGCGAGGAAGCCGCCGTCTACCGCCAGCAGGTGTCCCGTCACGAACGCAGCCGACTCCGAGGCCAGGAAGATCGCTGCCCCAACCAGCTCGCGGGGCAGTCCGAAGCGGCGCATCGGCGTGCGGAGCAACAACTCGCGGCCCCGCTCGGTCCCATCCAGCAAGCCCTCGTTGAGCGGAGTGCGAAACACCCCCGGCAGCAGCGCATTGACGCAGACCCCCGCCGGCGCCCATTCGACGGCGAGCGTCCGCGTCAGCGCGGCCACTCCTGCCTTGCTGGCGGCGTAGGCGGCCACCTCATGGAAGCCGACCAGCGAAGTCAGCGAGGCGATGTTGATGACCCGGCCATAGCCGCGCTCGAGCATCCGCCGGCCAAAGGCGCGACAGGCGCGCAGCGTTCCGGTGAGATTGGTGTCCAGAATGGTCTGCCACTCCGCGAGGCTCAGCTCGAGTGTCGGAGCGCGGGCGGTGATCCCCGCTGCGTTGACCAGAATCTCGACCGGCCCCAGGCTTTCGCAGGCCACCCGCAGCGCCTCGAGCGAGTCTTCGTCGGTTACGTCACTGGTCATCCGCAAGGAGCGCCGGCCTAGGGCTTCGATTTCGCTCGCTGCCGCCTCGACCAGCTCGCTCCGCCTGCCGGTCGGCACGACATCCGCTCCCGCCTCGGCCAGGCCGAGGGCGAGCGCTCGCCCGATGCCGGAGGTTCCGCCGATGACGACGGCGACGCGCCCGCTGAGATCGAGCCCAGAGTATCCCATTCAGCCGGCTCCTTTCCTGCTCCCGCTCGGCGCGGAGTATTATCCCGGCCGGGCGAAAGTCAACTAGAGGTCAGACCACCTATGGATCTGGTGACCTTCGGCGAGGCGATGCTGCGGCTCACCCCGCCTGACTTCCAGCGGCTCGAGCAAGCCACCAGCTTCGGCGTCCAGGTCGGGGGCGGTGAGCTCAATGTCGCGGTCGGTGCGGCGCGACTGGGACTCGCCACCGGCTGGGTTTCCCGCCTCCCCGACAACCCCCTCGGCCGGCTGATCAGGAACCGGGCCCGCGAGCACGGCGTGGATCTTTCGCGGGTGTTGTGGACGCCCGGCGCTCGCGCGGGGATCTACTTCGCAGAGCTGGGTGCGGCCCCCCGGGCGAGCAGCATCCTCTACGATCGCGCCGGCTCGGCGTTCAGCCGTATCGCGCCGGGCATGATCGATTGGTCCAGCGCCTTCGCGGGGGCGCGCTGGTTCCATACCAGCGGCATCACGCCGGCGCTGAGCGACTCCGCCGCCGCCACCACCGCCGAGGCGCTGTCCGCTGCGAAGCGCGCCGGGCTGACCGTCAGCTACGACCTCAATTATCGGAGTAAGCTCTGGAGTCCCGAGCGCGCCCGCGCGGTGCAGGAGCCGCTGCTTTCCCAAGTCGACGTGCTCATCGCCACCGAGGAGGATATCCGGGTCGTCCTCGGGATTGCCAGCGGCGGCGGGGATCGGTTCGACCGGATCGACGCCGAGTCCTTTGCCACCGCAGCGGGAGCGGTCGCTGAGCGCTTTGGGGTGGGCACGGTGGCGATCACGCTGCGGGCCAATCCCCGCGTCTGGCAGAACAGCTGGAGCGCGCTGCTGCTCGCCGGAGGTCAGCCGCACTGCGGGCCGCGCTATGAGGTCGAGATCGTCGATCGGATCGGCGCCGGCGATGCGTTCAGTGCCGGGTTGATCTTTGCGACGCTGCGGGGTGCCGACTGGGAGAGCGCGCTTCGGTTTGCCGTCGCCCTGTCGGCGCTCAAACACACCGTGCCGGGGGACTTCAGTCTCGCCACGCTGGAAGAGGTCGAACGACTGCTGGCCGGTGGCAGCCTGCGGGTCAGTCGCTGAATACCTCGATGCGTCCCCCGGCCGAGGTCATCGCGCTGCTCAGGGAGATCGGGATTATCCCGGTGATCCGCGCGGATTCCGCGGCCACCGCGGTGCGGGTGGCGGAAACGCTGGCCGAGGCAGGAATCCCGATCGCCGAGGTTACCCTCACGGTGCCGGACGCCTGGGACGCCCTGAGAGAGCTCGCCCGCCGTCCCGGCCTGCTGGTGGGCGCCGGAACCGTGACAGAATCCGCCCAAGTGCCGCAGGCCATCGAGGCGGGCGCCCAATTCATCGTAAGTCCCGGCTTTGAGGCGGAGGTCGTGCGAAGGGCGAAGGGAGCCCGGGTCGCCGTCCTGGCTGGCGCGCTTACCCCCACCGAGGTCCTGCAGGCCTCACGCAGCGGCGCCGATCTCGTCAAGATCTTCCCGGCGCAGAGTGTCGGCGGGGCTGCCTACATCCGTGCCCTGCGGGGACCCTTTCCGGCCGTCCTGCTGGTGCCGACGGGCGGGGTGAGCCTGGAGACGGTCGGGGATTTCATCCGTGCCGGTGCCGCTGCGGTGGGAGTGGGCGGGGAACTGGTGCTCCGCGAGGCGCTCGCCCGCGGCGATTATGCGGCAATCGGCTCACTCGCCGCGCGATTCCTGCAAGCCGTGAAGGTGGCCCGGGCATGCAGCTGACGTTTCGCTGGTTCGGCGAGCAGGACAGCGTGACGCTCGAGCAGATCCGGCAGATCCCCGGCATCACGGGAATCGTCAGCGCGCTGCATGAGCTGCCCGTCGGGGCAGTCTGGCCGCGAGAGCACGTCGAGCAACTGGCGGCAAGGATCGATCGGGCGGGACTCCGCCTCGCCGTGATCGAAAGCATCCCGGTGCACGAAGACATCAAGCTCGGGCGGCCTTCGCGCGACCAGCTGATCGAGCGCTATGTCGAGAGCATCCGGAGCCTGGGTTCGGCAGGAGTACCGGTGCTCTGCTACAACTTCATGCCCGTGTTCGACTGGATGCGCACTGATCTGGCGCTGGCGCTTCCCGACGGCTCGACCACGCTGGCGTTCGACGATGCGGTCCTGGCACAGATCGACCTCTCGCGCGGCACCGGGATGCTGCCCGGCTGGGCTGCCTCGTATGACGCTCGCGAGCTGCAGTCGCTCCTGGGCGCGTACGCCGAGCTGGGTGAGGAGCGCTTGTGGGAACACCTCGCGTACTTCCTCGAGCGCGTGGTGCCGGCCGCCGAATCCTGCGGCGTGCGGATGGCCCTGCATCCCGATGACCCGCCCTGGTCCATCTTCGGATTACCCCGGATCATCACGAACGCCGCAGCCTACGAGCGGGTGCTCGGTCTGGCCAACAGTCCTGCGAACGGCATCACGTTCTGCACTGGCTCGCTCGCTGCCCGTCCCGAGAACGACCTCCCGGCCATGGCACGCCACTTCGCCGCGCTGGGGAGGATTCACTTCGCGCATTGCCGCAACGTCCGGGTGACCGGAGTGCACCGCTTCCACGAGACTCCCCACCCGTCGGCGTGCGGGGATGTCGATCTCGCGGCGGTGCTCGCCGCGTTGCGGGAGGGCGGCTTCGCCGGCCCGCTGCGCCCCGACCATGGCCGCATGATCTGGGGCGAACGAGGCCGCCCGGGGTACGGGCTCTACGATCGCGCGCTGGGCGCCACCTATCTGGCGGGTCTCTGGGAAGGTCTCGCACCCCGAGGTTCGGGATGAGCGAGCGACGGATCGGCTACCGCTGGACCGTCGTGGCGCTGCTGTTCGTCGCGACGACGATCAACTATGTCGACCGCCAGGTGCTGGGGATTCTCGCGCCCACCCTGCAGCGCGAGCTCAAGTGGAGCGAAACCGATTACGGCAACATCGTCTCCTGGTTCAGCTTCGTGTACGCCTTCGGGTTCTTGCTGGCCGGGCGACTGCTGGACCGGATCGGCGTCAAGCGGGGGCTCGGTGCCGCCGTGGTGGCCTGGTCCCTCGCCGCGATGGCCCACGCCCTGGTGCGGACCGCGGCCGGATTCTCGGTGGCGCGTGCGGCACTGGGGCTGGGAGAGTCGGCGATTTTTCCGGCGTCGATCAAGACGGTCGCCGAATGGTTTCCCCGGAAGGAACGCGCCCTGGCAGCGGGACTCTTCAACGCGGGAACCAACACCGGAGCGATCCTGGCGCCGCTCCTGGTTCCGGCAATCGCTCTGCGCTGGGGATGGCAGTGGGCGTTCCTGCTCACCGGGGCGCTGGGATTGCTGTGGCTGTTGCTCTGGATCCCGCTCTACCTTGCCCCTGCGTCGCATCCGCGCGTGTCGCCGGCAGAGCTCGCGTACATCCGGAGCGACCCACCGGATGCAACCAGCGCTGCGGTGCCCTGGCTCGCGCTGCTGCGCTACCGGCAGACCTGGGCCTTCGCGGTGGGCAAGCTGCTGGCCGATCCCATCTGGTGGTTCTATCTCTATTGGCTCCCGAAGTTCCTGGACAGCAAATACGGGATCAAGCTGTCGGGCGTGGCGCTACCCCTGATCGCGGTGTACCTGATCGCCGACGTCGGCTCGATCGGGGGAGGCTGGTTCTCGAGCGCCCTGATCAAGCGGGGCTGGACGGTAAACCGCGCCCGCAAGACGGCGATGCTGGCCATGGCGCTGCTGATTGTCCCGACCGCTCTGGCTCCGCGCGCAGGCAGCATGTGGACCGCGGTACTGATCGTGGCGGTGGCGGCCGCGGCCCACCAGGCATGGTCCGCGAATGTGTATACCCTCGTGAGCGATATGTTTCCCCGGTCGGCGGTCGGATCAGTGGTCGGCATCGGGGCCTTCGCCGGCGCCATGGGCGGGGTGGTCTTTCAGCGGGTGATCGGCCGGGTGCTCGACGCCAACGGGCAGAACTACGCGCCGATCTTTCTCGTCTGTGGAGGAGCCTACCTCACCGCCTGGGTCATCATTCAACTGATCGTGCCGCGACTCGAGCCAGCACCCGTCGCCCGCCAGACGGCCGCAGGCTGAGGCGGAGGGATCAGCACAGCATCGAGGAGTCGTCGAGCCATGAAGCCATTTCTGTTCGCAACCGGCCTGCTTTGGGTGTGCGCTGCCACGGCGGGCGGACAGCCCAATACACTTTCCGCCGCCGAGCGCTCAGCCGGCTGGCAGCTCCTCTTCGACGGCCGGAGCCTCAAGGGGTGGCATGGGCTCGGATTCACTGAGGTCCCCCCCGGGCTCTGGACCGTCGAGGACGGCGCCATCATGCACGTCCGCAACGGCAAGGGACCCGTGCAGGCGGACGGGCAGCCGCTCACCGGCATGGACCTCATCTCGGACAGCGCCTACCGGGATTTCGAGCTGAGCTGGGAGTGGAAGATCGCCGAGGCAGGCAACAGTGGGCTCAAATACAATGTTTCCGAACAGCTCTCGACCCAGATGGCGCCCGCGCACGCGGCCAAGGGCTGGGAATACCAGATCATTGACGACGAGAAAAACGAGGACAACAAGATCGCGTCCCACCGGTCCGGCGCCCTGTATGACTTGCTGCCGCCCGGCGGCAACAAGATGGTGAATCCCGCCGGCCAGTGGAACCGGTCCAGGATCGTCTTTCGGGGCAAGCACGGCGAGCACTGGCTCAACGGTGAGAAGATCGTCGAGTTCGAGCTGGGTAGCGCGACGTTCGATTCCGCGTTTGCAAAGAGTAAGTACAGCAAGTACCCGGCCTGGTTCGCGGTCCGCCGCAAGGGCCAGATCGTGCTGCAGGATCACGGGGACGCCGTGTGGTTCCGGGATCTCAAGCTGAGGGAGCTCAAGTAGCCGGGGCACTCGTACCGCGAGGACGCCATGAAACGCAAGGAACGCAAGATCAAGCGGAGAGATTTCGTCAAGACGACCGCGGCAGCGGGGCTGTTCATGGCCGGGCGGCAACCCGGGCCGCTCTTCGTGCTGAATGGCTCTCCCAGCGAGAAGGTGCTGGTCGGGGTCATCGGCGTGAACAGCCGGGGGATCGTGCACGCACAGAACTTTGCGAAGCTCGCGAATTCCCAGGTCGCGTATATCTGCGACGTCGACAGCAGTGTCACGGGCAAAGCGGTTGCCGCCGCGGGGAAGGGACAGACTGCGGCCGTGAAGGTGAGCGGGGATTTTCGCCGGGTGCTGGACGACAAGACGGTCGATGCGATTGCCATCGCCACGCCGGATCACTGGCATGCGCCCATGACGATCCTGGCGTTGCAGGCCGGGAAACACGTCTATCTCGAGAAGCCGAGCGGGCACGACCCCCGGGAGGATGAGCTGCTGATCGACGCGGTCCGCAAATACCCTCTTCAGGTCCAGCTCGGCACCCAGCGCCGCTCGGGGCCGCGCTTCTTCGAAGCCATCCAGGCGGTCAAAGACGGCGCGATCGGACGGCCCTACCTCGCGCGGGCCTGGTATGCGAACACGCGCCGGGGCATTGGCAAAGGCGCCCCCGCGCCGGTGCCGGCCAACCTGGACTTCGAGCTCTGGCAGGGCCCCGCACCACGGACCGAGTACCGTGACAACATCGTACACTACAACTGGCACTGGTTCACCCGCTGGGGGACCGGCGAGATCTGTAACAACGGCACCCACGAGATCGACGTGGCCCGCTGGATCCTCGGCGTCGATTATCCAACCTCGGTGTACTCGATCGGCGGGCGCTATCACTTCGAAGATGACTGGGAATTCCCCGATACTCAGGAAGCCGTCTTCGAGTTCGAGGGAGGGAAGTCCATCATCTGGCACGGCCAGAGCTGCAACGGCTTGCCGATGCACGGCCGAGTGCGGGGGACCAGCATCCTGGGCACCGCCGGCAGCCTGGTGATCGATCAGGACGGCTGGGTGATCAGCGATCTCAAGAACAAGCCCGTCAAGGAATCGGTGGCGGCGGCGCAGGGCGACGCGCTCAACCCGACGGGCGATGACGCGCTGACGGAACTGCACATGCAGAATTTCCTGGCCGCCATCCGGACGGGAGCCGTCCTGAGCGCGCCGATCGCCGACGGGGCGAAGACCGGCTTGCTATGCCACCTCGGCACGATCGCCCAGCAGACGGGCCGCAAGCTCAGCACCGACCCGAAGAGCGGACGGATCCTGGGGGACGAAGCAGCCGCCAAGCTCTGGTCGCGCAGCTACGCGCCGGGATGGGCTCCGGCGGTGTGACTCGCCAGGAAGGAGAGGCGCTCGTCCTGCACGAGGATCGCTATTTCGATCCCGACTCCGAAGTGCGGCGCATTGCCCGCGAGCTGTACGCCTCCACCCGTGGGCTGCCAATCGTCTCTCCGCACGGACACGTCGACCCGGCGCTGCTGGCGGAGAACGCGCCGTTTCCGGAGCCCACCGCCCTCCTCGTCACGCCCGATCACTACATCCATCGCCTGCTGTACTCCCGCGGCGTGTCGCTCGAGTTGCTGGGGATCCCGCGCCGGGACGGCACCCCGGTCGAGGCAGATCCCCGCCGAGTCTGGCAGCGGTTTGCCGCGCATTACCACCTCTTCGCCGCGACACCCACGGGAGCCTGGCTCGATCACCAGCTGCACGAACTTTTCGGCGTTCGGCAACGACTGGGGCCCGAGACCGCGGTGCGGATCTACGACCAGATCACCGAGCGACTGCGCTCCCCGGAGTTTCTCCCGCGCGCCCTGTTCGAACGCTTCAACCTCGAGGTGCTGGCGACCACCGACGGGGCGGCGGATTCGCTGGAGCATCATGCGGCGATAGCGGCGTCGGGCTGGCCAGGCCTGGTGATTCCCACCTTCCGGCCCGATGCGGTGTTCCGGCTGGCCGACGCGGGATGGCAGCGGGCGCTCTCCGCCCTTGCCGCAGTGTCGGGCTCGGCGATCGACAGCTACGCGGCGCTGCTCAGCGCGCTGGAATCGAGGCGCCGTTTCTTCAAACGGCTGGGCGCCACCGCCACCGATCACGCCGCCCTGGAGCCCTACACCGCGATCCTGGCAAGGGAGGAAGCCGAGCGACTCTTCCAACGTGGCTTGCGGGCTGAGGCAACCCTGGAGGACCAGCGGCGCTTCGAGGCCGCACTGCTCTTCGAAATGGCCCGCATGTCGCTCAACGACGGACTGGTGATGCAGCTCCACGCGGGCGCCTTTCGGAATCACAACCAGCAGCTTTACGAGCGCTTCGGTCCCGACCGAGGCGGTGACATCCCCGTGGTCACGGAATGGACCCGCAACCTCCGGCCCCTGCTCAACGCGTTCGGCAATGACGACCGTTTCACGCTCATTCTCTTCACGCTGGACGAATCGGGTTACAGCCGGGAGCTGGCACCGCTGGCCGGCCATTATCCGGCGGTGCGCCTGGGCCCGCCCTGGTGGTTCCACGACTCGATCGAGGGCATGACCCGCTTTCGGGAAGCAACCAGCGAGACCGCCGGCATTCACAACACGGTGGGCTTCAATGACGATACTCGCGCCTTCTGCTCGATTCCGGCGCGACACGATCTCTCACGACGGGTTGACGCCAACTGGCTGGCGCGGCTGGTTGCGCGGCATGTGATCTCGAGCAAAGAGGCCCAGGCGCTGGCACGCGCGCTCGCCTATGAGCTGGCCAAAGAGGCCTATCGGCTGGAGGCGCGCCCCTCGGGAACCCTCGTCGCCGGAGAGGTACCGCCTTAGACTTAAGGCCGGCCCGAGTGGCGGAATGGCAGACGCAGCGGACTCAAAATCCGCCGGGGGCAACCCCGTGCGAGTTCGACTCTCGCCTCGGGCATGGTGGCTATGGGCTATGGGCTATGGGCTGTTGGTCGAAAAAACGTTGTTGCGAGCACTGGAACCCGAGCTACAAGGAGCAGCCGATAGCCCATAGCCCATAGCTCATAGCTCCATTACGTTCCGTCCTTTCCACCCCGACTCAATGCTCGAAACCCAAGTCATTTCCGCGGCACCTGAGGCGCATGCTACGCCGCTCCTCATCGTCGTGGTGCCTCAGGGAGGACAGCTCGGATCGCTCACGGCCCTCGACCAGGCCAGCCAGGGCGCGATCACCCGCTGCTACGCTGCGGGAGACTTCGTCGGCAAGAAGGACGAGACGGCGTTGCTCTATCCGGAAGGACCCCGCCCTCGCCTGCTATTGGTCGGAATCGGTTCGACCGAGGACCGCCGCTCCGCGATTCGCCGCGCAGCGGCGATCGGGTCAAAGCGCGCTCGCACGCTCGGGGTGGGTAGCGCCGCCTTGTTCGTCACGCCGGAGGCGCTCGGCACGCTCTCAGCGCGCGAGCTCGGGCAGGTCGTCGCGGAGGGGGTGGCCCTGGGCGGCTGGCACTTTGCGGAGCTCAAGCAGCCGCCCGAAGACCAGAAGCCGCCGTTCGAACGGATGGAGCTGCTCGCGACCCTGAGCCCGGATGAGGTGCGCGAGGGCCATCGCGTCGGCGCCGCAATTTCCGCGGGGCACCTCTTCTGCCGGGGACTCCAGGTATTGCCGGGCAATCACCTCCCGCCGCGGAAGCTCGCGGAAGCGGCGGTGGAGCTGGCTCGGCGGCACGGTCACACGATCTCCATTCTGGACAAGGCGGGCATCGAGCAGGAAGGCATGGGAGCCCTCCTCGCGGTGGCGCAGGGAAGCGCCGAAGAACCGCGCTTCATTGCGATCGAGTACCACGGCAGCGAGGGGGCGCCTGTCGTACTGGTCGGCAAAGGCGTCTCGTTCGATACGGGTGGGATCTCCATCAAGCCGGCGCAGGGCATGGAGGACATGAAATACGACATGTCCGGGGCGGCGGCGGTCCTGGGCACCTTCGAGATGCTGGGCAAGCTGCGGCCCAAGCTCAAGGTCATCGGGCTGATTCCTTCCGCGGAGAACATGCCTTCCGCGAGCGCCATCAAGCCGGGGGACGTGGTGAAGAGTCACCTCGGCAAGTTCATCGAGATCGTCAATACCGATGCAGAGGGCCGCTTGCTGCTCGCCGATGCGCTCTCTTATGCGCGCCGCTACACCCCGGCCTGCGCGATCGATATCGCGACGCTGACCGGCGCCATCACCATCGGGCTGGGGCATACGGCGGCCGGTCTCATGGGCACCGATGCCGCGCTGATCCGGGATCTGCTGGCGGCGGGGCAGCGGGCCAACGAGCGTGCCTGGGAGCTGCCGCTGTGGGAGGAATACCGCGAGCTCAACAAGTCGGACATCGCCGACGTGAAGAACACCGGAGGCCGGGCAGCCGGGAGCATCAGCGCGGGCTGGTTCCTGCGCGAATTCGTGGATGGCTTCCCCTGGGCGCACCTGGATATCGCGGGAACCGCCTACACCGAGCGCGAGGATGCCGCGATGGTGAAGGGGCCGACCGGGATGGGTGTCCGACTCTTCAGCGAGTTTCTCCTCGCCCGAGTGTGAGCCGCGCCCTCTTCGCGGCGGCGCTGCTGTTCGCCGCGGGGGTCGCCCGGCTCGAGGCGCAAGTGGTCGATACCACCCGGGCGGATTCGCTGGCCCGGGCCGACACGACCGATTACACGGCGCTCTTCCTCAAGTCTCAACAAGAATCCAAGCGACTCATTCCCGTCGCCCCGCGGATCGGCGCAGCGACCCTGCTGCCGCCGGGCAGCCGCATGGTTCTGGATCGGGATTCCATCCTGTGGCACGGGGCGGAAACCGTGAGCGACCTGCTGACCCGCGTACCGGGAGTCTATTTGCTGCGAGGGGGCTGGGCGGGCCGTCCCGAGCTGCCGGCCTTTCAGGCCCACGGCGCCACCTCGGTGAGCTACGTGCTGGACGGCTTTCCCATCGTCCCGCTGGGGCAGGACAGTGTGATGGTCGACCCGTCCCTGCTGCCGCTCAGCTTCCTCGATCGGATCGAGATCGAGCGGATTCCCGGGCAGCTTAAGGTGTGGCTCTTCACGCGGCGCAACGATCGCAGCGCGCCGTACAGCAGCATCGGCATCGCCAGCGGGGATTTGCAGATAGCGCGCTACCAAGGCCAGCTGGAGAAGCGCAGCGCAAGAGGACCGGGCGTGGCACTGGCGTTCGACCATTTCGACGTGCCTGCGCAGCAGGGACAGCTGGGGAACTACGGGAACACGCAGGCCTGGATCAGGCTGGAGTATCTGCGCAACGCGCACGCCGGCGCCGAGCTGCAATTCTTCCGCAACTCGCCCGAGCGCGAGCCGGTTCTCACAGAGGGCTCGACGGGAGATACGCTGAGCCGCGCCCGCTCGGGGACCCGCGGCGACCTCACCGCGCGGATCTTCCTGGCACCGGGCGACAATGGACTCGGGCCGAGTCTGGACGTCCTGGCGAGTCGCTCGAGCTGGACCGACGATATCGAGAAGGACTCGACGCGCATTATCGCCGATGTGCTCGACTCCCTGGGGAACGTGACGGGCCAGGACACCAGCTACCAAATCGACAAGCATCATCGCGCGGTGACCCAGCTCGGAGCGGTGGCGGGTTACCGGCTGCCCGCCGCCTGGCTCGTCGGCACGCTCTTCTGGCGCTCGGCCTGGACGCCGTTGGATTTGAGAGTGCAGGGCGCCGTGTCGCCCTTCTCCCGCATCACGCTGAGCGCGGACGCGGTCTATCTGCGGCACGAAGCATCCCGTCACAGCCAATGGCTTACGGCGCGCGCCGGGCTCCTGCTCCCGCTGGGTTTCGCGGCGAGCGCCGTCTGGCGCAGGGGCAGCGAGGTCACGGTCCCGGCCATTCGCGCCGATTCGGCGCAGACGGTCGACGACCGCAGCGTGAGCCTCGCCTGGCGGACCTCTTTCGCCGAGCTGGAAGGGACCTTTTCCAGCAACGCAGGGTTTCAGCCCACCGGCTACGCGCAGTATCCGGCATTGGTGAGCCTGGCTCCCAGCGGCAGAACCAATTGGCTGAGCCTGAGCGGACGCATTGCCCCGCGTCAATGGCTCAGTGTGAGCGGATGGTACAACACGCCACGGGCTCCGCGCCCTGAAGGACAGCCGCCCGGCCACGCGCTGGTGCACGCCACCATCCAAAGCAAGTTTCTTCCGACCTTCAAGAGCGGGATCTTCAACCTGAAGCTGCAAGTGAGTCTCGAGCGCTGGGGTGCCGGGATTCTGGGGCGCGATAGCACCGGAACCGAGCTGACCCTGCCGGCGGCGACCTTCTATCGTGGCTACATCGGACTCCAGCTCGGCAGGTTTACCGCCTACTACGACCGCTACAACATGCAGGGGAGCACATTCAGCTATGTGCCCGGGCTGCCCATCCCGAAGTACGTGAGCACCTTTGGGGTGCGCTGGGAGTTCGCTAACTGAAAGGTGGCAGGTGGCAGGTGGCAGGTGGCAGGGAGGTGGTAGCACCTGCAACCTGCAACCTGCAACCTGCGACCTGCAACCATTATCTTTCATGGCTATGCCGCTGAGCATGACGGGCTTTGGTGCAGCCGAGGGATCGGTCGCTGGCGGAGTACTTCGGGTAGAAATCCGGAGTGTGAACCATCGATTCTTTCATCTGGCCGCGAAGCTGCCCGGCGACCTGGGGGCGTTTGAGATAGACTTGCGCGACCGGCTGCGCCGGGAATTCGAGCGGGGGCATTTGGCGGTGCAGATCCGCTGGAGCAGCGCGCCCACCGCGGCGGTGGGAACCCTGGCGGTCAATGCGGAGCGGGCACGGGAGGCAGCGGGGCGGCTCCGGGAGCTGCAGGTGGCGGCGGGGCTAAGCGGCGAGATTCCGCTCGACCTCATCGCGCGACAGCCCGATGTCTTCGTGGCCTCGGACGCGGAGACCAGCGCGGCCCAGTGGGGCGAACTGGAGCCGATCGTGGCCAGTGCCGCCGCGCAATGCAGGGAAGCGCGGCTGCGTGAAGGCTCCGTGCTGGCCGGCGAGCTGTGCGGGCTGCTCGCGACGATCCGCCACGAGGCGGAACGAGTTGCCGGACGCGCCCCGGAGCGACTGATCCACGAGCGGGAGCGCATTCGCAAGGTGGTGACCGAGCTGCTTGACGGGCGGGCGGTCGACGAACAGCGCCTCGCGCAGGAGATCGCGTTTCTGGCGGAGCGGATCGACATCAACGAGGAGCTGGTGCGGCTGCGAGCCCACCTGGACGCCTGCCTGGAAGCGCTGGGGAGTGACGCACCGGTCGGCAAGCGGTTGGGCTTTCTGGCGCAGGAGCTCGGTCGCGAGATCAATACCATCGGGTCAAAGGCGAACGACACCGCGATGCAGCATGCCGTCGTCGCCATGAAGGGAGAGCTGGAGCGATTCCGGGAACAGCTCGAGAACTTGGAGTAGCGCCGTTCCTGCTCGTGCTTTCCTCGCCATCCGGGGGCGGGAAATCCACGATTGCGCGTCATCTCCTCGAAGCGCGCGAGGACGTGACCTATTCGGTGTCGGCTACGACCCGGCCGATCCGCAATGGGGAGGAAGACGGCCGGCACTATCACTATCTCTCGCGCGCGGAGTTCTCGCGGCGCGCCGACGCGGGAGAGTTTGTCGAGTGGGCGGAGTACGGCGGGAACCTGTACGGCACGCTTCGCTCGGAGGTCGAGCGCGGGCTCTGCGCGGGGCGCCACGTGGTCCTCGACATCGACGTGGAGGGCGCGCGACAGGTCCGCGAGCAATACCCGGATTCGGTGCACGTATTCGTCTTGCCGCCTTCCGCCGCAGTGCTCGTGCAGCGGCTGCGGACGCGGAACACCGAGGACCTCGCGGCCATCGAGCGACGCATCGGCATCGCCGCCGGCGAGCTGCGCGCCGCGAAGGACTATGATTACGTCGTCGTCAACGACGATTTCGTCGAAGCCGTGGCGCACGTTGCGGCGATTCTCGATGTGGAAGCGCGTCGCCTGCGCCGGCTGACCAATCTCGCGGAAGTCATCGACAACCTGCAGCAGGATCTTGCCGGATTGCAGCAAAAGCTGCGCAAGGAGTAAACGATGGAGATCTTTACGCCGACCGACGCCGCGCGCAACGCCGGCACCAAGTACCGGTCCATCTTGGTCGCCGCGCGGTTCGCGCGGTATCTGAACGAGTTCCCCAAGGATCGCCAGGTCCAATGGGCCGAGAATGAACGCGCCATGAAGCTGACGACGCTTTCCATGCGTAAGCTCGTCTCCGGCGAGTTGAATTTCCGCGAGCTCAGGCGCCGCCGCTCCGAAGTCTGAGACCCGCCGCGTGAGCGATTCGCGGCGCCGCTACCTGGCCATCCAGCGCGAGCTGGGCGGGAACGAGGTCATTCTCTCGGCTCCGCTCGGCAGGTCAGTCGGTGAGGACGGCGAGGTCAGTGCGGTCAGTGAGGTCGGTGAGGTCAGTTCTCCGTCCCCACCGTCCTCACCGTCCTCACCGCCCAACTGGCGTCGCGGCGCCCCCCCGATTCCCGACACGCCCGGCCTTAGCGTCGTTGCCCCGCCGCGTGGCCTGATGGACCCGCCGCCGGAGTGGAACACCCTCGAGGAAGTCAGCAGCGCGATCGCGGTCTGCCGCAGCTGCTTTCTGTGCGAGGGCCGTACCCGGACGGTGCCGGGAGAGGGAAGCCCGCGCGCCGAACTGCTGTTCGTCGGAGAGGGGCCCGGTCAGGTCGAGGATGCGACCGGGCGGCCGTTCGTGGGACGAGCCGGGGAGCTGCTCACCCAGATCATCGAGGCCATCGGACTGCGTCGCGAGGATGTTTTCATCGCGAATGCCGTCAAGTGCCGTCCGCCGCAGAATCGCAAGCCGCTGCCCGACGAGCTCGCCGCCTGCTGGCGCTACCTCGAGCGCCAAATCGAGCTGCTGCGCCCCAAAGTGATCGTCGCCCTGGGTGCAACCGCGGCCGAAACTCTGCTCCAGGTCCGGCGGAGTCTCGCGGAACTGCGCGGCAGAGTACATTCTTACCGTGGCATCCCGCTGGTGGTGACCTATCACCCGGCGGCCCTCCTCCGCAACCCGAATTGGAAGAAGCCGACCTGGGATGACATCCGTATCGCCCGACAGCTTCTCGACCGTTGAACAATCGCTCCGGGCCGCTCCCTGGAGCCCGGAGGCGGAGCAGGCGGTGCTGGGCGCGATGCTGCTCGACCAGGACGCCGCGCTCAGGGCCGCGGAGCTGCTGGACTATGGGATGTTCTACCGCGAGGCGCATCGGCGGCTCTTCCGCGCGATGGTCGCGCTGACCGAGCAGCGGATCGTCATCGACCACATCACCCTGCGCGACGAGCTGCTCCGCCGCAACGAGCTCGAAGCGGCCGGCGGGATCGAATACCTCGCGGAGCTGGTGGACGTGGTGGCGACCCCGGCCAACCTCGAGCATCACGCGCGGATCCTGCGCGAAAAATCCATTCTCCGCCGCCTGATCGAGGCCTCTACCGGGATCATCCAGCAGGCTTACGACGGCCGGCTCGGGGCCAACGAGCAGCTCGACGAAGCCGAGGGGCGGATTTTCCGGATCTCCCAGGAGCGCCGCCAGGACGGCTTTACCCGCATCAAGGAAATGCTCTGGCCGACGATGGAGCGGATAGAAATGCTCCATCGCAGCGGCACAACGGTTACCGGAGTTCCCAGCGGATTCACAGATTTGGATGGATTGACGTCGGGCTTTCAACGCTCCGAGCTGATCATCGTGGCGGCGCGGCCCTCGATGGGGAAGACGGCGTTCTGCCTCAACATCGCGACCAACGCGGCCCACAAGGGCACCGGAGTCGCCATTTTCTCGCTGGAAATGTCGAAGGATGCGCTGGTGCAACGGATGCTCTGTGCGGAGGCATTGATCGACAGCCAGGCGGTACGCCAGGGGCGCATCAAGGACTCGGATTATCCCAAGCTGGCCCGGGCGTCCGGCATCCTGCAGCAGTGTCCCATCTGGATCGACGACACGCCCGCGCTCACGCTGCTGGAAATGCGCGGCAAGGCCCGGCGGCTGCGGGCCGAGGTGGAAGTCGGCATGATCATCGTGGACTATCTGCAGCTGATGCGCAGTCCCGAATACGCCGAAAACCGAGTCCAGGAAATCTCGGATATTTCTCGCTCGCTCAAGGCACTGGCCCGCGAGCTGCAGATCCCGGTGCTGGCGCTCTCGCAGCTGTCCCGGGCGTCAGAGCAGCGAGGCGGCGGCAAGGAGCCGATGCTCTCCGATCTGCGCGACTCCGGCGCCATCGAGCAGGACGCCGATATCGTGATTTTCATTCATCGTCCCGAGATGTACAAGGATCTGCGCGAGAAGGCCGAAAACGCGGGGACCAACATCGAGGGGCTGGCCGAAATCCACCTCGCCAAGCATCGCAACGGTCCCACCGGGAACCTCAAACTGCATTTCCACAAGCAGTTCACCCGCTTCGACAGCCACTCCGAGCGCGAGGCGACCTGAGGTGGCTCGCGGCCGCTCGGTCTATCGCTGCGCCGAGTGCGGCCACGATCACCCCAAGTGGGCAGGGCGCTGCGAGGCTTGTGGTGAGTGGAATACGGTGGCGGAGGAGCCGGTCTCGGTCGGTCGGACGGTCGGACGGTCGGGCGGTCGGTCAAAAGCCTTACCGACCTCCCCGACCTCACCGACACCACTGTCCGACGTTCAGGAATCCCGCCTGGTTCGCTGGACGACCGGAATTCCTGAATTCGATTTCGTGATCGGTGGGGGCATCGTCCCCGGCTCGATGGCCTTGATCGGCGGCGAGCCGGGCATCGGCAAGTCCACGCTGCTGCTGCAAACCGCGGCGAGGTTGCGCGCTCAGGGTCGCCACGTGCTGTATGCGAGCGGCGAGGAGTCCCCCGAGCAGATTCGTCTCCGCGCCGATCGCCTGGTGGAGGACGCCGGGCCGGTGCTGGTCCTGGGGGAGACCCGGCTAGAGGAAATCGTCGCGGCAGCCCGCTCCACCGGCGCCGAGCTGCTGGTGCTCGACTCGATCCAGACTGTCTACACCGACGAGCTTGAGGGCGCTCCCGGCAGCGTCGGTCAGGTGCGCGAATGTGCCGCGCGGCTGATGCGTTTCGCCAAGGAGAGTGGCACCGCCGTCTTCGTGGTGGGCCACGTGACCAAGGGCGGGGCCATCGCGGGTCCGAAGACGCTGGAGCACATCGCGGACACCGTGCTCTACTTCGAAGGCGAGGGATCGCTCGACTACCGGCTGCTGCGCGCCACCAAGAACCGCTTCGGCTCCGTGGATGAGCTGGGGGTCTTCTCCATGTCCGAGCGAGGGCTCTCCGCCGTGGCCAACCCTTCCGCGGTGTTTCTTGCCGCGCGTTCCGCAAGCAGCACCGGGAGCGCGGTCACCGCGCTCATGGAAGGCACCCGACCGGTCCTGGTCGAAGTGCAGGCGCTCGCCGCCCCTTCGGGCTACGGCACTCCCCAACGGGTAGCCACTGGGCTCGATCCCAAACGGCTGGCGGTGCTGCTCGCGGTGCTCGAGCGGCGGGGTGGGGCGAGCTTTGCGCAGCTGGATGTCTTCGTGCAGGTCACCGCCGGCGTGCGGCTTCGCGAACCCGGAGCGGATCTGGCCGTGGCGGCCGCGCTGCTCTCCAGTCTCCATGGCCGGCCGACTCCAGCCGACTCGCTTTACCTGGGAGAAATCGGGCTCGGCGGGGAAATCCGCCCCATCGGGGGCCTGGAGCGCCGGCTGGCCGAAGCGGGCAGGCTGGGCTTCCGCCGGGCCTTCGGATCGTCGCGCCAGGGCTCGGAGATCCCCGGACTTCGGCACATTCCGCTCTCCCATGTCGACGAGCTGGTCCGCGCCCTTGCCGCTTGATGTTGGGGTAGTCCTCGCCGCCGCCGGCCGGGGAGAGCGCTGCGGCGATCCGCCGAAGCAGTTCCGCTCTCTCGCGGGAGCACCGTTGCTCCTGCACGCGCTGCGTCCCTTCCTGTCCCATCCCGCGGTGGCCCTTGTCAGTGTCGTCCTGCCCGAGGAGCAGGCCGCCGCACCACCGGATTGGCTGGCGGAGCTGGTGGGCGAGCGTCTCCGGGTGGTTGCCGGTGGCACAACACGGATGGATTCCGTCGCCGCCGGGCTCCGCGTGCTCCCGGTTTCGTGCTCGATCGTCCTCGTCCACGATGGCGCGCGGCCTTTTCCGGAGGCGGTGGTGATCGATGCGGTAATCGCGCAGGCCCGGCGGGGAGTCGGGGCCATTGCGGCGGTGCCGCTGTACGACACGCTGAAGGAAGCCGGGCCTATCGAAAGCGATACACCGCCGCCGGTGCTGCGCACCCTCTCCCGCACCGCCGTCTGGCGCGCGCAAACCCCGCAGGCTTTTCCGAGAGCGTTGCTGGAAGCGGCCTACGCCACTGCCCGAGCGGAGGGCTTTGCCGCGACCGACGACGCGGAGCTGGTCGAGCGAAGCGGAGGAACGGTGGTCCTGGTGCGTGACGTGAGCTCTAATCTCAAAGTCACGACTCCCGAGGACTTCCGAGTGGCGGAGGCACTCGCTCGCATCGCACGATGATCCTTCCGCTCCGGACCCCGGGCGACGCCGAGCTCGCCGCACCGGCAGTTGCCGAACAGCTTGCAGGTCATCGACTGCTTGCCTATCCGACCGAGACCGTCTACGGGCTTGGCTCGGCCGCGGAGCCGCGCTCGCTGGCGCGTCTGGCTGCCCTCAAGGGCAGGCAACGGGGCAAACCCTTCTTGTTGCTGGTAGCAAACCGGCGGATGGCCGAGGCCTCCGGCCTCGTGTTTACCCCCGCGGCCGATGCGCTCGCTGAGGCATTCTGGCCCGGTCCGCTCACCCTGGTACTGCGCGGCGGTGAGGGCAAGCTGCCGGACGGGCTGCGCGGGCCAGAGGGCGGCATCGCCGTGCGGCACACTTCGAACGCCGCAGTGGCGCGCTTGATCGCCCTGCTGGACCAGCCGCTCACCTCGACCTCCGCCAACATTCCGGGTCAGCCGCCGGCGCCGGGTGCCGAACAGATTGTGGCGCTGTTTCGCTCCGCCTACGATGCGGGCGACCTTCTGGTTCTCGATGGCGGAACCCTGGGTAATGTTCCCCCGTCGACGATGGTGGACTGCACGGGGTACCAACCCGCGCTTATTCGCGAAGGGGCGCTGCCGCGCCAGGAGCTGCGAGCGGCCGTGGGGAGGCTGGCTCCTTGAGCACTCACTGCTGACCGGGGATTCGACGTGGCCGCAAAGCGCGTCCTGCTCGTTTGCAGCGGCAACACCTGCCGGAGTCCGATGGCGGAAGCCTTGCTGCGGCGCGCCCTCGCGGAAGCGGGCGTCCAGGGCGTGACCGTCGAATCGGCGGGGATCGGGGCGTGGGAAGGCGCCCCGGCGTCGGAAGGAGCCTATCTCGTCCTGCTGGAGCGGGGGATCGATCTCTCGGCGCACCGGGCCAGACTGCTGACTCGGGAAATGGTGGAGCGGGCGGATGTGATCCTTACGATGGGTCGGGTCCAGCTCGGGAAGGTCCGTGAGTTAGGGGCCGGGGCCCGGGCCCACCTGCTCGCCGAATATGCCGGGCAGGATCCGGCGCAGGGAGAGATTGCCGATCCCTACGGAGCCGAGCTCGATAAGTACCGCGAGACCTACCGCCAGCTGGTCGAACTGATGCCGACTGTCGCAAGCCGCCTCGCGGGCGCGACCTGATGGACGTCTCGGGAGGAACCCGGGTCTTTGCCATCCTGGGCGACCCGGTCGCGCACTCGCTTTCGCCGGTCATGCAGAACGCCGCCTTTCACGCGCTGGGGCTGCCGGCGATCTACGTGCCGCTCCGCTGCAACGCGACGGCGCTCGGAACGCTGATGGAAAGCCTGGCGGCCCAGGGTGGGGGGGGGAACGTCACGATCCCCCACAAGGCCGCCGCCGCTGCAGTCATCTCAGGGCAGACGGCCGGCGAGCCACCGCTCGCGGTGTGTAACACGTTCTGGGGTTGCAATGGCCGGCTCGAAGGAACTGAGACCGATAGCGGCGCCATCATCGCGGCCTTGGAGCGCCTTACCGCGCCCGGCAACACCTGGCTGGTGATCGGCACGGGTGGCAGCGCGCACGCGGCACTGCTGGCAGCCAAGAGGGGTGGTGCGCGGATCGCCGTACGCTCCCGGAGCGGGGAGCGCGCCAAGTCGTTCGAGCACCTGGCGGAAGCGCTCGGGGTGCCGCTCGCACGCGACGCTGAATACGACGTGGTGCTCAATTGCACCCCGCTGGGTTTACAGGATGGGGATCCGCTGCCGCTCGATCCGGCGCTCGTTCCGGAGCCCGCTGTGGCCCTCGATCTGGTCTACCGGCGGGGGGAGACCGCGTGGGTGCGGGCGTTGCGGGCGCTGGGGCGTCGAGCGGCGGACGGGCGCGAGGTTTTGCTCGAGCAGGGTGCGGCAGCGTTCGAGCACTGGTTCCCGGGCCGCCGCGCGCCGCGTGAGGTGATGCGTGCCGCCGTCCGTGCCGCGTTGGAGTGAGCTCCGGGCGGCGTTCGACGCGGTAGAGCGGTGGCTGCTCCCCGGCGAATGTCTCCTCTGTCATGCGGCGGTCGAAGCGAACCCGCGGGATCCCCTGATCTGCGCTCCCTGCCGGACCCGCTGGTCCTCGCTGCCGCTCCCTCAATGCTCGCGTTGCGGGCAGCCGTTGACTCCCGCTATCGACTGTCGCCTCTGTGCCGAGTGGCCCCCGGGTCTTCGGGATGTTCGGAGCGCGGTCTGGCTGGACGACAGCGCGCGCCGCGCCGTCCACCTGCTCAAGTACGAGGGCTGGTGGCGCGTCAGCGAGAGCATGGCCACGGCTATTTGCCGCTGGCTCAGCTTTGAGCGCGGGATCGCCCTGATTCCCATTCCACTTGGCGCTGCCCGGCTGCGCAGCCGGGGTTATAATCAGAGCGCCGTGCTAGCCGAAGCGCTCGCAAAACGTCTCGGTGTGCCGGTCGCTTCGGCCGTGCTCACCCGCAGTCGGGAGACGACCACCCAGACTGCGCTGACCCCGGAGGCGCGCCGGGCGAATCTCGCGGGAGCATTTGTGGCACGCACCAGAGCACCGGCGCGTTCGGTGCTGGTGGATGACGTGTTCACGACGGGGGCGACGCTCCTCGAGGCCGCCACGGCGCTGTTGGCGGCGGGGGCGGAAACGGTCTCAGGCGTAACCTTCGCGCGCGCGGCGCGACCCTTGGCCGGAGCGGCCGCTGCACCGGATCCACCCCAGAACTTCTGGAGCGCATCATGAGCAAGCGGATCGCGATCAATGGATTCGGGCGCATCGGGCGCAACGTGCTGCGGGTCGCGGCGCTCTCGGGCGCCGGCGAGCTCGAATTTGTCGCCGTGAACGATCTGACCGACACCCGAACCCTGGCGCACCTGCTGAAGTACGATTCGGTCCACGGTCGTTACGCCGGCAGCGTCGAAGCGGCCCCGGACGGCCTGCACGTCGACGGGAAGCTGATCAAAGTGCTCTCCGAGAAGGACCCCGCTCAGCTGCCCTGGAAGCAGCTGGAGGTGGACTTCGTGCTGGAGGCCACCGGGCGCTTCACTGATCGTGAGCAAGCCGCCAAACACCTGACCGCCGGCGCCCGCAAGGTGGTGATCTCCGCGCCAGCCAAAAAGGACGATATCACCATCGTGTACGGCGTGAATCACACGGCCTATGATCCCGAGCTGCACCACGTCATCTCGAACGCTAGCTGCACCACCAACAGCCTGGTCCCCGTCGTGAAGGTAATTCAGGAGCGCTTCGGCTGGGTGCGGGGATTCATGTCGACGATCCACGCCTACACCAACGATCAGCAGATCCTGGATCTGCCGCACAAGGATTTGCGCCGGGCACGGGCAGCCGCCATCTCCATTATCCCGACTACCTCCGGTGCCGCCAGGGCCACGTCGCTGGTGATTCCGGAGCTCAAGGGGAAGATCGACGGCGTCGCCTTTCGGGTCCCGGTGCCGGATGCCTCCCTGATGGATCTCACCTGTGAAGTCGCCCAACCCACCACGATCGACGAGGTCAACGCGGCATTCCGGGAGGCGGCCAAGGGACCGCTCAAAGGAGTGCTCGACGTCAGTGAAGAGCCGCTCGTCTCGGTGGATTACATCGGAAACCTGATGTCGAGCACCGTCGATGCGCTCTCGACCAACGTGATCGAGGGCACCTTGGTGCACGTGTCGAGCTGGTACGACAACGAAATGGGATACTCGGCACGCTGCCTCGATCTGCTGCGCTATCTGGGAACCCGCGACGGATGAAACGCGGTCTGGCGGCCCTCGATGCAGCCAGGCTGGATGGCCAGCGCGCGCTGGTCCGAGTCGATTTCAACGTGCCGATCAAAGCCGGTCTCGTCACCGACGATACCCGGCTTCGCGCCGCGCTGCCCACGATCCGGTATCTGCGTGAGAAGGGCGCTCGGGTCGTTCTGCTTTCCCATCTTGGACGCCCGAAGGATGGGCCCGATCCGAAGTTCTCGCTCAAGCCGGTGGTTCGCCCGCTCGAGACGCTGTTGGGGGCGCCGGTCAGCTTTATCGAGGAGCCGCTTTCCGAAGCTGCCGTCACCTTCACGCGCCGCATGCCGCGCGGCAGCGTGGCGCTGGCGGAGAACACCCGCTTCGCGCCCGGAGAAGAGCGCAACGATCCGGAGCTGGCCCGCCGCTTTGCCGCGCTCGGCGACCTGTTCGTGAACGATGCCTTTGGCGCCGCCCACCGGGCCCACGCGAGCACCGAAGCCCTCGCGCATCTGCTCAAGCCGGCGGTGGCGGGCTTTCTGCTGGAACGCGAGCTCTGCTATCTCGGCTCGGCGCTCGAGCAGCCGAAGCGCCCCTTCATCGCCGTGCTCGGCGGGGCCAAGGTGAGCGGCAAGATCGACCTGATCGAGCATTTGCTTCCCCGGGTCGACGCCATCCTCATCGGGGGCGCGATGGCCTGTACGTTCTTCAAGGCCATGGGTCTCTCGGTCGGTCACTCGCTCGTCGAGGAGGACCGGGTCGAGCTGGCCGCGCGTCTCATGGAGAAGGCGGGTGACAAGCTCGTACTGCCGAGGGGATGCGTGATCGCGCCCGAGCTGCGCGAAGGGATCACCAGCCTGACGGTCCGGCGCGAGAAGGTGCCGGCCGGGTTCGCGGTCTACGATATCGATCCGGGCACGGCCCAGGATTACGCGGAACGGATCATCAGCGCAGGCACCGTCCTCTGGAACGGTCCCGTGGGAGTCTTCGAAGTGCCACCGTTCGACTCCGGGACCCACATGATCGCGACCGCTATGGCGGAGGCGACGGCGCGCGGCACGATCACCGTGGTGGGAGGGGGAGATTCTGCAGCCGCGGTATCCCGTTACGGTGTCGCGGACCAGATGACCCACGTTTCGACGGGTGGGGGCGCCTCGCTCGAATTCCTCGAGGGGAAGGAGCTCCCCGGCGTCGCCGCGCTCGACGACGCTTGATGCGCCGGCTACTGTTCGCCGCCAACTGGAAGATGCAGCTCGGGCCCGCTGAGGCGCGGGACTACGCGGTGCGGTTTCGGGCGCGCTTCACCCCTTCCGACGCGCGAGACACCTGGTTCTTCCCTCCCGCGGTGAGCCTCGAGGCCGCGGCGCAGGCATTCCGCGGACTTCCTAACACGCAAGTTGGCGCGCAGGACATCCACTGGGAGCCGAAGGGCGCCTTCACGGGGGCGGTATCGGCCGGGCTCGCGAAGGGGGCTGGGGCGACGGCGGTGCTGATCGGGCACTCCGAGCGGCGCCACGGGTTTGGGGAGTCGGATGCCGACACGGCGAAGAAGCTGCGGGCGGCGCTGCGCGAGGAGCTGACTCCGGTGCTCTGCGTGGGTGAAAAGCTCGAGGAACGCGAGGCAGGGAAGACCGAGGCCGTGGTCCGGCGCCAGCTGCTCGCGGCGATCGAGGGACTTCGGCCGGCGGAGCTGGGCTCGCTGGTGGTGGCGTACGAGCCGGTGTGGGCGATTGGAACCGGGCGCAACGCGACTCCATCCGACGCGGCTCAGGTACACGCCGGCTTGCGGCGACTGCTGGGTGATGCCAGCGTACGCGGCACTCGCATTCTGTACGGCGGGTCGGTCAAACAGGGGAACGTGGCGGCGCTGCTCGCGGAGAAGGAGATCGAGGGTGTGTTGGTCGGTGGGGCGAGTCTGGATCCTGAGGGGTGGGCGGGGATCTGCGCAGTGGGGCGGTAGGTCAGCCGGCTGGCTGGGCTGGTTTCGCAGCCAAGCCGTTCGCGGCCAGCCTACCACTCACAAATTTGGTGGCGCTGTTGGATCAGCGTTCGCAGCCCTGGTCAGCCAAACGGCAGTTGACGCCGGATGGCTCATCATCCAGCGGACGTTCGGGCCCGAATGTGCGAGGTGAATTGGCGCAAGATCGCCAGGGTGCGGGACGTTCTGGTGCACTGTTACTTCGGGCGATTCGCAAACCGGGTGGAGCGCCGTTCGCTACTGCGTCCCCGAGCTTCGCGCACACGTCGAGCGGCTCCTGCGAGATGCGTCCGCACCGGAGACGTCTGAGGCGGAGTGCGCGGGTGGTGGATCGAGATGACGATGCGGCGCCAGTCGCGGGGCCGCCCTCCGTCCTGCTATTATCGGCGACGGCAGCGAAGGAGGCCCATGCCGCCGCACCGATTGCTCGTGTCGCTCGTCACCGTGTCGCTCGTATCGCTCGCGCTGATCTCCGCGCGGCCCGTCACGGCGCGCGTCGAGCGCGCCGTCGCGAACGACAACCGCACGCCGGCCGGCACGATGGCCGGCGATACGCTCGCGGTGCGTCTGACAGTCACCCCCGTCGCGTGGTACATCCTGGGCGACAGCGAGCCAGCGTTCACGCTCCTCGCCTTCGCCGAGGAGGGGAAGGCGCCGACCATCCCCGGGCCGTTGATCCGCGTGCGCGTCGGCACCCCGGTCCGCGTGACCGTCCGCAACCCGCTCAGCGACACACTCGTCGTGCGCGGGCTGAACGAGCGCTCCGCGATGCTCGACTCGCTGGTGGTACTTCCGGGCGACACCGCCTCCGCGCGCTTCGTCGCGCGACGCGTGGGCACGTACCTGTACTGGGTACCCGCCTACAGCGTCCGTGTGCCCGACGATCTTCCGTCGACGCTCCTGCCGCCCCGCGGCTTCGACTCCCAGCTAGCCGGCGCGATCGTCGTCGACCCGCCGGGCCCCGTCCCCGAAGATCGGGTCCTCGTCATCACCGCGCTGCAGGACCGGGCGGAGGCCGCGCCCGGGCCCGCGTCGATGGATCGGCACGGGACGCTGAGGCGACAGTTCAACGCCGTCAACGGCAGGGCGTGGCCCCACACCGAGCGGCTGCGCTACGCGTTAGGCGACTCCGTGCGGTGGCGGATCGTCAACGCCTCGCAGGAGGCGCACCCCATGCACCTCCACGGCTTCTACTTCCGCGTGGACTCGCGCGGGGTGCGGGAGGCGGAGGCCGACTCGATCTACACGCCCGAGCAGCGGCGCATGGCGGTCACCGAGACCGTGAGCAGCCGGAACACGGCCTCGATCACCTGGTCCCCAGACCGGCCGGGCGGGTGGCTCTTCCACTGCCACCTGACCAACCACGCGGCCAAGTTCGCGCCGATGGACCGGCGCGACGTCGTCGACTATCCATCGACGCATCACGACGGCGACCCGGATCGGCACGTCTTCACAGGGATGAACGGACTGGTGCTCGGCATCACGGTAACGGGCCGATCGCCGGCGCCTAACGCCTGGCGGCCGGCGAAGCGCCTGCGACTCTTCGTGCAGTCCGACTCCGCGCCGGGCGATCGCGACCGCCGCTTTGGCTACGTGCTGCAGCGCGGCCCCGAGCCGAAGCCGGATTCGCTGGAGTACCCCGGCCCGGTGCTCGTGCTCACGCGCGGCGAGCCCACGAGCATCGAGGTGGTCAACCGCTCCGGCGAGCCGACCGCCGTGCACTGGCACGGCATCGAACTGGATAGCTACTACGACGGCGTGGCCGGCTGGAGTGGGACGCCGGAGCGCACCGCACCCGCCATTCGACCCGGGCGGCGCTTCGAGGTGCGCCTGACGCCGCGGCGCGCGGGGACGTTCATGTACCACACGCATCTAGACGAACTGCGCCAGCAGTACGGAGGCCTCGTGGGGCCGCTCGTCGTGCTGGAGCCTGGAGAGCGATGGAACCCGACGCGCGACCTGGTGATCCTGCTCTCCGACGGCGTCCCACAGCGCGTCTACATCAACGGCTCGCTCACGCCGGCGGCGAAGCAGCTCGAGGTGGGCCGGACCTACCGGCTCCGCATCGCCGACATCGCCGTCTTCCGCCAGGTGCTGCGCGTCCGGCTGGTGCGCGACTCGGCGCTGCTGTCGTGGCGCCCGATCGCCAAGGATGGATTCACGCTGCCCCCGGCGCAGGCCACCGTGCGGCCGAGCGTCGTGAACCTGCCGAGCGGCGAGACGGCGGACTTCGAGTTCACGCCCGACCGCCCCGGCGAGGTGGCGCTGGAGGTCCTGGGCCAGCCCGATTTGAACCTGACGCTGCACGGGCGGCTCCCGTTCCGTGTGTCGCCTGCGGCCGGCGACTCCGGAAATTCGAGGTCATCGAGTTCGCGAGCGCGGTCGAGACGATAGCCCGATCGCGGCTGACGCCGGACCGGAAGACGATGATGTAGCGATCCGGGATCTGGCCGCTTAAAGACCGACGGATGTACTCACCTGATTCGCTGGAACGGGATGGGTCGGAACGTCGCCGCAAGCATACAGCGCTGCAGCTGCGAAGAAGAGTATTCGGTACTCCTGCCGCGTCTTGCACCACTGAACGGCCGAAATTCTCGTGGCGACGTAGCGGGCCAAAGGAACCCCTATGAAGGCAGCACTTATCGACCGATATGGGAGCAATGAGGCGGTGAGGGTGGGTGATCTTGCCGCCCCAACGATGGGCGACGCGGATTTGCTGGTTCGCGTACACGCCGCGAGCGTGAATCCGGTGGGTGGTCATCAAAGCTGTGTGAGCATTCTACTTGGGCGCCTTTCTCTTCAGCCTGAGCACCTGGCTCGAGGATTGACCGAACTCCGGCACGCAACTAGAATTCCCCGAATGCTTTACAACTTTCTGCTGATTCTGCTTATCATCGACGGCCTCATCCTGGCCATCGCGGTACTGCTGCAGGCGGGACAGGGCGGCGGCTTGGCCTCGATGGGCGGTGGAAGCACCGATCTCGTGCTCGGCGGCCGCCAGGCCGTGACCATCCTGCACAAGGCGAGCTGGGTCACCGGTGGGCTGTTCATGTTCCTGGCGATCTTGCTGTCGATCGTAGCCTCCCAGCGCACCGTCGGTCAGACCGATGTCCAGCGCCAATTGCAGGCGCCCGTCCAGCAACCGCTGCCCGCCGCGCCACTGCAAGCGAACCCGCCGGGAGGGACCACCACACCGCCTCCGGCGCCGGCCCCCATTCCTCCGGCCGGCAAGCAGCCGTGATCGTGAACGAGGCTGAGCGGGGCGCCCCAACCTCGGGACGCCCCGCTTTTGTGTATCTGGAAGACGGGTCATGCTTTCCAGGAATCCTGCACCACCAGGCCGAGCCGGCCATCGGAGAAGTCGTCTTTACCACGAATCTCACCGGGTATCAGGAGACCTTTACAGACCCGAGCTACCTCGGTCAGATCGTGGTGATGACCGCTCCGATGATCGGCAACTACGGGATCAACGGCGCGGACCTCGAATCGGAACGACCCCAGGTGAGCGGAGTGGTGGTGCGCGAACTCTCCCGGACCGCTTCGAACTGGCGGGCAACGGGAGGTCTGGCCGAATGGCTCGCCCGCGCCGGCATCCCGGTCATCGAGGGAGTAGACACCCGGCGACTCACCCGGCACATCCGCTCGCGCGGGGCGATGCGCGGGCTCATCGCCGAAGGAGACGCGCCCACCCGGGCCTTGCTGGATCGGTTGCTCGCAGCGCCCTCGATGGAAGGGCTCGATCTGGCGACTCAGGCCTCGACGCGAACGGCGTGGAGCGAGGGTGAGCGCGGTCCCCATGTGGTGGCGTATGACTTCGGGATGAAGCGAAACATCGTGCGGATGCTGACGGACAGTGGTTGCCGAGTAACGGTCGTCCCGAGCGAGACGACCGCAGCCGAGGTACGCGCCCTGAGTCCCGACGGGCTCTTCCTGTCGAACGGCCCGGGAGATCCCGCCGTGCTGGGCGGCGCAATCGCCAACGTCCGAGAGCTCGCCAACAGTGGACTCCCGACTTTCGGGATTTGCCTCGGCCATCAGCTGCTCGGCCTCGCCTTCGGGGGCCGGACCGTCAAGCTCCCCTATGGCCATCGGGGGGGAAATCATCCCGTCCGCGACATCGCTACCGGAAAGGTGCTGATCACGGTCCAAAACCACGGTTTTTCGGTCGAGGGAACCCCCGATGGCATCCCGGGGGCGCCCGATCTCGAGGTCACCCATGTGAATCTCAACGATGGAACCGTGGAAGGTCTTCGGCACAAAGCACTTCCGGTTTTCGCGGTGCAGTATCATCCCGAGGCGTCGCCCGGACCACACGATGCTCACCCGCACTTTGCCGAATTCCTGGAACTGATGGCCTCCGGAATGGGCTCCAAGCACGCAACCTCTTGACAGACAAGGGTTAAGCTCCTACTATCGGCGGAACGGACGCCTCTCGCTGGGGGTGATAGCCAGTCCGGTTCCGCTATCTGGGGGGAGCATGACGAAAGCCGACCTCGTAGAGCAGGTAACCGCCGCGATGGCTCGCACTTCCGGGCCGCTGATCTCCAAAAAAGACTGTGCACGTGTCGTGGATTCATTCCTGGATGCAATCAAGAGCGCGCTCAAAGAGCAGCACAACATCGAAGTACGGGGTTTCGGCACTTTTAAGATCCGCCGGCGCAAGACCCGTATGGCGCGGAACCCGAGGACCGGCGAACCGGTGGAAGTGGCTGCTCGCCCGGTGCCCGTCTTCAAGCCCAGCAAGGAGTTGCGGGCGCTGGTCGCCGACGAGCCGCATGAGGGGCTCGACGGGCCTGACGAAGAGAGCGAGTGACGCAAGCGCTTCCGGGCGCCCTCGAAAGGGCGCCCGGCTTATTTTGGGAGTCATGCCTGCCGTCCCGAGCGCCCCCCCTGTCATCCGCATTCAACTTTTCGCGCGCTATGCCGAGCTCCTCGGCGCGACGCAGCTCGAGCTTCCGGCGAACGGCATCAACAATGTGCGGGATGTGCTGGAGCGGCTGCGGGCGCTGCCCGGTGGAGCCGCGATCGGGGCTGCAACTCTGGTCGCCGTGAATCTGCGGCAGGCCAAACCGGACGCGCCCGTGTCACCGTCCGATGAGGTCGCGGTGCTCCCACCCCTGGCGGGAGGGTGACGGTGGCTTACCTGTCGCAGCGCCCGCTCGAGCTGAACGAGCTGTTGCGGGCGGTGGCCGCCCCCGAGCGCGGCGGTGTGAGCAGCTTCGTCGGGCTGGTGCGGGATCATCACGGCGGTCGCCCGGTGCGCGGCCTGGCCTACAGCGCCTATGAGCCGATGGCCGAAGCCGTCTGCGGGGAGATTATCGCGGAGGCGGAGAGCCGCTGGCCGGTGCGGGTGGCGCTCCAGCATCGCCTGGGAGAGCTCACGATCGGTGAGGTTGCCGTGGCGATTGCCGTGGCGGGAAATCACCGGGACGAAGCGTTTGCCGCCTGCCGCTATGTCATCGAGGAGCTCAAGCGCCGGGTGCCCATCTGGAAGCGGGAGACCTACGCGGATGGTACGGTTGAGTGGGTTGAGGAGGGAAGAGCGAAGAGCGAAGAGAGAAGCGGGAGCTCCGTGTCATGACTGACTTCTCTTCTCGCTTCCCCCTTCACGCTTCCCTTGCCGACTATATGGGGCGCCCCTTGGGAAGCCTCCGGCTATCCGTCACCGATCGCTGCAACATGCGCTGCGGCTACTGTATGCCGGAGGAAAATTACGTCTGGCTGCCGCGCGAATCGCTGCTGACCTTCGAGGAGCTGGACCGGCTGGCCGGAGTTTTTCTCCGGCTCGGCGTGACCAAGGTACGGCTGACCGGGGGAGAGCCGTTGTTGCGGCATGACCTGCCCACCCTGGTCTCCCTGCTGGCGGCACACCCGGAGCTTTCCGATCTCGCCTTGACCACCAACGGCATTCTGCTCGCTCCGAACGCAGCGACGCTCCGCTCGGCGGGACTGCGCCGGGTGACGGTCAGCCTGGACACCCTGAGGCCGGAGAGGATGCTGGCGTTCACCCGCAGCGCACGGCACGCCGACGTGCTGGCGGGTATCGCCGCGGCGCAAGCGGCAGGCTTCGAGCGGATCAAGCTCAACAGCGTCGTGATCCGGGGATTCAACGACGACGAAGTGCTCGACTTGCTGGAGTTCGCCCGGGCCAAGGGAATCGAGCTGCGCTACATCGAATACATGGATGTGGGTGGGGCAACCCGCTGGCGAATGGAGGATGTCGTCACGCGGGCAGCTCTGCTCGAGGTGGTCGCGAGCCGCTATGGCCGGCCGGAACCCTTGCTCGATCCGGACAGCCCCGGCGCGCCGGCGGAGCGCTTCCGGCTGCCCGATGGGACGGTCTTCGGGATCATTGCTTCGGTGACCGCCCCCTTCTGCTCGCATTGTGATCGCAGCCGGGTGACCGCCGATGGCACCTGGTTTACCTGTCTGTATGGCGAGCGCGGTGTGGACCTCCGCGAGCCGCTCCGCCTGGGACGGACCGACGCGGAGCTGGCGGAGCTGATCGCGAGCACCTGGCGGCGTCGCGAGGATCGCGGGGCCGAGCAGCGGCTTGCGCTGCCGGGGCGAGGTGTCCTCTACCAGGTGGAGGGACTGCGGCAGGACCCCAGGCGGGAAATGCACACAAGAGGAGGTTGAAGGTCGCAGGTGGCAGGTTGCGGGTGGAACCTGCCACCTGCCACCTACGACCGGCCCAATGCTCCATATCGCCCTGATTGAACCCAGGATTCCGCCGAATACGGGCAACATCGCCCGGCTCTGCGCGGCAACCGATACCAGCCTGCACTTGATCGAGCCGCTGGGGTTTTCCGTGGACGATTCCGCCCTTCGCCGCGCGGGCCTCGACTATTGGGACGCGGTCGACCTCTGGATCCATCCCGGCTGGCGAGCTTTCCGCGATGCCATGACGCGGGAGCGCTGCCTCTATTTCTCCGCGAAAGCCAGCCGTCCGCTGACTGAAGCACGCTTTCAGCCGAATAGCGTCCTCATCTTCGGCAACGAAACCGACGGGATGCCGGACCGGATTCTGGAGAAATACCCGGAGCGCTGCTTCACCATTCCGATGCAGAGCGGAAAGGTGCGCAGCCTCAACCTGGCGACCGCGGCTGGCATCGTGCTCTACGAGGCGCTGCGCCAGCTGGGGAGCGTGGAAGCCGCGGAGAAAGCCGCGGAATTCGCGGAGGACGAGTCGGAGGTCACTACTCCGGCCAAGCCCCGTCGGCGCAGTCGGCCCCGGCGCGCATAGCGACTTTTCCAGCTACATTCGGTGCCGTCAACAGCCACCACAATCCACAGATTACACAGATTACACAGATACGAATGACGGAATAAGCAATCTGTGTCATCTGTGAAATCTGTGGATCCATCGTCAGGGACCTCCCATGCTGAACAAGATCACGGTCGTCGGGGCTGGCAACGTGGGAGCTTCGGCAGCCGTCCGTCTCGCGGAAAAGAGCCTCGCCCGCACCGTCGTCATGGTAGATGTGGTCGAGGGGGTTCCGCAGGGCAAGGGGCTCGACCAATGGCAATCCGGTCCGATCGAGGGCTACGACACCAGGGTAATCGGCGCGAACGACTATGAGCCGGCCGCGGGCTCGGAGCTGTTCGTCGTGACGGCTGGGATCGCTCGCAAGCCGGGGATGAGCCGAGACGATCTGGTCAAGACGAATGCCGGCATCGTGCAGACGGTGGGGAAGGAAATCGCCCGGATTGCTCCTGAAGCGATCATCATCGTGGTCTCGAATCCGCTCGATGTGATGTGTTACGTCGCCATGCGCGCCAGCAGCTTTCCGCGCGAGCGCGTGCTCGGCATGGCCGGGGTGCTCGATACCGCGCGTTACCGGACCTTTCTCGCGGAAGCGCTGGCGGTGTCGGTGGAGGACATCCAGGCGATGGTGCTGGGCGGGCATGGGGATACGATGGTTCCACTGGTGTCCTACACTACCGTCTCGGGGATTCCGGTATCGCAGCTGCTTGGCAAGGACAAGCTCGACGCGATCGTAACCCGCACCAGAAACGGCGGCGCCGAGATCGTGGCCCATCTCAAGACCGGGTCGGCATATTACGCTCCGAGCGCCGCGGCAGTCCAGATGGTGGAGGCGATCGCACTCGATAAGAAGCGGGTGCTCCCCTGTGCGGCGTGGCTGCAGGGCGAGTACGGGCTACGCGACATCTTCTGCGGAGTCCCCTGCAAGCTCGGTCGAGGTGGCCTGGAGCAGATCCTCGAGGTCGAGCTCACCGCCCAGGAGCAGAAGGACCTGCAGGCTTCCGCCGAATCGGTCCGCAGCGTTCAAGCGAACCTCGGCTTGTAACGCCTACCCGCTCCTCGCTGCCAGCCACCGCTCCGCGGCCTTGCGGCGAACCTGAAAGGGTGGATCGCCCTTCGCCCAGGCACGCACCACTTCGCGGTAATGGGTCGCGGCGCTGTCTCGGATGCCGGCGGCGGCAAACGCCTGCGCCAATAGCTCGTGGAGCTCAGTGCGGGTTATGTACAGGTTCGCTCCATCGATCCCCCCGCGGAGCGCGGCCTGCAGCGGGGCGAGCGCCTCCACCGGCCGGCCGAGGGTCAGCAAGCTCTTCGCCATCTCGTAGTTGATCCGCGTGTAGCCTTCCGTTCGCGAGTATTCCGCTCTTCGGTATGATTCCACCGCTTCGGCGTGGCGACCAGCCGATGCCAGCAGTAACCCGCGCAGGAAATGGTGTAGCCGGGTGCTCCGAATAAACAGGCTTCGAGGGCCAATGACCTCGATACTGTCGGCCAGGCGGTGGACCGTGGCGGTGTCTCCGGCGGCAGCATAGGCGACCCCCGCATGGGTGAGATTCCACGTCACCCCTCGGGCACGGTGCCCGGCTTGCGGAATCGTGTTGGCCGCGGCCGCCAGTTTGCGGAAACCGCGTACCGCCGTTGCATGAGCGCCGCTCTCGAATGCAATGATCGCTGCGTGGATTGCATCCGGCTCGAGCGAAGCGCCGGAAAGCTGTCCGCCTCCTGGAATCCGTCCGTCCGCGGCAAGGGCCATGGCCTCCCGCAGGCGCCCCTGATTCCGCAGCGCGATCAGCCAGACCCAGCGTGCCTCGCTGCGGCGATCACGGTCCGGATCGGCGAGTGCCAGCGCCGCGGCTTGGCCCACTTCGTCGTACTCGCCCCGTCGAATCGCTGCGCGAAACCGTTGCGCGTCGTAGTCGTCGACGCCGGGACTCAACGAATCGGCGCGGCGAAGCAACACGTCCGCCTCGGCCCAGCGCTCCTGGCGCCAGCGGATTTCCGCCAGCATCCCGAGCGGCTGAGGTGCGTGGGGCCGGAAACGGATCCAGGATCGGACCGCCCGTTCGGCGGCCGGCGTGGAGTCCCAGGCAGAGTAGAGGTTGAACAAATTGTGAAGCCATTCGCACGCGTGGCAGACCGCGTCGGGCTCGGCGCTGCCGGCGGAATCGAGCGCGACTGCGCGGAGATACGCGGCGGCTGCAGCGGGATAGTTTCCCCGCACCTGCTGCACGATGCCGAACAATCCCTGGCCTTCCGGGTCGGCGGGAAAGCGGATGGCCAGGGACTCCGCCGGGGCGAGCGCGGCGGGATCCTCGTTCGGCACCAGGATCCTGCCAAGGATGAGCAGCCGTTCGCGGTCGGGAGCGCGAGGAGCCAGTCGGACCGCCCGCTCTCGCAACGTCGTCACCACACGCTCGCTCACTCCCGAAGCGCTGCGCCAGGCATAGTAGGCCGCCATGGCGAAGGTCGAATCCTCCGCCAGTGCAGCATTCATCAGGCGGCTCGCCGCCGCGACGTCATACTGATAGAAGGCTCGCAAGCCTTCCTCGTACAGCCGGTAGGCGATGGGTGACGAGGTGCTGAGCTCGGCGATCGGCTTGGTCGGAGCCGAGAGACCGAAATCCTCCGCGATGGATGCGGTGGCACTGTCCACCGCCGCATAGCGATCGAAGGCCCGGACGGAATAGCCCCGGCGCACGACTCCGGAAACCAGATCGATGCGGCGGAGCTCGAAGCGCAGCCCGCCATCGGGGGCAAAGGCGAGCTCACCCTCGAGGATCTCCCGCGCTCCCGCGCGGCGAGCCGCCTCGGGCAGTGTCCCCGCTACCGTGTCGATCCCGCCCGGGATCAGCTCGAGCAACCGGGAGTTCGCGACCACGTTCAGTCCGCGGATGCGGCCCAGGCTCGTGGCAAGCATGTCGGTGAGGACCCCCCCGCTGGCGGCCGAGTCGCGGGCCGCGCCATCCCGCACCGATCCCACGGCGAGGAGGGGAAGGCCGGGGCCGGGGCGCGAACTGCTCGAGCGCCACAGCAGGAAACCGGTGAGGGCCACGGCGAGCACGACTGTACTGGCGAGCCACGCCCGACGACGGCCGACTGGCGGAGCGGAGTCAACGGTTGAAGCTGTGGCGGGGAGATCCAAAACAGCCGGCCCCGCAGCACCAGCGGCCAGCGGCTTCGCCCGCTCGGCACGCAACCGCCCCGCCAGCCGGGTTACTTCCTGTTCCGGTGCCGCTTCGAGCTCACGCCGCACCTTCAGCTCGTGCGCACGGGCGTGTGTCAGCGCGCCGGTAGTATCACCCGTGGCCGCGAGCGCAGTCATATAGTCGGCGGCGTAGCGCCCGCGCAGGGGATCGAGCTCGGTCAGCCGCCGTCGCCAGGCAAGCTCACCCGTTGCGAGGGCCAGCTGCTCGATGGCAGCGATCGCGGCTGCGGCCAGACGCGCGCGCTCTTCCTCGGCCCAGCGCTCGAAGGCCGCGGCGTCCGACAGATAAAATCCGTCGAGAAACGGTCCGCTGTAGAGGCGTGCGGCCGTCTCCCGATCGCCCCGGGCGAGAGCGGCGGTGAAGTCGCCCACATCGCTCCCGATGATTGCGGGGTCGAGCTTCACCTCTGTCGATCCGGTGATCGCCGCATCGCTGCCCAAGTCCGCGCGCAGGCTGTACACCGATTGTGCCAGCGCGTGTCGCCCCCGCTCCTCAGTCCCCTCGGGCCAGAGGATGCCCAGCAGGCGATCCCGGCTCAAGCCCCGAGGACCCGCCGCCGCCAGAACAGCGAGCAAGGCCAGGCGCCTGGGTGGGGGAGCCGGGCTCTTCGAGGGGTCCGAACTCTCGACCCAGAGCCCGCCGAACGTTCGCAGGCGTAACACGTTAGCTGTGATGATTCTGCGCTGATTGGAGGGTGAACGCGCGCTGACCCATCGCGCGTAGCTTGCCCCCGATATCTAGCCCTTCCGGAGCCAAAGCGCCAAGCGGTCGGCCCGGGCCCTCTCGTCGGAAGAAGGTCAATCCATGCGACTGATCACCCTCAGTCTGATTCTGGCACTCGGCATGTCGGCGACTCCCCTGGCGATTGGGTCGACCCAGGCGGCAACAGATACCAGCAAGACGGACAGCACCAAGAAGGTCAAGAAGCCCAGCAAGCTCGGCAAAATCGCCAAGGGACTGGCGGAACCGGCCGCGACCGCCGCAGCCGGGGCCGGGGTGCAAGCGGCGCTCGGCAACAAGACGGCCGGAGGGGTGGCGAATGCGCTGGGCGGCGTGGCGCCCTGCGGAACCGGTTATGGAGTAACCGCAGGTGCCGCGATCGTGGGAGCGACGAAGGGCATCGTCAAAAAGGCCGTAGATACGACTCAGACCGCGTCGGCGCCTTGCAACCCAGCCGCAGTGATCCCGGGCATGCCGGCGGGAATCCCAGGAATGCCGAGCGGGGCTGATGCCGGTGCGGCGATGGCAGGAGCTGCGCTGGGTGGGGTGATCGGCGGAGCGGCGCCCGCTGCTTCTCCTGCCGGTGGGATGGGTGGGATGGGAGCAGTGGCGAGCATGACGCCGGTGGGTCTGGCGGTCAGTGCCGCGCCCGGGGCAATCAAGGGTGTCAAAGGAATGCTGGGGGGCAAGCCGCAGGACAAGACCGCGATGCTGCGCGAGCTTGGCAAGGGAAGGCTCGAGCTCAAGCAAGCCAAGTTCATCGAAGGGACCCAGGAGTTCGAGCCCGGCTTCGAGGCCAGCTTCGTGGCATTCGCGGAGGCGATCGCCCTGGTCGAGGGCACGTACCTCATGCATGTCTCGGCCGAGGCGCCACGGGAGAAGGGTGTCGCGCCCGACACCGCTCTGGCGCGCAAGCGGGTGGCGAAGGTCTGGGCGCTCATGGCGGCCAACGGCGTCTCCGACCAGAAAGTGTTCGCGGTGAGCGAGCTTCCTCCTTCGCTCAGCGCGGGCCGGAAACTTCCCAAGGCCGGCGACGTGAAGATCGAGATCATCAAGTTCGAGAAGCTGCCGTAGCGTGCGGACTCAGAGCTGGACCGCCATGGCCGTGTTCGTGGCCGTGCTCACGGTGGGATGGCCGGCGAGCGCGGAAGAGCGGCTCTGGCACGCCGACATCCAGGTCCAATCACTGCGGGTTACCCGGCTCGATGCGAACCTCCTGGCGCGGATCGTGGTGTACAGCGACAACGACGATGAGGCCAGGACCGCACGAGTAGAGATCCTGGTCCCCGTCGGCGTTGGCATTGTGCGCATGGCCGTGGGGTGCACGGCGAGTGCGGGGCCGCCCGGGATCAGCGTGCTGCGGGCGCGGGTTACCTGCGAGCTGGGCACGCTGCCGGTGCGGGGCAGTCGAGAGGTCTTCGTGATGACAACGCTGCCGCCCTCGGGAATCCCAAGGACTTTCGGCGCCTTCGCCATGAGCGACACCCCGGATCCGAAGCCGGGAAACAATTATGCGGAAGGGATGCTGCGGTGACACGCCACTATTTGCGAGGGATGGGGCTGGTGCTCACGCTGTGCGCGCTCGGGTTACCGATTGTCGGTGCGCAGACGCCGTGGACGGTGACCGTCACGCCCACCATGAATCCGCTTCCGCCGGGGATCCCGAAGTCATTCGGTGTGCTTGCCATGAGCGACACTCCCGATCCGAAGCCGGCGAACAATTACCTGGAGAAGACACTTCCGTGACCTATCCCGACCCGCACAGCCGTCGACGCCGTATCGGCCTCGGTTTCGCTGCAAGTCTTTTGCTCCCGGCCGTGGCGGGGGCCCAAAGCTCTTGGACGGTGACGCTCGGGCTCCCGCCAACTCCGCTGGCCATCGGGTCCTGCGGCGCGGTGAGCCTCAAGGTGTTCGACCCAGCCATCCGCGCCATACCGCGGAATCCGGCAGGGACGCTGATTTCGATGGCGGATTTCGACATGACGGTAACAACGGCTGACGGAAAGTCGATGGTCGGGCAGTACACCGATGCGTACCATTGGTCGGTCTGCAGCTGCCAGGGAGCCGCGGTGGGAGCGGTCGCCACCATTACCGCCACATATCCGAGCCCGCTGCTCACGGATCAGACTCGGGTCGCCGGAGTCACGTTTGAAACCACCGCGACGTTGCTTGTAGGGAAGACGGCTGGTGCATGGAACCCTCCCGGCTGTCCGACGCCCCCACCGACGGCCGTGATCGCTGCTCCGCTGATCACCACGATCGGGACCGTTCCCGTAGCAGCGGCACCGACGGCGCCGGCCCCCCAGCCGATCTCGCCAATTGTGGGTCCCGCCGGCACCAGCATCCTCACCACGAGTCAGCCGATCGACAGCAGTGCGGGGAGGGTGAGCCTCACAGGGCTTACGGTGAGCGGGACCACTGCCTCGGCGAACCTCTCCTGGCGACCTGTAACGGGTGCCACCACCTACTCGATTACTCGTACTCTGCCTGGTGGCTACGGTCCGAGGACCTACGCAGGGATTACCTCGAGCACCTGGACCGATCCTGGCCCGCTCGGTGTCGGATTTCCTGTTGCGGGCGCCTATCTGTACGAGGTCACCGCAGTGCTCGGGGGCGGGACAAGCGTGACGGGACGGATCACCTGGACCAGGCCCGATCCAACTTGCGCGGCCCCTCTGTCCAGCCAGCCGCCGCTGGCCGTTCTGGATCCATGGACGGACCCCTCTCAGATCACCTGGGAAGGGCCGTATCCGAGCGGAGCGGATTTGAGCTGGCCCGAGGCGAAGAACACCGGGGTCGTGGCGTATCGGATGGAGCGGAGCCTCCAGGGAAGCGGCCAGTGGGCCCTTGCGGCCACATCCTGCGGTGGGGCGTCACCGATTCGACGATTTCTTGCCGGCGGCGTGTATCCGACTGCGAGCTTCAGTGACGGCCTCGGGGGAATCGTTTCCAGCGCGACCTACCTCTATCGTGTGACGGCCCTGGCGGCCAACGGCGAGGCCGGCAGCCATACGGTATCCTGGACCGCTCCTGCCCCCGTTGTTCTGCGCTGGCTCTCGGCCACGATAAGCGCGGACACGGTGAAGCTCCGAGCGAGGTACGAGCCGCCCTCAAGCAATGCGCCGGTCCTGCCCAATTCACTGCGTGTCACCGGTTCCTATGGTGCAAGCAAGCTCCCCAGTGGCAATTGCGCTGGTTTGGCAGGGTGCACCTTCGTGATGGCTGCGGTGCCATCAGGAACACAACGGTTCACGCTCGTGGCAGAATGGCTGCGGCTCAACGGGGCCTATGGCACTTCTACCCAGGTGATCGCGGCCACCAGCGCCGACACCACGATTGTCGTTCCGTGAGCGGAGCGGAGGGTCGCTCAGAGACCCGCCTTCCGCTTGGCGGCGAGGTACCGTTCCCTGAACTGGGGGCAGCTCGACGCCAGGCCGACTCCACCGTGCGGCGCCCTGAAGACCGTTGCGGTCGCACAGGGGCCATCGACCGTGAACAACTTTTTGGAGAAGACGCACTATGACACGCCGTTACCTGCGGACCCGGACTCCGTTTCACCTGCTGGGTCTCGGTCTGATCGTGACGTCGCCTGGCGTTGCCCAGACACGCCCGGCCGACTCCGGGCCCATGGGGCCGAAGCTCTGGGTCAACTACGATTTCGTTCCGGGCAATCGGGTGATCCTCTTCGCCGACTACCTCGACGATCAAGTCGGCAATTTCCCGAAGCGGCTCACGTTCCGGAGCGGAAACTCGGAGGTTGTCGAGCTCGACGGGCAGCGTTACGTACGAATCACGGGAAGCAGCACGCTCGGGATACCGCTCCCGGAAGCGCTGCCGGCCAAGTTCACCATCGAGATCGATGTGATCAACCGCAAGGTGCTCGACGGGGCGGCCTTCCGGCTGCAGGGCGGCCTGACCTGGAACAACACGGGCAAGACTTCGACGATCGAATGGGGGGTCGACGGGGCAGGACTCTCGCAATGGGCCGGTGGCGGAGGAGTGGCGGCGATCGCACTCAACGAAGTCAACAAAGCCCGCTACCGTGGGAAGCCGTCGCAGCTCCGGATTCTCGGCGACGGGCAATACATCAAGATCTACCTCGACGAAAAACGCTACGCCAACATCCCCAACGCAAACTTCGAGCGCTCCAAAGGCCTGACCCTTCAAGCCGAAGGCCGTGGCGAGGAGAATCCGGTCTACCTGGGACGGATTCGGGTGGCCGCGAGCGACAAGACCATCTACGACCAGCTGGCACTCAAGGGCCGGGTGGCCACGCAGGGCATTCTCTTCGATACGGGGAGCGATCGGATCCGGCCGGAATCGGCGCCCACGCTCAAGGAGATCGGGGCGATGCTGACCGCGCACCCCGAGCTCAAGCTGTCGGTAGAGGGGCATACCGATAACGTAGGCATCGCAGCCGCGAACTTGACCCTGAGTGAGGCGAGAGCCACTGCGGTGACCGCTGCTCTGGTCAAGGACTATGGCATCGAGGCCATGCGTCTCAGCGCGAAAGGGCTCGGCAGCACCAAACCCGCGTCGTCGAACACGACCGCGGAAGGCCGGCAGAACAATCGGCGGGTAGAGCTGGTGAAGATCTGATGTCCAGTCCACGGCTTTTTACTGCGCGAGCGGTTACGCCCGTCCTGGCCGCGTCAGTTCTCCTGATCGTCGCGGTCGCTTGGAGCCGCGGTACCGGCACGGTCTCCGCGGCCACTGCCGCCGGGTTGCCCCTGCAGGCCGGAGGCTCGTGCCTTCTCACCTCCACCCAGGAACTCAACTCGATCAAGACCTGGCTCAAGATGATGCCGGTCTTTCGCCACCCCCGCTGCCTCAACTGTCATGGCGGCATTCCCAAGCCGTTGAAGGACTTTTCGACCAAGCATGCCGGGGTGGTGCAGCTGGACTCCAGCGATAACGCTCAGACATGCGAGGAATGCCACGCCGAGGGCTGGGGGGATGCCGCAGCGGCCCCGACCTGGACCAACAAGACCGACGTTCAGATCTGTCGCGGGATGCATATCAGCTTCGATGGCGACGCGAGATCATTCCTCGATCACATCGTCCGCGACGGCGGCAGGACTCCGTTCATCAAGCTTGCGTTCGAGGGGAAGCGTGGACTGACCGACGGCGGCCAGACGATCTATGAGGCCGAAACGGGGCGCAGCATGTCCGCCGCGCCACCGCCAGGCAGCCACGCGCAACTTATCCAGCAGGCCAAGGACTGGGTGGCGGCGCAGGGTGGCTCTTTCGTCGGAGATCCCGACTGCGGCTGCGTCGTCGACAAGCTGGAAGTGCACCTCAAAACCAGCCTGCAAATCGTCAATGACGGCCCAGCCAATGAAACGGGCACGATCCGGGGAGAGGGCAGGATCCTCCTCAAGCTCGCGCCGGATCTCTCGGAGCCCGACTGGGAGCTTACCACGGGCGCCGGTCAAAGCACCGCGAAGATTACCTGGTCGTTCGTGGACGTCACTCGGTCCAACGGCTGCATTGTCGCTATTCTTTCAAATCCCCCCACGGAGTTCGATTTCTGGCTGGGGATGTCCGTCAAACCAGAACCGAAGTTTGCCCTCCAAATCGTTCCAGCCCCCGACATCCACGCGACTCGCTGGCGATGCCCCAGACCGCCTCCCCTGTCCGGTATGGTCGCAGCTCCGGCGGGTGAAACGGACGCCATCTTCTCGGCGGCGTGGTCGTCCATCCACGGTGGCCCGGGTGCCGGGCCCATGCAAGGACTGGCGCCGCTTGCACCAGGCGCAGCTCCCACCCAGCCCGCCGGCGGGTTTGACATGCAGAAAGTGATGTCGATGAAACCCGAAGAGCTTGCGGCGATGGCCGAGAAAATGAAGAACAACCAGACACCGGCTGGCATGGCGGACCTCGGCAAACTGATGAACCAGGTGGTCCCCAACGCCAACCAGATGATGGAGGCCGCGCGCACCAATTTCCGATTCGCGATTCCCGACGCGAAGTGGTGCAAACTCGAGACCGGAACAGCCTTCCTGGCTCAGTGCGTGATCAGTCAGGAGCTCAAGCTCCCGGACAACAAGGGATCCACCCAGACCATCACCGAGACGACCATCATCACGATCGGAAGACCGAAGCCGTAACGCGACCATCTGGCGGGGCAGCGTCAAGCCGGTGGCCCTTCTCATCTGAAATTGAGCTGCGATGTCACTGCATCAGGCTTTCACAACTCGAGCGGTTACGCCCGTCTTGGCCGCGTCAGTTCTCCTGATGGTCGCGATCGCCTGGGGCCGCGGTACCGGCACGGTCTCCGCGTCCACTGCCGCCGGGTTGCCCCTGCAGGCCGGAGGCTCGTGCCCTCTCACCTCCACCCAGGAACTCAACTCGATCAAGACCTGGCTCAAGATGATGCCGGTGTTTCGCCACCCCCGCTGCCTCAACTGTCATGGCGGCATTCCCAAGCCGTTGAAGGACTTTTCGACCAAGCATGCGGGGGTGGTGCAGATGGACTCCAGCGATAACGCTCAGACGTGCGAGGAATGCCACGCCGAG
>DASYTT010000038.1:0-32717 GCA_036002045.1 Gemmatimonadales bacterium
GTCCGGCCGCCTCCGGCTCGACCCATCGGGTCCGGCGCGGCGAGACCCTGGGTGGCATCGCGCGTCGCTACCGGGTGAGTGTGGCCAAGCTGCGGGCCTGGAACCATCTGAGCGCGAAGGCAGTGATCCGGGTGGGTCAAGTGCTGCGGGTTGGACCGGGTGGCGCGTCGCGTCCCGCGTCGCGGCCTGCCTCCCGCGCGGTGAGTGCCTCTGCTGGACGGATCCACATCGTGCGAGCGGGCGAGACCCTTACGAGTCTCGCCCGCCGCTATAAGGTCACCATTCAGGCGCTGCGTACCGCGAACAGCATGCGCGCCGGCCGCCCCTTGCTGGCCGGTCAGCGACTTACGATCCCTTCTTAACTCCTCTCAAGACAGCTTCGGCGTAACCGTTCGCGGGGTCCTCTCCGCGTGTCACCATCTCCGCGACGCGGGTCGGCCCCCGATTATAGGCCAGCAGCGCAAGACTCAGGTCCTGATCGAATCGCGCCAGCAGATCCTTCATGAAGCGGAAGCCCAGCCGAAGATTCGTGTCGCGATTCAGCAGCGCTCGCTCCGTTACCGTGGAGTCGTACATACGCGCAGTCTTCAAGCGCAGCTGAGTGTAGCCGATCGCGTCGCGCACGCTCCGCGCGTCGGGCCGGAAGCGGCTCTCCACCTTCACGAGCTGGAACCCGAGCGAGGGGTGGATGCCTTCGGCGAGCGCAATATCATAGATCGCGCCCGCGAGGTCGGCTGGCACGCCGTAGAGCGCCGAATACTTCGCGACCGCATTCATGTGCTCGAGCCGGACCTCGGCCAGCGCCAGTCGGCCGCGCACATCATCCAGCTCACTCCGGAGCGCGCCGACTTCCAGCTGCACGGCGGCGGGTGCGACCATACGACTGTCCTTGGCCGCGCTCAGGCCGGTCAGCGCCGCGGCCAGAACCCCTACCAGCCCGGCTCCGCCCAGGATCGCCGCGCCGGTTGCGAGCAGGGGTCGCCACGGACGTTTGTGCCGACGGGGTGGCGCCAGCTCGTTCCAGGTATTTCGCATCGGGCCTCCGATTATCCGGAAGGCTCGGCTGCGGAATAGTCTCCGCTCCGGCCACCGGTTTTATGTAAGAGCCGGATCGCGTCGATGCGCATCGCGCGATCGGCTGACTTCACCATGTCGTACACCGTCAGACAAGCCACCGCGACCGCGGTGAGTGCCTCCATTTCGACGCCGGTCCGGGCGACGGCGCGCACATCTGCAACGATGCGCACCCCCGGCAGCGCCGGATCGAGGGTCGCCTCCACCTCGATATGATCGAGCCCGAGCGGGTGGCAGAGTGGGATCAGCTCCCCGGTGCGCTTGGCCGCCTGGATCCCGGCAAGCCGCGCTACCGCGAGCACATCTCCCTTCGCGACCGCCTCGCTCCGAACCAGCTCGAACGCTTCCTGCGACATGAGGACGGTTCCCTCGGCCACTGCCGCTCGCGCGGTGACCGGCTTCTCTCCCACGTCGACCATTCGGGCGCTGCCCTGGGAATCGAGGTGACTCAGGCTCACAGGACCTCCGCCAGCTCTCGGGTGAGTGCCGCCAGGATCAGCTGAGGATTGACGTTTCCCTGCGCTTCCACCCGTGCCGTCTGGACTCGCTCGAGCGCTCGGGTAAGCCGCTCGGCGGCTTCGCGGTCCGGGGTCTTTCTGGCGCGCCCCGCGAGCTCGCTGGCCAGCGCGTCGAGCAGGTCGGTGAATCCCCCCCGTGCCGACCACGGGGCTTGCTTGAGGCTCCGCTCAAAGCGGGCTCCGCGGCCGGCCTTTACGCTCTCGAGCAGTGCCCGGGCTTCCGCGTCGGCCTTTTCGGTAGTGGCCGTGGCAAAGCGGCTTGCCTCCGGAGCGGGCAAACGCGACACCCTGAGCGGGACCGCGCGCGAGCGAATCGTCGGCAGCACGAGCTCCGGCTCGGTCGTCGTCAGAAGGATCCAGGTATCCGCCGGCGGCTCTTCTAGCAGCTTGAGCAGCGCGTTCGCAGCTTCCGGACTCGATTCCTGGGGGACTAGGCGCTCCGCTTCGCCGACCAGAAAGACCTTTCTGGCTGCTTCGACCGGCGTCAGCGCCGCGCGGCGCAGCAAGAGCCGGGCGCTCGCGAGGGGATGCGAGGACATGCCGTCCGGCGGCTCATAGAACGGTTCGGCCCGTCGGGCCGCCATGGCCTCCGCCAGCAGCTCCGCCACTTCCTCCACCTGTTTGTCCGCTTCCCCCGACTTGAGCCGGGGAACCGGGACAAACCAATGCAGGTCGGGATGGCAGAGCTCGAGCACCAGGCGGCAGGGGCGGCAGCTCCCGCAGGGTTCCTCGCCCGGTCGCTCGCAAAGGAGCAGCTGAGCCAGCCAGAGCCCCAAGCGCTGCTTTCCGATGCCGGTTGGGCCGGTCACCAGGATCACCTGGGGCAGCCTTCCGCTCCGGAAGGAGGCCGCTAGGCGTTGCCGGGCTTGATGGTGGCCAACCAGGGGATGCAGAGCCATGGCTGGAAGCTAATCAGATTCGGCGCGATTCCCAACCCCCAAGCGATGTGCTAAGGCTTTGTCCCATAATGTTTTATGCCATTCTGGCGCGCGGAACAATGCACTGTAAAGTGATCGGCATCCCAGGTTTCTTGCCAGCCTGATTAACCGGCTCGTACCCGGGGGGAGAGTCCAGCCGTCCTGCGGTGTAACTGATGACAACACATGGATTTATAGCAATAAATTTGAGCGTGAATGGTTGGCAGCGCTCAATGTTCCCGCGCCTGCATTCGGGCGGTCAATAGTCCAAGTTTCGAGCAGCCCAACCCCTCACCCTTCACTCCTCAGCCCTCACCTCTCACCCCTTCGCCCCCTCACCCCTCACCTCTCACCGCCTCAAGGTGTACTGCGCCTTGATCAGGAGCTGATTCGACTCGAGGCTGAACCGGCTGCCGCGGTCCTTCAGATTGTGGTTATAGACGATGAAAAGGTCCCCCGAGGGGTCAAAGGTCCAGCGGAGCCGGCTATTGGAGCCCACCTCCCGTGACTCAGTGTCGTACTGCACGAACCAGCTCAGGGTCAGATCGGGGGAGAAGTTCACCAGCGTCCGCAGTCCGACCAGGGTCTGCTCGAAGTTTCCTTCGGGCAGCCGCCCGATATCGTGCTCGCCGTTCAGCTCGAAGATCAAGCTGGAGGTGGGCCTCCAGACCGCCTCGCCTTCGAGCTGGTGCAGGTGGCCGCTGTAGAACTCTCCGAACCTCCAGGTGAATTGGCCGGCCAGCCGCCGCCGGGATGCCAGTTCGGCTTCAAGCCGGTAACGCACGAAGTGATAGGCGCCCGGTTGCAGGGTGACACCGTCGGCAACTTCGAAGGGCGCGCTCAGTCGCTCCCCTTGCGGAATGACGTTCGCTTCGATGCGGTCGCCGCTCTCGAAGCGCCAGTTGAGCGGCGCCAGGAAGATTTGATAGCTCTCCCAGCGGCCCGCCCGGTTGGTCACCAGCGAATAACTCTGCTCGAAGAACATCTGCCGGATCCCCCAGCGGTGCGGTCGTGGCGCGAAGTTGATGCCGAGCCGATAGATTCGAACGCCCTGCCGTGGCACGAAACCCAACGACGGATCGAAGCCCTCGCCGAGGTGTTTCGCGCTGGCGACGATGTCCCAGACATCGTTGGGATAGTCCAGCAGCGCCCCGTACGCGGAGCGCTCCCCGGCGAGCCCGTCACGCTCCACGCCTGCAGCCCACGCGCCCAGGGTGAGATTCTTGTCGCGGCGGAAATGCGAGGTGTGATAGATCGCATCGGCTCCCCAGGTCAGCGCGCCCCGGCGCCCCAGCGGATCTCCCCAGGTCGCGATCGCTCCGAGCGACGACTCCTCCAGGACGTTCTGTTTTATCCGGATCGCGCCGAGCGTCTGCGCCTCGGTGACTCCGTCCACGTGAGCGGTCCGGGTTGCCAGCGCGCCGAAGTTGGTCTGCCCGGCCCGGCCATTCAGCTTGACGCCGATCCGGAGCGGCACCGTCTCCCCCTCTAGCAGCCCGATCCGTCGGCTGAAGAAAGGAATCACCTCGGTGCCCAGGTTGGGCCCGAATTCGAAGATGTCCGTCCCTTCGAGGAAGAAGGTGCGCTTCTCGGGGAAGAACAGCGGGAAGCGGGTGAGATTCGTCCGCCGGGTGTCCACATCGGTCTCGGCGAAATCGGTGTTCAGGGTGAGCGAAGCGAGCAGATTCGAGCCCGCTCGCTGAGTCACGTCGAGCGAGGGCTTGAGGGTACCGTCGAGCTCCGTATCGGGAGCGGGATGCCCGCCGCCCGCGACGAGCGCCGGTCGCACGCTCAGTCCCAAGCCGAGGGAAAACGCCGGCAGTCCGGACAGCACGCCGGCCCGGCTGGTTTGAGTCGCCTCGAGGTTCTGGACGGGGCTGGCCCAGCGGCTCACTTCCTGGTTGGCCTGCACCTGCCGCTCGATGTTGAATCCCCACGCCGTCAGCCCCGGTTGGAAGATCAAGCTGCGGAGCGGAATGCGGATTTCCACTGACCAGGTGTTTCCATCCCGCGCCGTCGCTGCTTCCCAAATCGCGTCCCAGCTGTCGTCCACGTCCTCGCCCTGCCGGGTCACCAGGCCGTCCAGCCGCGCGCCTGCCGGATTCACCGCGAAGACGTACCCCGAGCGGCCATCGCGAAACGTGTCGAGGACCAGGCCGACGAAATCCTCTTCGTCGATCGCGCCATCCCGCGTCTTGAGAAAGCTGGTGATCGGAATGCCGGGCGCGCCGTAGGCTACGATGCCGAAGACGATTTCCCTCGTGCTGGCCAGCACTTTCACGACGGTGCGGCTGTTCGGTGCGGCGCCTTCGATCGGGGTGACCTGGGTGAGCCCCGCGATCGAATCGGCGGCGGCCCAGTCGGCCTCGTCGAGCCGGCCGTCGAGTCGGAGCGGCTGGAGCAGCCGGCCCGCCTTGAGCTCGGGCGCCGCCCGCGTCACGCTCTGCGCCGAGAGCGGCTCCGCGAGCGCCAGCGTCCAAGAGAGCAGCCGGATGACTTGGGTGACGGGTCGCAGGGACAAGGCGGCTCCGCGGGAGGGACGTTGCAGGGGGCGGCTTCGGGCCGCTATTTTTGGCCTGTGTTGCGCGGCTTTCCCGAGTAGCTCAGTTGGTAGAGCAGGTGACTGTTAATCACCGGGTCGGGGGTTCGAGTCCCTCCTCGGGAGCTGCTTTGACAAACACCCCCCCGGGTAAATCCGGAGGGGTGTCTTTTTTGACTGCGCCGCTCGCTGCAGATGTCAGCCTGCCTGGTGCGCGAGCGCGCGTTCGACCGCCCGCTTGAGCTCCTGGCCGGTGAATGGCTTGGGGAGCACCTCGATCGCGCCGAATTTCCGCGCGACCGAGAGATACTCTTCCGCATCGACTCTGCCTCCGCCCGAGATAGCGAGGATGCGCACCGCGGGATCGACCCGGCGTAGCTCCTGAATGATCTCGAGCCCGTCGGTTTCGGGCATGATTAGATCGGTGATCACGAGGTCGGTCTTGTCCGCCTTGTAGCGGACGATGGCCTCGCTCCCGTTGCCGGTGCTGTGCACGCTGTAGCCGGCGCGCTCGAGCATCCGATGCACCGCGCCGCGGCTGAGATCATCGTCATCGACCAGCAGAATCCGGATCATCACACCCTCCCGCGACTAATATGGAGACCCCGCCTGCCCGCCGACAGGGGCGGCGCGCTCCCGGCGGTGGAGTTACAATCTGTCCGTGTCGTCGGAAGCGGCCCACTACTTCCTGCGCGATCTCGCGCTGATTCTTGGCACGGCCGCTCTGGCGACCGTGCTGTTCCAGCGGCTTCGGGTTCCCGTGATCGTGGGCTACCTGGTGGCGGGAATGCTGGTCGGTCCGCTGACTCCCCCCTGGCTCATCCACGATCGCGCCACCATCTACACGCTGGCCGAGCTGGGCGTGGTGCTCCTGCTCTTCTCGATCGGGCTCGAGTTCCGTTTCAGTCGGCTCTTCTCCCTCGGCCCCCGAGTGGCGCTGGCCATGGTGGTCGAAGTGGGGCTGCTGCTGCTGCTTGGCTACGGACTGGCGCGCGCCTTGGGTTGGAACCAGTTGCAGAGCCTGCTCACTGCCGGGGTCGTGGCGATCTCCAGCACCATGGTGGCGTCGAGTACTCTCGCCGAGCTCAAGGCCGACCAGCGTCTCAAGGACATTGTCTTTGGGGTCCTCGTCATGGAGGACCTGGTCGCAATCCTCTTGATTGCGGTCCTGACGACCGTGGCCGGGGGCGGAGTCCTGTCGGGACCACTGCTTGCGGAGCTGCTCGCCCGGCTGGGACTTTTTCTGCTCGCGATGGTCGTGGTCGGGATGCTCCTGGTTCCCCGCGTCGTGAAGGCGGTCGTCGCTTTGCGGCGCCCCGAGACTACGCTCGTCGCGGCCCTCGGCATCTGTTTCGGTTTTGCCGTGGTGAGTCAACTGGCCGGGTATTCGGTGGCCCTGGGAGGATTCATCGCGGGCGCGCTGGTGGCCGAATCCGGCCGGCATCACATCGTCGAACAGACGATCCGGCCGGTACGGGATCTCTTCTCTGCCATCTTCTTCGTCGCGGTCGGGATGCTCTTTCAGCCGGCTGCGGTCGCTGACCACTGGGGCGCGGCGCTTTTGATCTTTCTGGTGGTGCTGATCGGCAAGACCATTGGCGTGACTGCCGGGGCGTTCCTCGCGGGCTACGGCACCCGCGATTCCGTCCGCGCGGGCCTGAGCCTGGCACAGATCGGGGAATTCTCCTTCGTGATAGCCGGGTTAGGCGCGGTGACCGCAGCCACCGCGGCTTCCTCGGCCCAGCTCTATGCCGTCGCCGTCGCGGTCGCCACCGCGACGGCCTTCACCACTCCCCTCCTCGCGCGCCGCGCCGGCGCCGTGGCGCAATGGGTCGACCGCAAGCTGCCGCACCCCGTGCAGACCGTGGCGAGCCTCTATGCCTCGTGGGTGGAGCTCCTGGTTGCCCCGCTGCCCGCCAGCGCGCCGGCCGCCCGCCGCAAGCGCCTGGTGCGCTTTCTCCTGCTGGATGCGGCGGCCGTCACCGCGGCCATCATCGGCACCTCGCTCGCCTATCGCCGTTTGCCGGGCTGGGTCGGGCCGGACGCAGCGGCCTCCCCGGGATTGCGGCTGGCGTTGCTCGCCGGAGGCGCGCTGCTCGCGCTACCCTTTGCGTTCGGGCTGGTGCGGACGATGCGGCGGCTCGCGCTCACCCTCGCCGAATCGGCGCTGCCCAAGCCCGCGAAAGGAGTCGATCAGGGTCTGGCACCCCGCCGGACGCTTTCCGCCACGCTGCAAATCGGGCTGGTGATCGCGGTCGGCGTGCCGCTCACGGTGCTCACCCTGCCGTTTGTGCCGCCCTACGGCGTGCTGGGCGTCGTTGCCGCCTATCTCATCGTGCTCGGCTTCGCCTTCTGGCGGACCGCGACCGACCTCGAGAAGCACTCGCGCGCGGGCGCCGAGCTCGTGGTGCACGCGCTGGGCAAGCAGAGTCACAGCGGCGACACCGGGGTGTTCGAGGTGGTGCGGGGTATGTTGCCGGGACTCGGCACGATCGTGCCCGTCGAGGTGATGGCTGGCAGCGAAGCGGCGGGGAAGACCCTGGGTCAACTGAATTTGCGGGGACGCACCGGCGCCACGGTGGTCGCGCTCTCGCGCGGCGAGCAGCGCGATCCCGCGCCCACCGCCGCGACCCGGGTCGAAGCGGGAGACCTGGTGGCGCTCACCGGGAGCGGGAGCGCGATCGGCCTCGCGGCAGCTCTGCTGCTCGCCAGAGATACCAGCTCGCCACCGAGCGGTACGGCCGCCAGCGCTCCCCGCGGCGCATGACCGCGTCGGGCTCGGGCAACTCGCGCCGGCGCTGGATCCGCGCGAGTCCCTTCCGGATGCCGAGGTCGTGCGCAGGCAGCACGTCGGGGTGTCCGATGCGAAACAAGAGCAGCATTTCCACGGTCCAGCGTCCGATGCCCCGGACCACGGTGAGTCGCTCGATGATCGCCTCGGGCGACGTCCTCCTGAGCTCGCTGATCTCCGGAATGGCGCCGCGCTTGGCATGCGCCGCCAGGTCTTTGATGGCGAGCGCCTTCGCTTCCGAAAGGCCGGCGCTCCGCAGCTTGCGGTGCGGCGTGGCGAGCACCGCCTCGGGCTGGGGGAAATGCTCGTCGTACAGGGCGCGAAAGCGTCCGAAGATGGTTTCTGCTGCCTTGCCGGAGAGCTGCTGGTAGACGATGCTGTGCGTGAGCGATTCGAACGCCGAGCGCGAAGGCCGCGGGACGAATCCGCTGCCGCCCACCCGCTCGATCACCGCACCGAGCGCGGGGTCGCGGGCGGAAAGCTCCCGGCAGGCTCCGGCCCAGTCGATCGGAGTGACTCCCGCTTCGGCCCAGAGGCAGGCAATGCTGTCGGACATGGGAGAATGCTAACATGAGACGTCATGCCCACTGAGCCTCCAGCCCTCGACCCCGAGGCCTTTCGGGCCCAGGCGCATCAGCTGGTGGACTGGATGGCGGACTATCTTGCCCAGGTCGGCGACTATCCCGTCCAGCCGAATTGCGCGCCCGGGGACATCCGCGCGCGCATCCCCCCGGCGCCGCCCCAAACCGCGGAGCCGTTCGAGCGGATCGTTGCGGATTTCCAGCAGGTGATTCTGCCGGGGATCACCCATTGGGGCCACCCCGGCTTCTTCGGCTATTTCCCCGCCAATACCAGCCCGCCCTCCATTCTCGCCGAGATGCTGACGGCCACGCTCGGCGCGCAGTGCATGTCGTGGAACACCTCTCCGGCCGCGACCGAGCTGGAGCAGGTGATGCTGGAGTGGCTGCGCCAAATGCTCGGATTGCCCGAGCAGTTCACCGGGGTCATTCAGGACACCGCCTCGACCGCGACGCTGGTGGCGTTGATCACCGCGCGCGATGCGGCGGTCGGCCGGTCGGGTGGTCGCGGAGCAGGGCAGCTCGATCGCCTCACGATGTACACCAGCGCCGAAGCGAACTCGTCCGTGCCGAAAGGGGCGCGGCTGGCTGGATTTGCGCCTGCGAACATCCGCCTGGTCGAGACCGACGACGCTGCGGCAATGAGCCTGGCCGCGCTCGAGCACGCGATTGCGGCGGACCAGGCCGCGGGTCTCTTGCCGGCCTGCGTCGTCGCGACGGTGGGAACCACCGGATCGACCGCGATCGATCCCGTGCCGGGCATCGCGGCGCTCTGCCGGCGTGAGCAGCTCTGGCTGCACGTCGACGCCGCGTTCGCCGGATCCGCCGCGATCCTCCCGGAACTGCGCTGGATTCTGCATGGCGCCGAACTGGCCGACAGTCTCGTGTTCAACCCGCACAAATGGCTGCTGGTCAACTTCGACTGCTCCGCCTACTTCGTGCGCGACCGGCAGGCCTTGCTCCGCTCCTTTGGAGCCTCCGCGGAGATCCTCAAGGCCCATTACGACGACGGGGTCGTCAACTACCGGGACTGGGGCATCCAGCTCGGCCGCCGCTTCCGCGCGCTCAAGTTGTGGTTCGTGATTCGCAGTTATGGAGTCGCCGGGCTGCAGGCGATGCTGCGCGAGCACATCCGGCTGGGGAAGCTGTTTGCGGACTGGCTCGACGCCCACCCGGATTTTGAGCGGGTCGGCGCAGCTCCGCTTGCCACGGTCTGTTTTCGGCTGCGAGGCACCGACGGCAATGCCGACGCGCTCAACCAGCAATTGCTCGCCCGGCTCAACGCGACCGGCAAGCTCTTTCTGACCGGTACTCGGCTCAAAGGCCAGTATGTCTTACGCCTGGCGCTGGGACACCTGACGACGACGGAAGCTGAGGTGCGGAAGGCGTGGGAGCTGATTCAGGAAGAGGCTAGGAGGCTAGGAGGCTAGGAGGCTAGGAGGCTCGGAAGGGCATCAGGGGATCAGGCAATCCGGGAGCGGGTGCTCCTCGATCACGCTGATTCCCTGATCCCCGGATTCTCGGATCCCCTCCTATCCTCCTAGCCTCCTAGCCTCCTAGCTCCTGTACCAGATACCTCCCCGTATGCGATGCTCCGCAGGCCGCGACGGCCTCCGGGGTGCCCTGCGCCACCACCCTGCCGCCCTCCCCTCCGGCTTCCGGACCCAGATCGATCACCCAATCCGCCCGCTTGATCACGTCGGGATGGTGCTCGATCACGAGGACCGTATTCCCGGCGTCCACCAGGCGGTCGAGTACCTGAATCAGCACCCGCACGTCGTCGAGGTGGAGTCCGGTAGTGGGTTCGTCGAGCAGGTAGAGCTTGCGCCCGCCCCGTTTACCGACCCGCGCCAGCTCGCGGGCGATCTTGAGCCGTTGAGCTTCGCCGCCCGACAGGGTCGTCGCGGGCTGGCCCAGCCGCAGGTAGCCCAGCCCGACCTGCTGCAGCTGCCAGAGCGCGGCGCCCAGCTTCGGCTGGTGGTGGAAGCGGCTGATCGCCTCGTCCACGGTCCACTGCAGCACGTCATGAATCGATTTGCCCTGGGTCCGGACGTCCAGCACCTTCGGCTTGTAGCGGGTGCCGCCGCAGGACTCGCAGGGCACGAAGACGTCCGCCATGAACACCATCTCGACCATGATGGCCCCGGCTCCTTCGCACTCCTCGCAGCGCCCGCCGGGGAGGTTGAACGAAAAGGTTGCGGCGGTGTATTTCCGCTCGCGGGCCAGCGGCTGCGCGGCGAACAGCTCACGGATCTCGGCGAAGGCCTTGATGTAGGTGACGGGATTCGACCGCGGCGACCGGCCGATCGGTGACTGATCCACCAGCAGCACGTCGCTCAGCTGTTGCCAGCCGGTGAGCTCGCCAACCTCGCCCACCGCTTCCCCCAGGTGCGACTTGGCGGAATGCTCGCCGTGGAGCCGGGCCTCCAGCTGGCGATAGAGCACGTCGTGCACCAGGGAGCTCTTGCCGCTGCCCGACACGCCGGTCACCGCCGTGAGGGTGCCAAGCGGAATGTCGACGTTCACCCCGTCCAGATTGTGCAGCCGGGCGCCGCGCAGCTTGAGCCACAGCGGGCCGGCAGGGCGCCGCGCGCTCGGCACGGCGATTCGCTTTCTGCCCGAGAGGTAATCGCCGGTGAGCGTCGCGATGCTGCCGTTCAACGCGCCAGCGTACACCACCTGACCACCCCGTTCACCACTGCCGGGTCCGAGCTCCAGCATGAAATCGGCCTGGCGAATCGCGGCCAGATCATGCTCGACGACCAGCACGCTGTTGCCGTTGTCGCGCAGCCGTCGTAACAGCGCCAAGAGCCGGTCGGTATCGCGGGGATGCAATCCGATGGACGGCTCGTCCAGCACGTACAGGGCGTCCACCAGCCGCGCGCCCAGTGCATTGGCCAGTGCGATGCGTTGTGCTTCGCCGCCCGAGAGCGTGCGGGCCTGGCGGTCCAGCGTCAGATAGCCAAGCCCGACATCGAGCAGAAAGTCTACCCGGGCCAGCAGCTCGTCCAAGATGTGCCCCGCGATTTCCCGCTGCGCCGGACTCAGCCTCGAGCGGTCCCGTTCACCCTCTGTCCCTCCGCCCGTCTGCCCCTCTGCCCCTCTGAAATCCAGCCATTCGCGCAGCTTGGTGAGCGGCAACGCCGCAGCCTGGGCGATGGTGAAATCGGCGAGTCGGACCGAAAGAGCGTGCTCGTTCAGCCGGGTTCCGCCGCAGGCGGGACAGGGCTTGGCGAGCTGGTATTGGCGCAGGAAGACCCGGATGTACTGCTTGTAGCGCTTCTCCTCGAGGCCTTTGAGAAAGGGGAAGATCCCGACATAGCGGCCGACCCTCCCGTGCAGCAGCTCGCGTTGCACGACGGCCTTGAGCGAGCGCCAGGGCGCCGCGGGGTCGGCGCCGAGCTTGCGTGCCGCCTCCAGCAGGAGCTTCCGCCGGCTTTCGTAGCGTGGCTTGGTCCAGGGATCGATCGCTCCCTCCAGCAGGCTGCGGCGGGAATCCGGGATGATCAGCGACTCGTCGTATTCCAGCACCGCGCCGAAACCATTGCAGCCCCCGCAAGCTCCGCGCGGAGTGTTGAACGAGAAGAGCAGGGGTGTCTGCGGGACGGCCGGGGTATCGCACACGCTGCAGGCGAGCCGCTCCGTGAAGCGGAGCCGCCCGCCCTCATGCAGCACCACGGAGATGCCTTCCCCTTCGGCGAAAGCGAGTGCGATGGCCTCCCCCAGGCGCCCGCCGTCTCCCGCAGTCAGCCGGTCCACCACCACCAGAACCTCCTGCGCGGCTGTGAGGTCGGTATTAGCAGGAAGCTCATCCAGGTGATACTCTCTCCCGTCCGCCTCCACCCGGAGAAAGCCCAGCGCGCGGAGGTTCTCCACCAGCGCCGTGTGGGTCACCCGCGCGGAGTCGGGGACTGGGAAGGTCACCCGTACTCTGGTCGCGCCGAGTTGCCCGATGCGTGCTGAGGCTTGGGAGGCGGTGTCCTTCACCACGGGATGGCCGCACTTCCGGCAAAAGGCGGTACCGGCCCGGGCCCAGAGCAGGCGAAGAAAGTCGTAGACTTCCGTGGCGGTGCCCACGGTGGAGCGGCTCGAGACCGTGGGGTTCTTCTGCTCGATGGCGACCGCTGGCGCGATCCCCTCGAGCCGATCGACCAGTGGCTTGGGCATCCGGTCGAGAAACTGCTTGGCATAGGTGGACAGCGACTCGATGTAGCGCCGTTGCCCTTCGGCGTAGAGCGTGTCGAAGGCCAGGCTGCTCTTGCCCGAGCCGGACGGCCCGGTCAGCACCACGAAGCGGCGGCGCGGCAGCTCGACGGTGAAGCCCTTCAGATTGTGCTGGCGGGCGTTGACGATGCGCAGGACAGGATCAGCCACTCCTGAACAATAAGTGAGCGGAGGTTACGTTAGAGATCTCATGGGCAGGCTCCTGACCCCCAAGGTTCTCCGGCGCGGGTTCGAGCTCTTTCTGCTTGGCTCGTTGCTGGGAATCGTCGCCCTGCTTTTCTACGGCAACAATTCCAGTGCGCTGCTCGAGGCGATCCCCCGGATCCACTGGATCTGGGTGCTCGCGGGGCTCGGGTTGGCCTCGATGGACTGGATTGGGGGTGGCGTCCGTCTCTGGTTCCTGGCCCAGCCGATCTATCCGCAGGCACCCCTGAAAGGACTCATCCTCGCGGGCGGCATGGGGGCCTGGGCAGCCTATCTGACGCCGCTGCAGTCCGGCAACGCCCCCATGACCATCTACACCATGCGGCGTTACGGGATCCCCGTTCCGATCGCGCTCACCCTGGTGCTGATGACCTTCGTCTCCACCGCGGCGTTTTTCGGGATTGCGGGTCCGATTGCGATCGCCTTCGGGGCTGGAAAGTCGCTCGGCCAGCACGGCGTTCTGCTGGGTATTTCCCTCTATGATCTCTTCCTGGCCAGCCTGAGCATCTTTATCGCGGGCTTTGGCCTCATGATCCTGGTGGTGATCTGGCCCCGCGCGCTCCACCTCGTGCTCAGGGCCCTCATTCGCTTCGTCGGGCGGCGCACTACCCGGCTCGCGGGGCGCCTCGCGCAGCTCGAGAGCGGCATCGATCAGGCCCACGAGGCGATCGCCAAGTTCAACACGCCGCGCGGCTGGCTCGCCCTCTTCTGGGCGACCGTGATTTCCGGGCCGTCCCACGCCAACAAGCTGATGGCCGGCTACGTGGCCCTGCGCGCGATCGGCATCGAGGCGCAGTTCGTCGATGTGCTCCTGCTGCAGACGCTCATCACCTTCCTGCTCTACTTCTTCGCCCCGACTCCCGGCGGGTCAGGCATTGCCGAGCTGCTCTCGGCGGCGGTGATGTCGATCTACGTGCCACGCCCGCTCACGGCGCTCTACACGCTGATCTGGCGACTCATTATCAGTTACTACACCATCATCGCGGGTTCCTTGATCTTCTCCGCCTGGGTCCGGCACGGTCTCAAGGGCATCGAGCAGGAAACCGGGCCGCTCTCGCCCGAGGTCAAGCCGGCCCTGTGAGTTCCTTGCTTCGGCCCTCTGCGACGCCTACGTTTGAGTGGCGCGTTTCATCTCAGGACGTTTCCCACGGCATGCAGCTCGACCCGGGCGGCCGACCCGCCGTCGCATCCCCGGAGGCCATGATTCTCGTGAACGGATCCCGGCTCGGCTCGCCCGTCGGCTATCTGCTTCCCGGCTGAGCGGACGATGCGGATTTCCTGCGCGGGCAACACGGACGTTGGCGTCGTCCGGTCCGGGAACGAGGACAGCTTCCTGCTCGACTGCTCCCGCGGTCTCTTTATCGTGGCTGACGGGATGGGGGGGCACGCCGCAGGCGAGGTGGCCAGTGAGATGGCCGTCCGGATCATCTCCACTGAGCTGGGCAGCCTGCGCGGCTTGAGCGATGGCGAGGCCGCGGGGCGGATGCGCAACGCGATTCGCAAGGCCAACGCGGAGATCTTCGAGCGGACCCTCGCGGAGCACGACAAGCGGGGGATGGGGACCACGGCGACGGTCATGGTCCTCTTTTCACGCCGCTACCTGATCGGCCAGGTGGGGGACAGCCGGGCCTATCTGCTGCGGGAGGGCGACTTCCTTCAGCTCACCAAGGACCACAGCTACGTCCAGGAGCAGGTAGATGCCGGACTGCTCACCCCGGAGCAGGCTCGCACCCATCCGTACAGCAATGTGATCACCCGCTGCGTCGGAGCGAACGAGGATGTGGCTCCCGACGTCTACTTCGGGAACCTCGAGAAGGGAGATCAGGTCCTGCTGGCCTCGGACGGACTAACCGGCATGCTGGAGGATCAGCAGATCGCGGGGATCATGAGCGAGGAAGAGAATCCCGAAGTGGCCGTCACCAAGATGATCACTGACGCCAACCGCCGCGGCGGCCTGGACAACATCACGGCCATCGTGATTCGGGTCGACTCGACCGACGGCATCACGGGCGAAATGCAGGCAGCCGTTCGGCCGACCTGAGGTTCCATGGACAATCCGAAGCTGTGGATCTTTCTCGCCCTGGGCGTCGTCGCGGCCGGATTCCTGGTGGCGCTCTGGCGGGTGCTGCGTGCCGCCCCCGGCCCGAAGGCCCCCACCGGAACGGAAGCCGCGATCGGCTTCGGGACCAATTTCTTCGATACGTTGGGGATCGGTTCCTACGCCCCCACCACGGTGCTTTTCCGCTTCTTCCGGCTGGTCCCGGACGAGCGGATCCCCGGCACGATGACGATCGGGCACGCGCTGCCCACCATCACCCAGGCTTTTATCTACATCTCGATCGTCGAGGTGGAGATGAAGACGCTCATCCTGCTCATTCTCGCTTCGATCGTGGGCTCCTGGCTGGGGGCCGGAGTCGTGGCGCGCTGGCCCAGGCGGAAGATCCAGCTGGGGATGGGCGCGGCGCTGCTTGCCGCGGCGATCCTCTTCGTGATCAAGAACCTCGACGCCATGCGGGGTGACCCGATGATTCCGGGGGGCACTGCTCTGGGGTTGGATGGCGTGCTGCTCACGGTGGGCTTGCTCGGGAACTTCGCGCTGGGTGCGCTGATGACCCTCGGGATCGGGCTCTATGCTCCTTGCCTGATCATGATCAGCCTGCTGGGAATGAATCCGATCGCGGCCTTTCCCATCATGATGGGCTCCTGCGCGTTTCTCATGCCGGTCGCCAGCCTCCGCTTCATCAAGGCCAACGCCTTCAGCGTCCGCCCCGCGCTCGGCCTCGCGCTGGGAGGCATTCCAGCGGTGCTCATCGCCGCCTTCATCGTGAAATCGCTTCCGCTCGTGGCGGTGCGCTGGCTGGTGGTAGTGGTGGTCCTGTATGCTGCGGTTGGTCTGCTGCGCGCCGCGCGACGGCCCGCCGCAGCGGTGGAGATTCCCCCGCCGGTTCCCTAGTCTCTCAGACCCTTTCCCGAATCCAGCCTCGCCGCGGCTTCCGCCGCGGACAGCTCCAGTAACCGCGGCACGTGATCCAGTGCGCCCCGGATGGGACGCACCACGAAGACCCGCAGTCGCCGCGCGCTGCGATAGAGCTCGCCGGCGATTCTTGGCAAGCCCAGCTGGCCGGCGCGCCCCTCATCGGTGAGTCGCTCGACCCGGCCATCGCGCAGCTTCAAGGGAAGGTCCACCCCCAGCATGCTGTGCCGGCTCGGGAAATCGAGCAGCAGCTCCCCCGGCTCGAGCCCGCTGTCGACCGCCAGGGCATCTTCCACTCGCTCCAGCAGCTCCGGGTCTTCCGCCACCCACTCCGGCGTCGCGGCGGTCACTTCGCTCCCCGGTAAGTCCAGCGCGCGCTTGTAGAGCCGGCGTTCCCTGAGTGCCCGCGCCAGCGGGTTGGCGTCAAGCTCGATCAAGCGATGCATCAGCTCGTCATCCGTCAGCTCCGCCACCCGCTCGCGGGTCACCGTGCCGCGGCGGACGGCTGTCCGCGCAGCCCGCTTGAACATGCAGGTGGCGCTGCGCACCGCATGGTGCCAGTACACGTTCCGATACATCTGATATTTCGCGAACAGCAGTGACTCCAGGGCGCTCACGCCCTTCTCCTGGACGCCCAGCCCTTGCTGGCCCATTGGCCCGGCCTGCACCACGGTGATCGACGCGAGCAGCCGGTCCACGTCCACCGTGCCGTAGGGCACGCCGCACATCCGCGAGTCCCGGGAGAGATAGTCGATCTTGTCGAGGTCCAGGGTGCCGGAGATGAGTCCCTGCAGCGGGCTCGCGCTCCGGCTCCGGATGAGGTCGGCGACCCGCCCCGGGAATCCGCTGCCGCCGATGTTCGAGAGCCGCTCATGGAGCACTCCCCTGTGGAGCCGGGCTTCTCCCTGGGCTTCGTGGGAGGGAAAACCCGCTTCTTCCAGCGAGTGCGAGAACGGATAGTGCCCCACGTCGTGCAGCAGCGCCGCCAAGGTGACCGCCAGGCGGTCTTCCTCCGAGATGCCGGCCAGCTCACCGCGAATTTCGAGCGTCGCGAGCGCCCGTTTGGTCAGGTGATAGGCGCCCAGCGCATGCTCGAAACGGGAATGGGTCGCCCCGGGATACACCAGGAATGCGTGACCCAGCTGGCGGACGTATCGCAACCGCTGAAACGGCGCTGAGTCGACCAGACCCAGCGCCGCTTCATCCAGCGTGATGTTATCCCAGAGCGGGTCGCGAACGACCTCGAAAGGACGCAATCAGCTCTTGGGTCCGGCGGCGGCCACGTTCGCCGGGACTCCTGCCGCGTAGCCGGCGAAGTTCTTCCGGAACATTTCGGCGAGCTTCTTCGCCTGCGCATCGTAGGCGGCCGCGTCGGGCCAGGTTCCGCGCGGGGTCAGTAGCTCGCCGGGAACGCCCGGGACCGCTGCGGGGATTTCGAGGCCGAACACCGCGTCGGGCTGGTATTTCACGCCATCCAGCTTGCCGGAGAGCGCGGCATCCACCATCGCGCGGGTGTAGCCGAGCTTGATGCGCGCTCCGGTGCCATAAGGTCCGCCGGTCCACCCCGTATTTACCAGCCACACTCGGGCCCGATGTTTGGCGATCCGCTCGCCCAGCATCTTGGCATAGACGCCCGGATGCAAGGGCAGGAAGGGCGCTCCGAAGCAGGCCGAGAAAGTTGCGGCGGGCTCGGTGACTCCCCGCTCGGTGCCGGCAACCTTGGCAGTGTAACCCGACAGGAAGTGGTACATCGCCTGCTCCGCTGCCAGCCGGGCGATAGGCGGCAGGACGCCGAACGCGTCGGCGGTGAGGAAGACGATGTTACCGGGATGGCCGCCCATCCCGTTCGCCACGTGGTTCGGGATGTAGTGGATCGGATAGCTGGCCCGGGTGTTCTCGGTGATCTTGTCGCTGTCGAAGTTCGGCTCGCGGGTTACCGGATCGAGCACGACGTTCTCGAGCACCGTGCCGAAGGTGCGCGTCGCCGCGTAGATCTCCGGCTCCCCCTTGGCGGAAAGCCGGATCGCTTTGGCGTAGCAGCCGCCCTCGAAATTGAAGACGCCGCGATCGCTCCAGCCGTGCTCGTCATCGCCGATCAGCCGGCGCGCGGGATCGGCCGAGAGCGTGGTCTTCCCGGTCCCGGAGAGGCCGAAGAAGATCGCCGTGTCGCCGTTCGGCCCTAGATTGGCCGAACAGTGCATCGAGAGCACGCCCTGTTGCGGGAGCAAGTAGTTGAGCGCGGTGAAGATGCTCTTCTTCATCTCACCGGCGTAACGGGTTCCCCCGATCAGGATGCAGCGTTTAGCGAAGCTGAGCACGATGAACGTACCCGTCCGTGTACCGTGCGCCTCCGGCGTGGCTTGCAGCTCCGGACAGTGGTACACGGTCCAGGCCGGCTGGAGCTGGGCCAGCTCGGCCAGGCTGGGGCGGATGAACATGTTCCGCACGAAGAGCGCTTGCCAGGCATTCGGCGTGATGAATCGCACCGGAAGGCGATAGGCGGGGTCGGCACCCCCGAAAAGGTCCTGGACGAAGAGCTCCGCCTGCTCGCTGAGATGAGCCCGGGCCGCAGTGAGCAGCTTGTCGAAGTGCGCCGGGGACAGTTTTTCGTTCCTGTCCCACCAGATCCGGCCACTCGAGTCCGGCTCCTCGACCAGAAACTTGTCCTTGGGACTGCGGCCCGTGTGGGGCGCGGTGATGGCGGTAAAGGCTCCGCGATCGCTCAGTTGTCCCTCGGCCCGGCGCACCGCGTGCTCGACCAGCTCGCTGGACCCGAGATTGGCCCACAGGCGCTTCGCGCTGATGCCCTGGGCGGCGAGGGTTACGGTTTCGCGCTCAACGGACGTGTTCGTCGGCATGGGGTCGGGGTTCTGGTGAACGGGAAAGATGGTGTTTAGGAGGCTGGGAGGCTAGGAGGCTAGGAGGCTAGGAGGCTAGGAGGCTAGGGACCCTCGTCTCACCTCTCACTTCTCACCTCTCACTCCCTACTAAACGCTCTCAGCCTCCTCAACATCCTCCGGTCATTCGTCACCAGGTCTTTGCCTTTCGGCGTTTCGATGACCTTTGGAATGGTCCGGAAGCGGGGATCCCGCATGATCCGCCGGAAAGGCTCCGGACCCAGGGTTCCTTCCCCAAGCAGCGCGTGCCGGTCGCAATGAGAGTCGAAGGGGGTCTTCGAGTCGTTGAGGTGGATGCAGCCGAGGTGCTGAAAGCCGATGACCCGCTCCCACTGCGCGAAGACGCCGTCGAAGTCGCGGATCAGATCGTAGCCGGCGCTGTAGAGGTGACAGGTATCGAGGCAGAACCCCACGCGGTGGCGTACGTCGTCGCCGATTCGTTCGCGTAATTCCGCCAGCTCTTCGAACCGGCTGCCCAGCGAAGTTCCGCTTCCCGCAGTCCCCTCGATCAGAATTGTGACGTCGGGAACCGCACGCAGACAGCGGGTGTAGTTCGCTGCGTTGCGCTCGAGTCCGGCGCTACGCTCCTCAATGTAGTTGCCCGGGTGCGACACCAGCCAGTCGATTCCGAGGGCTCGGCAGCGCCTCAGCTCGGCCGTGAAAGCCCTTATGGACCTTCTGGTTAGCTCACGGTCTGGGGAGGCCAGATTGATGAGGTACGAATCGTGCGAAATCACCTCGCGGATTGCAGTGGATTCCAGAGAGTTGCGGAACTCGCGAATAGTGCTCGCGGATAACAGTGGTTCTCTCCACTGGCTGGGACCCTTGGTGAATACCTGAATCGCCGTGGCTCCGATCGTGGTGCCGCGGGCCGGCGCGGTCTGGATCCCGCCTTGGGTTGAAACGTGAGCGCCGAGCCGCTCGGTGGGATCTCGCTTCACAGGAGCCATGAGTGAACTGTTTCCTTTGCGTTGAAACCAGCGGCCGATGAGAGAGCGGGTTCTCCTCTTCGGCGATTCGGCGTTCCGGCCCGACGGCCTCGAGCGGGCGCTGGTGCGAGCGGGCTTCGGTCTCGCCGAGGCCGGGCTCGGCGTTCCCGCCGTTCTGCCGGATCTCGCCCTGGTGGCCGTTCCCGATGATGGCGCTGAGCTGGAGCGTGGCCTGGCCCCTTTCCGCTCCGCAACCTGGGCCGCTGTGCCGCTCATCGTGCTGCTGGCCAGCACCGATCGGAACGGCATCGCGCGAGCCCTGTCACTGGGGGCAACGGATGCGCTCAGCTCGCCCGTCAATTTGGGCGAACTGGTCGCCCGGCTGGAGGCCCGCCTTCGCGTGGGGGCGGAACTGCGCCGGTCTGCCGGCGCCGGCGCGCTGCAGTCTACCCTCTTCCGCGCCGTTGAGGATATCGCTACCGCCGGCCATGCCGAGGACATGCTCGAAGCCCTGACCCGCCGGATTGGGGCGGTGCTCGAGCCCGCGCATTGTGCCTGTCTGGCGCCATCCGCCGACCGGCGCTACGCGCGTCTGATCGCGGTCCACGAAAATCCCACTCTGCGGAACGTGGCGGTCGACCTGTTCCGCTATCCGGAGGCCGTCGAGGCCGCGATCTCCGATCGCACCGTCTACGCGCCGGAAGTGCTCCGTGACCGGCTCTTTCTGAGCCATCTGGCTCAGTGGCCGGACTCGCCGGAGGTCCACGAGGTCGAGAGCGCGGTCGCGGTACCCCTCATCACCGCCCGAAACACCCGGGCGGTTCTGGTGATTCGCACCCGGCGTGGAGAGCCCGTGTTGACGGCGGATCAGGTGACGCTGGTCGAGCAGCTGGTCAACGCCACCGCAGCCCTCGTGGAGCGGGAGGAACGGCGCGCCGACCTCTCTCGTCGCCAGGGACTCGCGGCCGGCATCGATCCGCTGACCCGCTGCGGCAGCCTGGATGCGCTGGATCGGCGGCTCCGGGAGGAGCTCGAGCGCGCGCGGCGCTACGGCTCCCAGGTTGCCTTCGCGCTGCTGGATATCCAGGCATTGCGCGAGCTGAACTCCAGGCTCGGCGAAGCCACGGGTGACCGGTTGCTGGCCGAGCTCGGCAGCATCCTTCAGCAGGAGGTTCGCGGCCCGGATTTCGTGGCTCGCTACGGCAGCGACGAGTTCGCGCTCCTTCTGCCGTCCACCGGGCAGGAGGGGGCGCGTGCGGTGCTGGCTCGCATCGTGGCTCGGGTTGGCCAGCATCCCTTCGACGAGCTTGGGATCCCTGAGCGGCCGCACCTCCTGACGGGTCTCGTCGTATTCCCTGAGGAAGGGCTGACCCGGGTGGAGGACCTGCTGGCGGCGGCGGAAGCTGCCTTGCTGCGGGGCAAAGCGGATGCGGCGGAGCGTGGGCTGCTGGGATCAGCTGCGTAAGTCGGCAGGTCGGAAGGCGGAAGGTCGGAAGGTACCTAGTGCTCCCCCTCTAGCTATCGACCCCCTTCCGTCCTTCCGATCTTCCCCTCACCTCTCACCCCTCACCTCTCACCGTCTTCTCAGCCAATCCGCCGGATCCAGCGCAATCTGATTCTCCCCGCGGATTTCGAAGTAGAGGTGGGCCCCCTGATCCGTGTTCTCTCCGCCCACCGTACCGATGCTCTGCCCCCGTTGGACCGCATCGTCCTTCGCGACGGTCGCCGAGCCGAGCTGCATGTACAGCGAGAAGTAGCCGTTGCCGTGCTCGAGCACCACTGTCAACCCGTAGGTTCCGAGCCGCTGGACCAGGGCAACACGGCCGGACGAAACCGCCTTCACCGGTGTTCCTGCCGCCGCGGCAATGCCGATGCCGTTCCGGCGGATGACGGCACCGCTCGCCAGGGTGTCGCGTCCGAACCGGAAGAGGATTCTTCCGGAGACCGGCCAATCCAGCGAGCCGAGATCCGCGGTGGTGAGCTCGCTGCCTCCCGGCACGGCTGGCGTGACGGCGCCCCCCGCCCGGGGCCGCCGGGCGCGTTCCAGCGAGGCGAGCACGTCGTTGAGCCGGGCCTCGTCGCGCTCGAGAGCGGAAAGTCGCTGCTGGGCAGTCTCGCTGGAGCGGCGTAGCCGGCTCAGCCGTGCCGAGCGCTCCTCGGCCAGGATTTCGAAGCTCTTGAGCTCACTGGCTCGCTCTTCGCGCCGGCGGTCGAGATCTGACCTGACGTCCACCAGCTCGCCGCGCTGCTGGCGGATTCGCGACTCGAGCCGCGCGATGTCTTCGACCAGCGAACGGTCCTGCCGGTTCTGCAGGTAGAGGTATTTGTAGCGGGAGAGCAGGTCGCCGAACGACTCCGCCGTCAGCAGCACCTGGAAGGTGAACAGCGGGCCCCGTTTGTAGATCTCGACCAGGCGCCGGTTCAACACCGCGCGCCGGTCGGCCAGGTTGTCCTGGGCGAGCGCGAGCTGCTGACTCGAGGAGAGCAGCTGATCGCCCAGTCCGCGCATCTGGCTTTCCAGCTCGTTGACGATCTGGTTGGTGGCGTCGCGCTGGCGCTCGATGTTGCGCAGCTCCGCGCCGGCATCGCGCACCTGGCCTTCGAGCCGGCTCTGCTCGCGACGCAGCCGCTCGCGCTCCGAGCGGATCTCGTCGAGCCGGCGGCGGGATTCCTCGAGGTTGGGTTGCGGATTCTGCGCGGTGAGGCGGTGCGGCAGTGCGGCGGTGTGGCAGAGTAGGACGGCAAGGATCGGAGCAGCGGCAGCCCACCACTGCCGCACCGCCGCACTGCCGCACCGCCTACACATGACGCAGATGCCTCCCTACGCTCAGCAGACTGCCCAGCAGCCCGATCGCGGTTCCGAAGAGCACCCCGGCCGCGAGCTCCGGAGTGCCGAAGAACACCAGGCCGCCGCTGATTTCGGCGGCGCTCTTTCGGAAGACGACGAAGATCAGCCAGCACATCAGCGCGGCCAGCAGCCCGCCCAGCACGCCCTTGATGGCTCCCTCGAGCAGGAACGGCTCCCGGATGTAGCGATTGGTCGCGCCGACCAGGCGCATGATCGAGATCTCCGTGGCGCGCTGCAGCACGGTGATCCGGATCGTCACGCCGATGATGACGATCGCCACGATCGCGAAGGCGAGGCCGATCACCGCACCGACGATTCCCGCGAGATTGCGCAGCCGGTCGAGCCGCTGCACCCAGTCGCGTCCGAAGCGAACGTCATCTATGAAGGGGAAGCCGCGCACGCGCTCCGCCACCGCCTGCGCGCTCTTGGCGTCGCGGAACTTCGGCTTCAGGCGGATCTCCAGAGAGGCGGGCAGCGGGTTGGCTTCGAGATCGCGGTACGCGTCCTTGAATTCTACCAGCTCGCTGCGCGCGCGTGCGAGCGCTTGCTCCTCGCTGACGAAATTGACCTCCAGGACTTCAGGAAAGGCCTGGATGTCCTGGCTCGCGACGGTGACGGTTTCGGTCGGCGTGCCACGCAACACGAAGGCGACGATTTCCACCCGCTCGGCCAGCGTGCGCAGGCTCTGCCGGAAGTTGAGCGCGACCAGCGCGAAGAGTCCGATGGTGAACAGCGAAAAACCGATCGACGCGACCGACAGGACGGAAAGCAGCGGAGTCCGCCGAAAGGTGCGGAGCGCTTCGCGGAGCGGGGCAGGGAGCCTCACCGCGCGGTCGCCGCCTCCTGCGCGGAATCGTACACGATCTGGCCTCCCTTGAGCTCGAGCACGCGGTAGGGCGTATCCCGGACCAGCGCCAGGTTGTGGGTTGCCATGACGACGACGGTTCCTCCGCCGTTGATCTGCTGGAGCAGCTGGAAGATGCCGCGGGTGGCGCGCTCATCCAGATTGCCGGTCGGCTCATCGGCGATGAAGATCGGCGGGTCGTTCACCAGCGCGCGGGCGATCGCGACCCGCTGCTGTTCGCCTCCCGAGAGCTCCTTGGGATACACCCGCGCCTTCGAGGCGAGCCCGACCTGCGTCAGCACCCGAATGACTCGGCCGGGAATTCCCTCGCGCCGCGCCCCGGTGACCTCGAGCGCGAACCCCACGTTCTCCTCGACGGTGCGATACTCGAGCAAGCGAAAGTCCTGAAACACCACGCCGAGCTTGCGGCGCAATTTGGGGACCTGATTCGCTGTCAGCCGCGCCACCGGAAAACCGGAGACGCGCACGTCGCCCGCGCTGGGCCTCTGTTCCGCCAGGATCAGCGACAGGATCGACGACTTCCCCGCGCCGGAATGTCCGGTGAAGAAGACGAATTCTCCCTTTGCGATGTGAAAGGAGACGTCGCGCAGCGCGGTGACGCCGTTGGGGTAGGTCTTGGAGACGTGTTGGAAGCGAATCACGAAAAAAGGTAGTAGGGGGCAGGTGGCGGGGGGCAGTGGGTTCCTGGCACCGGCCACCTGTCACCTGCCACCTGCCACCTGCCACCTTTCATTTCCCCAGCGCCTGCTCCAGATCCGCGATCAGATCTTCCGCGTCCTCGATCCCGCACGACAGTCGCACGAATCCGGGCAGGATGCCCGCTGCGGCCAGCTGCTCGGCGCTCAATCCGCGGTGGGAGGTGAGCCGCGGCTCGGAAACCAGACTCTCCACACCCGCCAGGCTTGGCGCGTGAATGAAGAGCCGCAGTCGCTTGAGAAAACGCTCCGCGCCGGCGGTGCCGCCCTTCAACGTCACGCCCACCATCCCGCCGAAGCCGCCCAGCACGCGGGCGGCCACGACGTGGTCGGGATGACTCGTCAGTCCGGGATAGGAAACCGAGGCGATCCCTGCGTGCCGCTCGAGAAAGCTGGCCACCGCGAGACCGTTGGCGTTGTGCCGCGCCATGCGAAGCGCGAGCGTCTTCATCCCCCGTTCGATCAGCCAGGCCGCGTGCGGATCGAGCGCCGGTCCCCAGCTGCGCATCAGCCGCACGACTTCCTCGATCACCGGCCGGGCTCCCGCGACGGCTCCCCCGATGACGTCGCTGTGGCCGTTGAGATACTTGGTGGCGCTCGTGATGACCACATCCGCGCCATGCTCGAGCGGACGGAAGTTCACCGGGCTCGCGAACGTGGCGTCCACCAGCAGGGCCACCCCGAATTCCTTCGCCAGGCTGGCGAGGGGAGCCAGATCCAGAACCCGGACCGTCGGATTGACCGGTGTTTCGACGAAGATGGCGCGAGTTGTCTTGCGGACCGACTTGCGCCAGAGCCGCGGAGTGGCGGGATCCACATAGGTCACCTGGATCCCGATGCGGCTGAACTCCTCGTCGAAGAGCTTCAGCGTCCCACCATAGATCCACCGGCTCGCAATCAGGTGATCCCCGGGGCGCAGCACCGCCAGGTGGGCCAGCGCCGTGGCGCCCATGCCGCTGGCGACGAAGACCGCGTCCTCCGCCCCCTCGAGCAGGGCGTATTTCCGGGCCAGGCTCAGCTGGTTCGGATTGTTGCCGTAACGGGTGTAGAGCACCTCGCGGTCGGAGCCGACCGCGTTGACGAAAGTGGCCGCCTGCATGATCGGGGCGACAACCGGATCGTGCTCGTGGTGGGGCTCGGGGACCCCGTGTACCGCCAGCGTCGAGCGGCCGAGGCGGGGAGCCCTCATGACCTGAGCAGCAGCGGCCGGTAGGTTCCCCCGGCGGCCTGAATCAGCCGGCGGAGCGCCAGGCACTGCAGCGCATCGGCAGTCCGTTCGACCGTCCACCCCAGCGCGTCGGCCAGGCGCTTCGAGTCGCCCGCCCCCAATCGCTGCACGCCCTGAAACGCCGTATTGGCGTCTGGAGTCGTCACGCCGAGCAGCCGGGGCGCGCCGTCACCCTCGGTCAGCGCGGCCACCGAGAGGCCGTGCCGCTCCAGGACGTGATCGAGCGCGTCGAGATGGCGGTCCGTGATGCCCGAGAGCACGACATAGTGCTCCTCTTCCGCCGCGACGCGGAGCAGCAGCTTGGCGACGACCTCGTCCGCGCAGCTGAAATCGAGCAGCCCGACGGCGGTGAAATCCAGTTGGGTGGTACGGTGACTGGCGCCGCTGATGGTTTGCTCGATGCGGTCGCGGAGTGCCGCGCCCGTCGAGCGGGTCACCATGTCGGAGTACGGGGTCGCGACGGTCTCTCGCAACAGCGGCGCCAGGTCGATTCGCTGCATCATCGCGCGTCGGCCTCCTGGGCAGGAATGGTGATTTGAACCTGTGAGCCGGGGAAGAAGGGGAGATGTTCCGCCAGCGGCACCTCATCGTCCCACGCCGGCACGACGGCCAGTCGGGCGGTGCCGCTGCGGACCGACAGCTTCCCCTGCCAACGTCCAAGGTAACGCCGAATGCCCGCCAAGCCTTGTCCCCGCCCCGGATCGCGGAAACGGCTCACGTTATGCAGGATCGCCAGCTCCAGCGCGGCGCCGTCGCCCCACCGATCGCCGACCTTCTTGGCTTCCGTGGGCTCGAGCGAGCGGCGGAACCCGATGCCCGCATCGCTCACCGCGATCACCACGACCTTCCGTCCCAGCCGCTTGCGCCAGTTGTAAGTCTGCACCGCCACCCAGCCGCCGGTCCCCGCGTGCTCCACGATGTTCTGGCAGGCTTCCGAGAGCGCCATGGCGAACCCCATCGTCGCCTTGGGCTCCAGGTTGAGCTCCGCGGAGAGAATTCGCTGGGCACGCTCCTGGATGCGCGCTACCACATGGTGCACGTCCTCCGCGGCGCGCACCGGAGTGACCGGCAGCAGCACGTCCGACGGCGCATCGGACGCCTTCTTGGAGACCCGTCCGACCAGCTCGAAGCATTCGGCCGCGGCGTGAAAGAAGCCGGAACGGGCCCAGTAGCTCTTGACTTCATCGTTTTCCGGGACGGCGAATCTGGCGGGCGGCAGCTTCACCTCGGCCATCGCCTGTCCCAGCGTGAGCAGCGAGGTGAGTCCATAGGGCGAAGCCCAGCTGGTCGCGCGCGCATCCAGCAGCAACGCTTCGGTGGGCGGCCACTCGCCCAGCGCGAGCGCCAGCGTGTCCAGCGAGCGGTCGTCCAGCGATGCCGGCACCAGGACGACGCGCATCAGGGCGCCACCAGTTCACCGCGGAGGTGCTGGGCCAGACCGGACGCGCCGCGAAACGAAACGTTGCGCGCCGCGGCGCGATTTCCCTCCGCGACCGCGGCGGCGATCGGTTCGCCCGCCAGCAGGCGGGAAAACACCGCAGCGCCGAAGACATCCCCGCACCCGGTGGGATCGAGCGGCTCGAGCACCGGCTCTGCTGGAACCAGCGCGGTGCGAATCGGGTCACCCGCTGCCCCACTGCCCCACTGCCCCTCTGCCCCACTGCCCGCCACATACACCGCTCCTCGCGCCCCCAGCGTCACGATCAGCGCGGATACACCGTGTCCGAGCATGGCCGCCGCCAGCGAGAGGGGATCGGGACCCAGCTGATTCATTTCTTCCTCGTTCCCCTGAATGACGTCGAAGCATCCGAACCAGCTCGGCGCATTCGGGAGCGGCCGCAGCTCCCGGATCCCGTCGCCGTGCATACCGAGGAGCAGCGAGTGGAGGTCGGCGTACAGCGGGCCCGCAAAGCCGTGCCGGAGTGCCTGGGCGGTCCCCAGAGCGAGTTCGAAACCGGAAATAAAGTTGAGATAGAGCGCATCGAGGTCGCGCACCATGGGACCCAGCTCGGCCCAGGTCCAGGCGGGAACGCCGCCCGCCATCCGCTCGCTCCGACGCTCCGCCGATTCGTAGTACAGCACGACGCGGTTATTCGCCGCCGGTACCTCCACGCAACGCGCTTCGCTCGCCAGGCGCCGCAACGTACCGAGGAATTCCCGGGACTTGCTCGCCAGATCGGCGCCGACCTTGATGAGGGGAACGATCTCCCAGCCTTCCGGAAGCAACGCGTCGAAGCCGGCGAGCGCGTAAGCAATACCTCCCCATTCTTCGACCACCCCAGTCGCGGGGTCCCGTCCGTGGATCTCATCCCAGACCAGCGAGCCGATGACTCCTACCCTGCGGGGCGCCACCGGTAACCTGCCCTCTGCAACCTGTTGCTCAGGCATGCTGGTCGAGCCAGGCTTTCGCCGCGCCGACGACTCCGGCGCGTCCTTCCAGGGCGCCCGGAACGATCCGGCAGGCGTCCACCGCGGGCTTGAATGCCCGGCGCGCCACTTCCCGGCGCAACGGTGTAAAGAGATGGTCGCCCGCCCGGGTCACTCCGCCACACACGACGACGACTTCCGGATTCAGGATATTGAGCAGATTGGCCATCCCGACCCCGAGATAGCGCGCGGTATCGCGCACCAGCTCGTCCGCCAGCGCGTCGCCGGCGGCGACGGCTTCAAAAACCGTTTGGGCGGTGATCCGGTTGAGGTCGCCGCCCGCCAGCGCGGGGATTCCGGAGACGGCGCCGGCCTCGATGGCCTCGACCGCGCGGCGCGCGATCGCGGGCCCCGATGCGTAGGCCTCCAGGCATCCGTCGTTGCCGCAACCGCAACGACGCCCGTTCACTTCGATCGTGATATGCCCGATCTCGGCCGCCGCGTCCGAGGCGCCGTGCACCAGCTCGCCGCCGATGACGATGCCTCCGCCGATTCCCGTCCCGATGGTGAAGCACACCGCGTTCTGCGCCCCCTTGGCCGCGCCGATCCAGTGCTCCCCCAGCATCGCGCAATTCGCGTCGTTGTCGAGCGAGGCCGGCAGCTGGAGGGCGTCCCCGATCCGGTCGCGCAGCGGCATGTTCTTCCAGCGCAGATTGGGAGTGAAGATCACCAGCCCCTGCTTGCGATCCAGGGGCCCCGGCGACCCGATCCCCACGCCCAGGATGTCCGCCCCGGGATCCTCTCGGCGCGTTGTGGTGATCACGCCCCTGGCGAGCTGCACGATGCGCTCGATCACGGCGTCGGGACCGTCCGGGACACCGGTCGGCTCGGCCACCAGGCCGTGCACGCAGCTTCCGTCGTCGCGGACTGCGCCGACGACCAGGTTGGTACCGCCGATGTCGATCCCGATCAGCCAGCGCATCAGCCAGACTCCGGTGAAATTGCCGGCAGTGTCGCCCCTGAGAGCACCGCAGCATAGACGTCCAGCATTCGCTGGGCGAGTCGCTTGCCGTCGAACCGTTCCGCGTGACGCCGGCCGGCAGTCCGCATGCGCTCCGCCAGCTCCGCATCGTCCAGCACCCGGCGTATCATGCCGGCCAGTGCGATCGCGTCGGTGGCCGGCGTGTACCGGGTCTCCGGGCCGCCGGCTTCCCTGAAGCAGCCTCCCTCCGAGGTGATCACCGGCACTCCCGCAGCCAGCGCTTCCACGATCGGAAGGCCGAAGCCCTCGCCGAGCGAAGGATACAGGAAGAGGTCGGCGCTTTGCATCACGGCCGGCAGGTCCTCCTCCCGCACCCCATTCGCGAACCGCACCCGCCCCGGCACCAACTGCTCCGCGAGCCGCGCCAGCTCCGTGCCCGCGCCGCCGTCCCGGCCCACCAGCAGGAGCGGTGGAGTGCGCGAGGCATCGAGCGCCGCCAGCGCGACGATCGCGGTCCGCTGGTTCTTCCTGGCCTCCCAGGTTCCGATGCTGAGCAGGAACCGCTCCGGCAAACCGTAGCGGGTCAGTACCTGCTGGCGCCGTTCGGCTGGCAGCGGCACGGCAAAGCGCGGATCTCCTGGCGGGGGAATCACGCACACCCGGGTCGGATCCACCTCGTAGCGCTCCAGCAAATCGCTTCGGGTCTGCTCGCTCAGCGCCACGATCGCGCTGGCATGCTCTGCGCTCCAGCGGTAGCGCCAGCGATAACTCCATCGGTCCACCACCGGATAGAGTCCCGGCAAGCGCTCCCAGAGCAGGTCCGCGACGCTGAGGACCGCCGGCACTCCGGTGCGGGGAAGGTCCCGCGGGATCTCGTGACTCAGTCCGTGATAGAGCTCGATGCCACAGGCCGCTGCCTGGCGGCCGAGCCGGAAAGTCCGCCACCAGGTCCTGAGACCCGGTTGCCGCCACACGGTACTCGGGAGCTGCAGGGCTGCGTGCAGCTCCTCGGGAAGCCGCGCATAGGGGGGCCGGGCCGGCGCCGGTGCAAACAAATATCCGGCGAGCCCGGACTCCTGGCCCAGCAGGCCGCGCAGCACTCGGCGCGCATAGTTGCCCAGGCCGGTCGAGTTGCGCAGCGCGCGGACCGCATCAAACCCGATCCGCCGCAACGCTCACTCGACCTGCAGCACGGCGAGGAACGCTTCCTGGGGGATCTCCACCGCGCCGACCTGCTTCATCCGCTTTTTTCCCTCTTTCTGCTTCTCCAGCAACTTCCGCTTGCGCGTGATGTCGCCGCCGTAGCACTTGGCGGTCACATCTTTGCGGAACGCGGAGACCGTCTCTCGCGCGATGATCTTCTGGCCGATCGCCGCCTGGATGATCACCTGGAAGAGCTGCCGCGGAATCAGCTCCTTGAGCTTCTCCGCCACCTTGCGGCCCCATTCGTAGGCCTTGTCCCGATGAATGATGATGCTGAACGCATCGACCTGCTCGCCGTTGATCAGCATGTCCAGCTTCACCAGCTCGCTCTCGCGATAGCCGCCCAGCTCGTAGTCGAGCGAGGCGTAGCCGCGTGACAGGGATTTGAGCCGGTCATAGAAGTCGAGCACGATCTCCCCCAGCGGAAACTCCCACTGGAATTCCACCCGGGTGGGATCGAGGTAGTGCATCCCCTGGTACACGCCGCGCCGGTCCTGGCCCAGCTTCATGATGCCGCCGATATAATCGGCCGGCGCCATGATACGGGCCTTGACGAAGGGCTCCTCGATCCGCTCGATGTTCGCGGGGTCGGGCAGGTGAGACGGGTTCTCCACGATCTCCATCTCCCCGTTGGTGCGGTAGACGTGATACTCTACCGTCGGCACCGTGGTAATGAGGGAGAGGTCGAACTCCCGCTCCAGCCGCTCCTGCACGATTTCCATATGCAGTAGGCCGAGGAAGCCGCAGCGGAACCCGAAGCCGAGCGCGGTCGAGGTCTCCGGCTCGTAGTGCATCGAGGCGTCGTTGAGCTGCAGCTTCTCCAGCGCGTCGCGCAGGTTCTCGTACTGATCGGTGGTCGTCGGGTAGATGCCCGCGAACACCATGGATTTAACTTCGCGATAACCGGGCAGCAGCTCACCCGCGGGATGGGCCGCATCGAGGATCGTGTCGCCCACCCGGGCATCCCGCACGCCGCGCAGGCTCGCGACCAGATAGCCCACTTCCCCTGCCGCCAGCTCTCTGCACTCGTGCTGGCCGAGCTGCAGGAAGCCCACCTCATCGACGTGATAGGTGTCTTCCGGGTGGGAGCCGAAGCGGATTTCCATGCCTTGGCGCACCGCGCCGTCCACCACGCGAATACTGGGCACTGCGCCGCGGTAGCGGTCGAAGTGACAATCGAAGACCAGCGCGCGAAGCGGGGCGCTGGGATCGCCTCGCGGCGGAGGTACCCGCGCGATGATGGCCTCGAGCAGCTCGGGGATACCGATCCCTTCCTTTGCCGAGACCGCAAGAATCTCTTCCCGCCTCGCGCCGATCAGGTTCATGATCTCTTCGGCGCGCCGTTCCGGCTCCGCGCCCGGCAGATCGATCTTGTTCAGGACCGGAAGAATCTCGAGACCGGCATCCATCGCGAGAAACAGGTTGGAGAGCGTCTGGGCCTGCACGCCCTGCGAGGCGTCGACCACTAGGATCGCGCCTTCGCAGGCCGCGAGTGAGCGGGACACCTCGTAGGTGAAATCGACGTGGCCCGGCGTATCGATCAGGTTGAGCTCGTAGCAGGTGCCGTCGCGCGCGGTGTACTGCATCCGCACGGCATTGAGCTTGATGGTGATGCCGCGTTCGCGCTCCAGATCCATGGTATCGAGGACCTGTTCCCGCATCTGGCGCTTATCGAGTGTGCCGGTGGCCTCGATCAGCCGGTCCGCCAGCGTGGATTTCCCGTGATCGATGTGGGCGACGATGCAGAAGTTCCGGATTTGCGACTGCGGCATGGCGAGAAAGGTAGCAGGTGGCAGGTCGCAGGTGGCAGATAGGTAGCAGATGACCTACAACCTGTCTGCCACCTGCCACCTGCCACCTGCTACCTTCTCTCGATGCGCGCGATCACTAAGTACGACCTGGAGATGCTCATAGTGTCCCTCATCTGGGGGGGCAACTTCAGCGCGAGCAAGCTCGCCATGGAACAATTCAGTCCGCTGGCGTTCAGCGGGCTGCGCTTCACGCTGGCGGCCGTGCTGCTCGTGCTGATTGCGATCCGGGCCAGGGTGCTGGCGCCGCTGCCCCGCCGGACCTTCTGGGGACTCGCCGGTCTCGGCGTGCTGGGTAACACGCTCTATCAAACCGCCTTCATGACCGGGCTGTCCCTGACGACCGCCACGAACAGCGCGATGATCGTCGCAAGTCTCCCCGTCCTGGTGGCCCTGCTGGCCTCGCTCCTGGGGATCGAGCGCGCCTCCCCCACGATGTGGTTGGGGGTGGTGCTGGGAACCGGCGGGGTTGCCCTGGTGGTAACGGCCCGCGGAGTACACTTCGATGCCGCCAGTTTCCACGGCGATTTGCTGGTGCTCTTCGCGATCTTCTGCTGGGCGGGTTACACCGTCGGCGTCCGGCGTATCGGCGCCGGGGTCGACGCGCTGCAGATCACGGTGATCACCACGGTGGCCGGAACCCCCGGACTGCTGCTGCTCGGCGCGCCCGGACTTGTGCGGCAGGAGTGGAGCAACGTCTCCGGCAAAACGTGGGGGGTGCTGGCCTATGCGGCGCTCCTCGCCCTGGTGCTCTGCTACGTCCTCTACAATCGGGCGGTGCAGGGCATTGGAACCGCGCGGACCGCGATCTATAACTGCCTGGTGCCCCTGGTGGCGATGCTGATCGCCTGGTTCACCCTCGGAGAGACGCTTACCGGCATCCAGCTGCTCGGCGTGGCCCTGGTGATCGGCGGTGTGTTGGTGAGCATCGCGACCAAGCGCGCCGTCCCGGAGCCCGTGGTGGTGCCGGAGTGAACAGTGAAACGTGAACGGTGAACCGTGAACGGTAACCGCCTGCAGGGCCGGTCCGGTTCACTGTTCACAGTTCACTGTTCACGGTTCCATTTCGGCCGTTC
>DASYTT010000039.1:0-48658 GCA_036002045.1 Gemmatimonadales bacterium
CGCGTCAGGACCTCGCCGGTAGCAGCGCTAAGCGATGTCCGGTGCAGCTTCGGGGTGCCTGGGGCACTTTCCTTTGTCGGACGGTGAGGACGGTGGGACAGACGGACGGACCACCCCTCTCCCCCCCGATCGACCTCACTGTCCTCACTGTCCGCACCGTCCTCGCCGTCCGACTGCCGTGATCGCTCTCGCTCGCAAATACCGACCCAAGCGTTTCGCGGACCTTCTGGTCCAGGACCACGTCGCCATGGCGTTGCGCGGGGCAGTCGCCAAGGGGCGCGTCGGGCACGGCTATCTCCTGGCGGGTCCTCGTGGTACCGGCAAAACAACTGCGGCGCGTATTCTGGCCATGGCGCTCAACTGCGAGCGCCGCGACCCCCAGCAACCGAGCGGGGAGCCCTGCGGAGAGTGTTCGAGCTGCGAAAGGGTCTGGAGCGGATCAGCTAATCTCGACGTGGTCGAGATCGATGCCGCGAGTAACCGTGGCGTCGACGATGCCCGCGATCTCCGGGAGCGGGCCATGTACGCGGCCTCGCAGGAAGGCCGTTCCAAGGTCTACATAGTGGACGAGGCGCACATGCTGACCCGGGAGGCATGGAATGCGCTGCTCAAGATTCTGGAGGAGCCGCCGCCGGGCGTCATCTTCGTCTTTGCGACTACCGAGCCCCAGAAGATCGCCAGCTCCGCGGCGCCGGTGCTGTCCCGATTGCAGCGCTTCGATTTCCGGCGGATCGGTCCCGCCGCGATTCGGGAACGGCTCCGGCAGGTGCTCGCCCTGGAAGGGCTCACCGCCGAGGACGATGCGCTCGCTCTCATCGCGCGTTACGCGGACGGTGGGATGCGGGACGCGTTGTCGGTGCTCGACCAGTGCCTGTCGTTCGGAGAAGGCCCGATTACCGCGGCCTCCGTCCGCCAGGTGCTGGGCCTGATCGACGACGAACAGTACGTTGCGACATTGCGGGCAGTGGCGGATCGCGACACGGCGGCCATTTTCCCGCTGATCGACGCGCTGGTGAATTCGGGTGCCGATCTGGCGGAGTTCCTGACTGGCACCGCAGATCTCTTGCGCGCGGTGCTCATGCTGGAAACCGGAGCGGAGCCCGAGGGCCTGACCGAGACCGTCCGCGTAGGCCTGGAACAAGCTCGCGGAAAGCTGCAGCCGAGTGATGTAGTTCGGATGCTGGCACTCCTGGCCGATGCGGAAGGCGCGATCCGGCGCAGCACGAGCGCGCGGTTGATCGTGGAGACCTTGTTGCTGCGCTGGACGCTGATGGATCGCGTTGTCGAGCTGGAGGCGGTGATCGCGGACGTCGGTCGGACGGACAGACGGACAGTCGGACAGTTGAACCAACTGTCCCCCCGCCCGTCTCCGTCCGACCGTCCGATCGTCCGACCGTCCGACTCTTCGCCGGGCCTCTCGCTCGAATCGCTGACCGCCGCGTGGCCCGAGATCATCGCCGCCGCCCGGGAGAAGAGCATTCTGCTGGGCCAGGCGCTATCCGTAACGACACCGGTCGTGGCCGGCACCGGCGAGGTGCGGCTGCGCGCCGCGGCGGATGACGCCGTCCTGGTCGAGGGACTGCAGCGGCAGCTCCCCGTGCTCGACGAGATGTTGGGATCGCGGTTCGGCAGGCCGCTCAAGGTGTTGCTGGCCATCGAGCCAGCTCCCTCCGCGCTGGACCAGCGTCCTAAACGCATGACTGATGACACTTTACGCGCCGAGCGTCTGGACCGAATCCGGCGCTTGGATCCCGCCCTCGACACGGCGGCCAATGAGTTAGATTTGGAAATAGTCGACGACAGTCCCCGGTCCCCCTGAATCGGGGCGGCCGGGGATTCTGTCAGGCAGGCAGAAGGAGTGACATGGCCGATCTCCAGCAGCTGTTTCAACTCGGGCAACAGGTTCAAGGCCGGTTGCAGCAGCTCCAATCCGAACTGGCCGATCGCAGCATTGAGGCGACGGCCGGCGCGGGCCTGGTGCGCGTGCGGGTCGATGGACGCGGGATGCTCCGTGCGCTCAGCATCGATCCCCAGGCGTTCGAGGGCCGGGATCCCGAGTTGCTCGCCGACCTGATCGTCGGAGCAATTGCCGAGGCGCAGCGACGCGCCGCCGATCTCGTCCAGGCCGAAATGCGGAAGCTCGCCCCGAATCCTCTCTCGGGCCTCTGAGGCCGGTGGGAGCGATCGACGAGCTGGTCGCCGAGCTCGCCCGCCTTCCGGGAATCGGCCAGAAGACGGCGCAGCGCCTGACCTTCCATCTTCTCCAGCAAGCCAGGGAACGACCCGAACGGCTGGCGGCGGCCCTCGCCGCGGTCGCCGCTCGGGTCCATGCCTGTCCCGAGTGCGGCAACTTCACGGAGGACGCGCGCTGCGCCGTGTGTGCCGATCCCCGCCGGGATGAGTCACTGCTCTGTGTCGTGGAAGAGGCCTCGACCGTCAGCGTGGTGGAGCGCGCGACTGGATTCAAGGGACGCTACCTGGTGCTGGGTGGCCGGCTCTCTCCGCTGGAAGGAATCGGGCCAGAGCAACTCCGCATGGCGCTGCTCAAGCAAAGGGTTGCCGCGGGAGCGGTGCGTGAAGTCATCTTGGCTACCAACCCCTCCCTGGAGGGGGAAGCGACGGCCACCTACATTCAGCATCTCCTGGAAGGCACGGGAGTGCGGGTGACGCGGCTGGCTCGCGGCCTGCCAGTCGGCGGCGATCTCGAGTACATCGACGGGGTGACTTTGAGCCACGCGCTCGACGCGCGCCAGGAGGTTCCGTGAGCGCGCTGCGTTCGCTAAGCGTCCTGCTCGCTGCGGTGGCCGGGGCCGCCACGGGGTGGGTCCTGGCGCAGCGCTATCTCGAACGCCACCGTGCCGCGCTCTTCAGCGCGAAGCCTCGCCGCCGGCATGCCGCGCTCGGCTATCTGGTCGGCCATCCCGATCCGGAGACCCTGCGGCTGCTGCGCGACTACCTCGCCTGGGAGCGGCATCCCGTGCTGCGGCGGCGCGCCAAGCGCGTGGTGCGAGAGCTGGAGCACGCGCTCGCATGAGCGGCGCCTCCAGCTGGTCGTTTCGGGAAGAAGACGCCATTCGGATCGGAGCGCTGCTCAACAGCCTGCTCCGTGAGGCCAACGCGCGGACTGCGCTGCTGGTCGACCGCACGGGACAAATGCTGGCGACGGTCGGGGAGGAGCCCCGCTTCGACCCGGTGGCGTTCGCGTCGCTCACCGCCGCCGATTTCAGCGCCAACGACCAGCTCGCGCGCATGCTGGGAGAGAACGAATTCGGGGCGCTGTTCCACCAGGGCGAGAAAGATTCGCTGTACCTGGCGGACGTGGCGCGCCGTGTCATCCTGGTCGTGCTCTTCGACAATCGAACCACGCTCGGCTTGGTCAAGCTCCGGGTCCGTGGTGTCGTCGAGGCGCTGGCGGCGCTGTTCACCGCGATGTTTGCGCGCGACGCCGCCGATGAGCGGCCACGCCGCGTGGAGACCGGCTTCGTGGGCGAAGCCGAGGACGAGATCGACAAACTCTTCGGCACCTGAGGCCTGCGAGCGGATGTCGCTGATCAACTACGCGTCGCGTGAGGTCAACTGCAAGCTCGTGTATTACGGCCCCGGGCTGGGCGGCAAGACCACCAATCTCGAATACATCTACGAGAAGGTGGCGCCGGCCAGCAAGGGAAAGATGATCTCGCTGGCCACCGAGACGGAGCGCACCCTCTTCTTCGATTTCCTTCCCGTCGACCTCGGGACCATTCGCGGCTTCAAGACGCGCTTTCACCTGTATACCGTGCCGGGCCAGGTCTATTACAACGCTTCGCGGAAGCTGATCCTCAAGGGCGTGGACGGCGTGGTCTTTGTCGCCGACAGCCAGCTCGAGCGGATGGAGGCCAATCTGGAGTCGATGCAGAACCTCTACGACAACATGGCCCAACACGGTCTCGAGCTGACCCGCTTGCCCTTCGTGATTCAGTACAACAAGCGCGATCTTCCGAACGCGGCGCCGCTGCCGCAGCTGCAGGAGGCGCTGAACCCGGGCTGGCCCGTGGAAGACCCCTCGCGCCAGCGCCCCGTGGCGGATCCGAGCCGGCCGGGAGAAATGCTGGTGCAGGAGCTGGATGGGACCTGGATCGAGCGGGTTCCCTATTTCGAGGCGGTGGCGCTGCGCGGGGACGGGGTGTTCGATACCTTGCGGGCGATCTCGAAGCTGGTCCTGAAGACGCTCGGCTGATGAAAAGCACTCACGCAGCCATGCCGCACACGCCGTCGATGCGTTGGACCATCCCCAACATTCTGACGGTTGCGCGCATCGCCATCACTCCGGTGGTCGCGCTGTTGCCCTTCATCGAGGGCTATTGGCCCAAGATCTTCGCCCTGGTGATCTTCATCGCCGCCTCAGTCACCGATGTGCTCGATGGACGCCTCGCCCGTCGCTACAACGAAGTCACCGACCTCGGCAAAAAGCTCGATCCCATCGCCGACAAGCTGCTGCTTCTGGCGACGCTGATCCCGATCTGGTGGATCTCGCAGCAGCGTCACGACCTCTACGACATTCCCGTGTGGGGCAGCATCCCGCTCTGGGTCTGCCTGCTGCTGGTGGGCCGCGAGTTCGCGATGACCGGGTTCCGCATCTGGGCCGCGCACCGCGGCGTGGTGATTTCGGCGCAGGGGCCGGGCAAGCTCAAGACCGTCTTCCAGGCCATCTTCATCGGGGGCACCATCGCCTGGTTTGCTTTCCGCAACGCGATCAAGCCGATGGGCTGGGAAAAGGATCGCGCGGCGCTCTGGTGGAATCAGTTCCATGGACGGTTCGTTGCGGTGACGCTCGGAATCGCGCTGGTGCTGACGGTCTACTCGTTCGTCATCTACCTCTATCGGTACCGGGGTCTGTTCAGCCAGCAGGGGCGGGCAGGGGACGAGGGGTTTCCGCAGTAGTTTTCCGCATGGACCTCGAACTCGTCACCATCGGGACCGAGCTCCTGCTCGGCTTTACCGTCGATACCAATTCCGCGTTTCTCGGCCAGGCCCTGGCGGAGGTCGGCGTCCGCATCACCCGGCGGACCTCCGTACCCGACGAGCCGGCGGCGGTGGCCGAGGCGGTCCACGAGGCGCTGCAGCGGAGCCGGCTGGTGATCACGACGGGCGGGTTAGGGCCCACCCGGGATGATCTATCCAAGCACGCCGTCGCCGAGCTCTACGGCCTGCCGCTCGAGTTCCACCCGGAAATCTGGGACGCCATGGTCGCGCGCTTCGCGCGAATGGGCCGCAAGCTCTCCGAGCGCAATCGCTGTCAGGCCGAAGTCCCGCGCGGCGCCGTCGTCCTCCCCAATCCTCGCGGGACCGCCCCAGGACTCTGGATCACCGGGGAGCCGGGGGAGGTCATCATGCTCCCCGGCGTGCCCGGGGAGATGCGGGGTCTGGTCCGGAGCGAGGTGGTGCCGCGGCTCGCCAGGCGCACCACCGGCCGGGTGGTGCGCTCGCTCGTCCTCCGGACCACCGCCATCGCGGAATCTGCGCTCGCTGAGCGGCTGGAACCGGTCGAGGATACCCTAGCTCCGCTCACTCTGGCGTATCTGCCCAGTCTGGAAGGAGTGGATCTCCGGCTTACCGCCTGGGACGCGGAGCCCGCCGAGGCGGATCAGCTCCTCTCAGCCGCAGCTACCCGGTTGCGCCGGCAAGTTGCCGAGCATGTCTATGGCGGCGGGGGCGAAGACCTGGCAGCCGTGTTGCTCGAGGCATATCGCCGCGAGGGAGTGCGGCTGGTTCTCGCGGAGTCCTGCACCGGAGGAATGCTCGGAGAGCGCCTCACCGCGATTCCGGGGAGCTCCGACGTCTTCCTGGGCGGGCTCATCGCCTACGCGGACGCCGTTAAACAGGAGCTCGGCGTCCCTTCGCGAATCCTGCAGGAGCACGGGGCCGTAAGCGAGGAAACCGTCCGCGAAATGGCCCTGCGCGTGCGGGCTCGCTTTGCGGCGAGTGTCGGCCTGGCCGTCTCCGGCATCGCAGGCCCCGGGGGTGGGTCGCCCGAAAAGCCCATCGGGCTGGTCTGGTTCGGAGTGGCCGACGGGACGGGCTGCGAAACCTACAAGATGATCTTCCCGGGCTCGCGCCATGAAATCCGGGTCCGCGCCGCCCAGTACGCGCTCTGGCGCCTGTGGCGACGGAGCGCTGCGGCCGTGCTGCCGGACGCCGCGACTAGATTATAGGCCCTTCTCGACTTCTCGGGAGTACAGTCTGTGATGCTGGAAAAGGGATTCGAAGAAAACGCGCCGCCTCAGGATGCTCCTCCGCTTGCCGATCCCCCCCCCGCTGCGGCGGCACGCGGAGGAGTTCCAGCGGAGCCGGCTGAGGGTGCGATCCAGCGGCTCGAAGAGCAGCTGCGGGACGCGGTGGATCGGCACCTTCGATTGGCCGCCGAGTTCGACAATTTCCGTAAGCGAGTCGCCCGGGAGCGGCTGGAGCTCGCCGATCGGGCGCAGGCCGCGTTGGTGATCAAGCTGCTCGATATCCTGGATGACGTGGATCGCATCGTCGCGAGCGATCCGAATACCCCGGCGCCTGCGCTGCTCGAGGCCACGCTGCTGGTCGACAAGAAGCTGCGCAAGGAGCTGGAGGCCGCTGGCCTCGAGCGCATCGATCCGGTCGGGGAGCCCTTCGATCCCGCGTTCCATGAGGCGGTCTCGGTGTTGCGGCCGCTCTCCGCCGAGCAGGATCACACCGTCGCCGCCACCTTCCAGGTGGGCTATCGCTTCCGCGGCAGCCTGGTGCGGCCGGCCCGCGTCCAGGTCTACTCCTCCGAGGGACACGCGTAAGTGGCGGCCAAGGATTTCTATCAAGTCCTCGGCGTCAGCGAGAAGGCGACGCCCGCGGAAATCAAGAAGGCCTATCGCAAACTGGCCAAACAGTATCATCCCGACGCGAACCCGAATAACCCGCAGGCCTCCGATACCTTCAAGCAGGTCTCCGAGGCCCATGCCGTCCTCTCCGATCCCGAGAAGCGCCAGAAGTACGACACCATGCGCCGGCTGGGCGCCTTCGACCCCCGCCGTTCTGGCACAGCAGCGCAGGGCGCGGGGCGAGGGCCCGGAGGCGGCGGATTCTCGGAAACCTTCGACTTCGGCGACTTCGGTTCGATGGGACTCGGCGACATCTTCTCGTCGATCTTCGGGAAGGGAGGCAAGCGTGAAGAGCCCAAGGGCGAGTCGGTCGAGACCGAGCTCGAGATCCCCTTTCGAACCGCCGCGCTGGGGGGCAAGGTCCCGGTAACGCTGAGCCTGAACGAGACCTGTCCCACCTGTTCGGGAAGTGGCGCGGCCCCGGGCGCCACGCTGTCGCAGTGCCCTGAGTGCAAGGGACGCGGGACCATCTCCTTTGGCCAGGGCGGCTTTGCGGTCAACCGGCCCTGTCCCATGTGCCGCGGCCGCGGCAAGATTCCCTCGCAGAAGTGTCCGACCTGCGGCGGAGTGGGGGAAACCCGAACGGAAAAAAACGTGATGATCACGGTTCCGCCGGGCACCGAAAGCGGCCTCAAGATTCGGATCAAGGGCCAGGGCGGCGCGGGGCGGAGCGGCGCGCCCCCCGGGGATTTGCTGGTGACCTTTCAGGTGCAGCCCGACCGCTTCTTTCGCCGCGAAGGTCTGGACGTCATTTGTGACGTTTCCATCAATCTGGCCCAGGCGGTGTTCGGCACCCGGCTGCGGGTCAAAACCCTCGACGGCAAAAAGGTCGTGCTCAAGATCCCGCCGGGCACCCAACCGGGTCGCAAGTTCCGGATTCGGGGTGAGGGCATTGCGAAGGGCGAACGCCGCGGCGACCAGCTGGTGACCGTCCAGGTCACCCTCCCTGAGCAGCTCTCACCCGAGCAGGCCGAGCTGCTCAAGAAGTTCACCGAGGCGGCGGGGATGCCGCACTGAGCCGCAGCGGCTAGGGAGTTAGGGGCTGGAGCTAGGGGTCATGCCGCAGTAACCGATTGCTGCATCCGTAAGAATTGCTGCCAGCGCCTCGACCGATTCGAGCTCCACCCATTCCACCGCCGCGTGCGCCCCTCCGCCCACCGCGCCGATGACGACCGTCTCGATCCCTGCCTCCGCGATCAGCGCGGCATCCATCCAATACGCAGCCCCTGAAACATTGGGCGGGTGGCCAAGTCGTTCCCTTGCGGCCGCAATGACTGCTCGTGCGATTGCGCTGTCGGCCGAGCCTTCGTAGGAGGGACGCGCAAGCAACAGGCGGGCCCGCGCTTCATAGCTGGGGTCATCCGAACGGAGCTGGTCGATGATCGCCTGGATTTCGGCGAGGACGCTGTCGGCACTTTCCCCCGGAACGGTCCGCCGTTCGATCTGCAGCACCGAGCTGGCCGCGTAGGTGCTCAAGCCGGTTCCCCCGCGCAGCACGGCGGCGTGCAGACTGGGCGGCCCTAACAACGGGTGCGGCCGGCGCGCGCGAAGGCGGCGCTCCAATCCGTCCAATCCGGCCAGGAAGCGGCCCATGCGAAGATTGGCGTCGATGCCGTCCTGGTAACGGCTGCCGTGCGCTGCCCTGCCGAGCGCCTCCACTTCGATCCAGCAGAAGCCTTTGTGGGCGATATAGACGTCGAGCTCGGTGGGCTCGGTGACGATTGCCGCATCAGTGTGAACCGTCTTCAGCAGCTCCCTTATGCCAAGGCTCTCGGTCTCCTCGTCTGCGGCGGCGCAGATCACCACGTCCCCGCGCAGCCGGGTGCCTGAATCGCGCAGCGATTTGACGGCGGCGAGGCAGGCCGCCATGCCGCATTTCATGTCATAAGCACCTCGGCCATAGAGTCGGCCGTCCCGCACGGCGCCGCTCCAGGGATCCTCCATCCCCTCGACGCCCACCGTGTCGATGTGTGCGTAGAGCATCAATGAAGGGCCGCCGCCGCTCCCCTTGAGGGTACCTGCTACGCTCACGCGGCCGGGGATCGGCTCGTGCCGGGTGACGGAGCAACCCAATCGCGTGAGTTCGCCGGATAGCCACTCCGTAATGGGCCCTTCACCCGCAGCATCCTGGGCGAAGGCCGGATTGATCGAGTTGATCCTGACGAGCGCCGCCAGGGTTTCGCGGATGTATCTGTCGAACGGCTCAGGCATGATGGCCCCCTGGCGCAAAAACATAGGCAATGATACTATAGAATCAATGGACGATTCTACAGATTCATGGCTCCTCCTGATCCATCAACTCCCGCCCAAGCCCGACTATCTCCGGGTAAAGGTCCGGCGGAGACTTCAGCGCCTGGGGGCAGTGCCGCTCCGCAGCTCGGTATACGTGCTACCCGATACCGAAACCTCCCGGGAAGACTTCCAATGGTTGCTCGGCGAGATTCGCGCGGAGGGTGGTGAAGCGATGCTCTGCCGGGCGGCCTTTCTCGACGGCGTCAACGACGAGGAGCTACGCGCCATGTTCCAGCCTACCAAATCCGGCGGCTCCGCACCTGGCGCGGTCGCCGCGGCCGATCGAGTGCTGCCGGGGCGTACTTGGGTCACCCGGCAAGGCGTGCATGTCGACCGCATGGCGAGTGCGTGGCTGATCCGCCGGTTCATCGATCCCGAAGCGCGTTTCAAATTCGTCGCGGCGCGGGGCTATCGGCCTGAACCCGGTGAGTTGCGCTTCGACATGTATCAGGCCGAGTACACCCATGAGGGCGAGCGCTGCAGCTTCCAAGTCTTGGTCGACCGCTTCGGCCTGAGCAGCTCCGCGCTCACCACCATGGGCGAGATCATCCGCGACATTGATTGTAAGGATTCCAAGCATGAGCGAGCGGAGACCGCGGGCGTCGCGGCCCTCCTCGACGGCCTCGCCGAGGCCGGCCCTGACGATGAGACCCGGATCAATCGGTCGGCGCCGCTGTTCGATGGGCTGCTGGAGCACTTCAGCACTCGGCGGAGATGACCGGGCCGGTTCGGTCCCCCAGCCTCACCGCGCTGGCGGGTTACTTCCTCGGGCTCGGCAGTGTCGGATTCGGCGGTCCCATCGCGCTGGTCGGAGCGATGCAGCTCGAGCTGGTGGAGCAACGCCGCTGGTTCTCGGAGGATCAGTTTGCTAAGAGCCTGGCCCTGGCCCAGCTCGCCCCGGGACCACTCGCGGCCCAGGTGGCATTCTGTCTCGGCTACCTGCACTCGAAGCTCAGGGGCGCAATGGCCGTCGGCCTGGCGTTCATTCTGCCCTCCTTTGCTCTCACGATCCTGCTGGGAGCGCTCTACCTGCGCTACGGGGGGATGCCCTGGCTCGCCGCGGCGTTCTATGGGGTCGGCGCGGTAGTCATCGGGATCATCATCGTCTCGGCGTACCGGCTCGCGAAGTCGACCGCGGCGAAGGATCCCCTTCTCTGGGGAATCGTCGCCCTGGTGGCCGTGGTGACCGCCTGGCGCGCGAGCGAGCTGATCTGGTTGATCGCGCTCGCGGGGCTCGTGGGGGCGTTGGCCCAGGGCGCCCGCGCGCCCGGCGCCAAGCTGTCGGTTTCGCTGCTTCCCTCGCTTTTTCTGTACTTCGCCCAGGCTGGTCTGTTCGTGTTCGGCAGCGGGCTCGCGATCGTGCCCTTTCTTTACTCCGGCGTCGTCAGCGAGCACCGCTGGCTCACCGAGCGGGAGTTCCTCGATGCGATCGCCGTGGCCATGCTGACGCCCGGGCCGGTGGTCATCACCGCGGCCTTCATCGGGTATCTCGTTGCCGGGAGTGCCGGCGCAGTCGCTGCCACGCTCGGGGTGTTTCTTCCAGCATTCGTCCTCGCCGTGCTCCTGTTACCCGCCTTCGACCGCTTCGCCCAGAGCCAGCGGGTGGTGGGATTCATTCGGGGAGTCACGGCTGCGGCCGGAGGAGCAATTGCCGGAGCGTGCGTGGTGCTCGGTCGCCGTGCCATCCAGGATCTCCCCACAGCATTGCTCGCCTTGGCGGCCCTGCTTGCGCTGGCGCGCACCCGTATCCCTGCGGGCTTGCTCGTCCTGGGGGGCGCTGCCGTCGGACTAATGCTCCGGGGGCAACAGCCATGAAGGCCGGGACGCTGCTGGGATAAACCGATTCGAATGCGGGAGGCGCTATGCAGTGGGTGACGCGGGAACGACCCAAAATCGATCGGGTGGCCTGTCCTTGGCTGATCCTGCGCTTCATCGATCCGAACGCCGAGTTCGTGTTCGTCGCTCCGGAAAGAGTAGCTGAGGTGGCTCGGGAGACGGGTGCGATTCCTTATGATGTGGCGGGAGTCGAGCTGTCGCATGAGGGACCGAAGTGCAGCTTCGACGCCTTCCTGAAGAAATACGAGCTGCACGATCCCCATCTCCAGGAAATCGCCCTCATCGTGCGCGGAGCGGATACCGAGCGGCTGGACCTGGCGCCGCAGGCGGCCGGGTTATTGGCTATCTCGCTCGGTCTCTCGCATAACTATCGGGATGATCACGAGGTGCTGCGGCACGGTTTTGTGATGTATGACGCGCTGTATTCGTGGACCCGCTACGCTCGCGGGGAACGCCACACCTGGAATCCGCAGCGAGCTCCGCTCAGGTAGTCGCGGGACGGGTGGCCTCCCGATAATGCTCGATCAGGACGCGGTGGGTCGCGGTCTCGCTGTCCCCCGGCTGCCGTTGAGTCCAGCTCCCGTCGGCCGCCAGATCCCACGCCTGTCGGTTGTCCTGCCACATCAGCTCGAGCAGCCCGAGGATGCTGTCGCAATGCTCGCGGCTGCTGAGCGGCACTGAAGCCTCGATTCGCCGGTCGAGATTCCGGGGCATCCAGTCGGCCGAGCCGATATGGACTTCCGGGGTATCGCCGTTCTGGAAATACCAGGCGCGCGAGTGCTCCAGAAACCGCCCGATCACGCTGATGACTTTGATTCGCTCGCTGATTCCCGGCAGCCCAGGGCGGAGGCAGCAGATTCCCCGCACCAGCAGGTCGACCGTGACCCCGGCGCGCGAAGCCTCGTAGAGCAACGCGATGATCTCGGAATCGACCAGGGCGTTCATCTTGGCGAAGATGCGCGCCCCGCGGCTGGCCTCCGCGTGCTCGATCTCCCGGCGGATCAGCTCGACCAGCCGCTTGCGCATCCCGGTGGGTGCCACGATCAGCTTGCGATAGCCCTGGGGGCTCGCGAAGCCGGTCAGCACATTGAACAGGTCCGAGAGATCGGCACCCAAATCGGGATCTGCGGAGAAGAGTCCAAAGTCGGTGTAAATGCGGGCTGTGCGGGGGGCGTAATTGCCGGTGCCGATGTGCACGTAACGGCGAATCTGCTCGCCCTCGCGCCGCACCACCAGGATCACTTTGGCGTGGGTCTTGAGCCCGGCCACCCCGTAGCTCACATGCACGCCGACATCCTCGAACCGCTGCGCCCAGCGGATGTTGTTCTCCTCGTCGAAGCGGGCCTGCAGCTCGATCAGCACCGCGACTTGCTTGCCACGCTCCGCGGCATTGGCCAGCATCCGGGCGATGTGCGAGTCCCCGCCGGTGCGATAGAGCGTCATCTTGATGGCCAGCACGTCCGGGTCTTCCGTCGCCGCCTGGATGAAGCGCTCGACGCTCGCCGCGAAGCTCTCGTAGGGATGGTGAACGAGGATCTCGGCCTCGCGGATCGTCTCGAAAATGTTGCGGGTGCCCGCCAGTCGCGGCGGGACGGCCGGAGTGAAGGGGGGGTCGTGCAGCTCCGGAACCTCGAGCGCGCTGATCGCCAGCAGATCACTTGCATCCAGCAGCCCCTGGCCCTCGTACACGTCCTCCAGGGTGAGCGGCAAACCGTCGGTTTCCTGATCGGCATTGAGCTCGGCCACGAGCAGCTGTCGCAGCGATTCGGGCATCGCGGGATCCACCTCGACACGCACGACCTCGGCGAAGCGGCGGTTGCGTACTTCTTCCTGGATCAGGGCCAGCAGGTCATCGGCCTCGTCGGGATCGATCTCCAGATCGGTGTTGCGCGTAATCCGGAATGGGTAAGAGCCCAGGATCTCAACGCCGGGGAAGAGGGCCTCGAGGTTGATGGCCATGACCAGCTCGAGCGGCACATACCGATGGGTTCCCGTGAGCGGTACCCAGCGAGGCAGAATCTTGGGGACCTTGACTCGCGCAAAACGCTCGTCGCCCGAGTCTCCCCGCAGGATCACCGCGAGCGAGAGCGAAAGATTGGAGATGTAGGGGAAGGGATGCGCCGGATCGACCGCCAGCGGCGTCAAGACCGGAAACACGTTCGCCGTGAAGTAACTCTCCAGATGCGCCAGATCTTCTGCTGAGAGGTCTTCTTGCCTGGTGATCAGCGCGATCCCGCGCTCGGCGAGGGCAGGGATGACCTCCTCCGTCAGGCAAAGCCCGTGCTCCCGCTGCAGCTCCTGCACCAGAGGCGCAATCGCTCGAAGCTGCTCGTCCGGCAGCATGCCATCCGGGCTGGGCTCGCTCAGGTGCGCCGTGACCTGCTCCCGCAAGCCAGCGACGCGGACTTGAAAAAACTCGTCGAGGTTGGAGGAGAAGATTGAGAGGAATTTCACCCGCTCAAGCAGGGGAGTGCGCGGGTCGCGAGCCTCCTGGAGCACCCTGCGGTTGAACTCCAGCCAGGACAACTCTCGATTCAAGTAGTACTGCGGAGCCCGCAGCTCGGGAACCGGCTCCGCTCGCAGAATGGCTCGGTCGGACATGTGGGGAAGATACGCCGGGCAGCAAGCGGGCGGCCTCCCTAGTGACGAAATCGAGACAAAAGCCGAGAAAATACCCCTAGGGGGTATTATTCGCCGTTGGCTTCAGATATTCATCGATCCAATTCAGCACAGTTCCCCACCACAGCCTCCGATTGCGAGGCTTGAGCACCCAGTGCCCTTCGTCGGGGAAATAGAGGAACTTGGCAGCTACCCCTCGCACCTTGAGCGCGGTGAATGCCTGCAAGCCTTCGGCGAGCTCGAGCCGGTAGTCGAGCTGCCCGTGGATGACCAGCATCGGGGTCTTCCAGTGCTCTGCGAAATTCGAGGGCGACCACTTCTCCAGCATGGCGCGGGTGGCCGGATTGGTCATGCCGCCTTCGCCGAATTCGTAGTTCGGAAACCAGAGCTCCTCAGTCGCGCCCTGTGCGCTGGCCAGATCGAAAATCCCATCGTGAGAGACCATGACCTTGAACCGGTCAGTATGCCCCTGCATCCAGTTGATCATGTAGCCGCCGTACGACTCGCCGGCGGCTGCCATCCGGGTGCTGTCGACATAGGGCAGCGCCGCGAGCCGATCGAGGCCCTTCATCAGGTCCTCGAAGGGATAATCGCCCCAATGCTTGGAGATGCTGTTGGTGAATTTCTGTCCCCAGCCCGGTGAGCCATGGAAATTCACCGCGGAGACGACATAACCGCGTGCGGCGAACATCTGGTAGTTCCAGCGCAAGCTCCACGAGTCGAGCATGGGCACCTGCGGACCCCCGTGCACGACGTAAATCAGCGGATACTTGCGGGCCGGATCGAAGCCGGGCGGTTTGAGCAGCCACGCCTGGACCGAATCGCCCAGGGCACCGACAAAGGAGAAGCTCTCGAGCGGCGGCAGGTCCAGGGCGGCGAGCGCCGTCGCGTTGAGCGTCGTCAGGGGCCGCAGGTCCTTGCCGTCCAGCCCGACGCTGTAAAGCTCGGGAGGAAACGTTGCGGTCTGGCGCAGGAAGATGACCTGGCGCCCCGATGGACTCACTCGGATGCTGGTATTGAGCCCCCCCGTCACGATGCGGGTGCGCTTGCGGCTCGCGACGTCGAACGCGTAGAGATGGTGGTGGCCCCGTTCGTCGACCTCGAGAATCAGGGTCTTCGAATCGGGAGTCCACGCCAGGCTCTGGATATTGAGGTCCCAGTCCGCGCTGAGCGCCAGGTGTTGCTTGCTGCTCCGGTCATAGAGCATGAGCTGCTGGCGATCGGATTCGAATCCCGGGGTCTCCATCGAGAGATAGGCGATGGAGCGTCCATCCGGCGAGAATGCCGGCGAGTGATCGTTGCCGCGGCGGGTAGTGATGGGGGTGAGGTTGCTGCCGTCGCTGCCGACGGTGAATACGTCATTGTTGGTGCTCTGGGAGACATCCGCATCCGGGTTCATCACTAGCGCCAACTCGGCTCCCGTCGGAGCGACCGCGAGGTCGGCCCCCCCGAGGTCGAGCGGCGGCGTGTCATGGTCGACCGGCGTCAGGTCTTTCACCTGGTTGTCCTCGAGACCGATCCGTAGCAGGTGGGAGCGGGTCCCGTTCCGCCATTCGTTCCAGAACCTGTAGAAGAGCTCCGTCCAGATTCTCGCTTGGGTGGGGTATTCGCCGTTGCGGCGGTCGATTTCCTGGCCCTCGGCGGGCCACTTGAGGTCGCTGCTGACGAAGACAGCCTTCCCGTCTCGCGCCCAGAGAAAATCATTGACCCCGCTTTCCAGCCTGGTGAGCTGGGTCGCCTCGCTCCCCGCCGGCGCGACGCGCCACACCTGAGCGCTGCCACCACGCGTCGAGATGAATCCAAGCGAGCGCCCGTCCGGAGCCCACCGGGGAGCAAAGTCGCTGCCCGGTCCAGTGGAGAGGGCGCGGGCCGGTCCGCCTCCCGCGGGAACGACCCAGATCCGTGAGATATTGCGGTTTTCCTGGAGCGACGGCTCACTGACCGTGAAAGCCACGGTGCTGCCATCGGGAGAAAGCTGAGGATCGCCCGCGATCTTGAGCGCGAGAAACCGCTCGAACGTCAGGGGCTGCTTGCTTTGAGAGAAGAGGAAAGCGGGAAGCGCGAAGAGGGAGACCGCCGTCAGCGCGGCGCTCAATCGCAGCCGAGTTCTCATGAGATGACTCCGCCGCCCAGGACCTGGTCCTGGGCGGAATAAAGAACGCCGGATTGGCCGGGGCTGACGGCGCGGAGGGGCTCGTCACTGATCAGCGTGAGCGATCCAGCGGTCGTGGTAGTGACGGTCGCCGGGACGGCACGGGCGCGGTAGCGGATTTGCACCTGGCAGCGATCTCCGCTTTGCAGCGGATCGGCCAGCCAGTTGAGCTCTTCGATCCGCACGTTGTGGCTGCCGAGCTCTTCGGCGCCGCCCACCACCACGGCATGATCCTCCGGCCGGATCGCGAGCACATAGAGTGGCCGCGCCCGCCCGCCTGGCAGTCCGCGACGTTGCCCGACGGTGTAGCGGGCGAAGCCGGCGTGCTCGCCGAGCACCTCGCCGGAGCTGCTCACGAAGGGCCCCGGACTGAGCGCGGGCGCATCTTTCGGCAGATGGCGCTCGAGCACCGCTGCGTAGTCGTCGTCCGGAACGAAACAGATTTCGACCGATTCGGGCTTGTCGGCCGTGACCAGCCCGAGCTTGCGGGCGAGCGCCCGGGTTTCCGCCTTGCTGAGCTCGCCCACGGGCGTCAGCATCCGTGCGACCACGGGCCGGTCGATGCCCCAGAGGAAATAGCTCTGATCCTTCTGCCGGTCCCGGGCGCGAAAGAGCCGGCCATCCTGTGCCACGGCATAGTGGCCTGTGGCGATGGCAGCGCAGCCGAGCGCCTCGGCGTGGGCGAGCAGATCACGGAACTTGGTGAAGGAATTGCAGCGGACACAGGGGATCGGCGTACGGCCGCGGCTGTACTCCTCGACGAAATTCGCGATGACGTTCCGGGAGAAGCGATCTTCCAGGTTCAGCACATAGTGCGGAATGCCCAGACTGGCCGCCACGTCGCGCGCATCGTTGATCGAATCGAGCGAGCAGCAGGGGCGGTCGGGCACTTCATCGCCATAGCAGAAGAGCTTCATCGTGGCGCCGACGACGTCGTAGCCCTGCTCCACGAGTCGCGCGGCGGCGACGGAGCTGTCGACCCCGCCGGACATGGCGACGAGCACGCGGCCCCTACGCACGGCCCAGCACCACAGCGAGCTTGCGGACCTTGTCGACCACCTGCGGGAACACTTCCGCCGCGCGGTCCAGGTCGGCGGGGCTGGTCGGATGACCGAGGCTCAGCCGAATCGAGCCAAGGGCCAGCGGGCGCGAAACGCCCATCGCGGTGAGCACGTGGGATGGCTCCATCGCGCCGGTGGAGCAGGCCGAGCCGCCCGAGGCGGCAACCCCCGCGAGATCCAGATGCATGAGCAGCGCTTCGCTGTCGGCTCCCGGCACGCCCAGGCTCAGGATGTGCGGCGCGCGCGGCGTGGTCTCCCCGTGCTGGACGAGATCGGGCACCGCCGCGCGCAGCCGCTCGAGCAACGCGTCGCGCAACGCCTCGAGCCGGGGAGCCTCCGCCGCCTGTTCCTCGACCGCGAGGGTTGCGGCGCGGCCAAGGGCCACCGCGCCAGCGACGTTCTCGGTGCCGGGCCGGATCCCGAACTGTTGCCCCCCGCCGTGAATGAGCGCTTCGATTGCCTTCCGGTCCCGCACGATCAGCGCCCCGATTCCTTTCGGGGCGCCGATCTTGTGGCCCGAGATGGTGAGCAAGGTACAGGGCAGCTTGCCGAGGTCGATCGGAAGCTTGCCGAACGCCTGCACCGCGTCGCTGTGAAGCAGAACCCCGGCGCGCTGGCACCGTCCGGCGATCTCCTCGATCGGTTGGCGCACGCCGGTCTCATTGTTGACCCACATGACCGACACTACTGCGGGCGAGCGGGTCAGGGTTGCGTCCAGCGCAGCGAGATCCAACTGTCCGTCCGGTTCGACCGGCAACACCAGCTCCTCGCCGCCCAGCTGCGTGACTTGATGTGCCGCTGCCAGCACAGCCTTGTGCTCGACGGCGGAGACCGCGACCAGCATGGGGCGTCCGTGGTGGTGCGCCGCCAGCGCCGCACCGATTACCGCGAGGTTGTCCGCCTCGGTGCCGCCCGAGGTGAATACGACCTGTTGGGCCTGGGCACCAAGGGCGGCAGCAACTTCCCGGCGAGCCTGCTCGAGCCCGGCTCGCGCGGCACGGCCGAAGCGGTGGGCGCTGGACGGGTTCCCGAACGTCGCGCCGCCGAGAAACGGGAGCATGGCCTCGAGCACCTCTGGGCGGACCGGCGTTGTCGCGGCGTGGTCGAGGTAAATGGCGGGGTGCGGCATCCCGGAAATCTAGGAGGGTTAGAGGTCAGAGGTAAGAAGTGAGCGGACCTCTTACTTTTCCGGCATGTCCGTCGACCTCCTCGCGATTGCCGCCCATCGGGACGATGTAGAGCTCACCTGCGCCGGCCTGCTCCTCAAGGCCGTGGCGCAGGGCTATCGCACCGCGATTCTGGACCTCACCGCGGGGGAGTCGGGCACCCGAGGAAGCGCGGAGCTTCGTGCTCAGGAAGCCGAGCGGGCCGCGGGAATCCTTGGGGTGACCGAACGCCGAAACGCCGGGTTACCGGATGCCCATCTGGCCAACGACAACCCGAGCCGCAAGCTCATCGTCGAGGCGATCCGCCATTTTGCACCCCGCGTCGTCATCCTCCCTTTCCCGGTGGGTCGGCACCCGGACCACCGGATCGCTTCCGAGCTGGGGCGGGATGCCTGCTATCTCGCGGGGCTCGCCAAGTATCCCGCCGAGGGTGTGCCGCATCGGCCCTTCAAAGTCATCTTTTCGCTCTCCTACCGGGAAGACCCGATCAAGCCGAGCTTCCTGGTGGACATCAGCGCCCACTTCGAGCTGAAACTGGCGGCTATTAAATGCTATGGCAGCCAATTCGATGGCGCGAAAAGCGCGGGAGAGATTTTCCCCACAGGGCAGGACCTCTACAGTCGGGTCGAGACCCAAAACGCTTACTACGGCTCCCTGATCAGGACCCGCTACGCGGAACCGTACTTCACCCACGAGACGGTGCTGGTAGAGGACGTCGTGCAACTCGGAGTGCAGAGCATGTAAAACGTGAACTGTGAACGGTGAACCGGAGGAGCAGGCCCCGTTCACAGTTCACTGTTCACGCTTTTCTATTCATGCCGGAGTGCTTCCACTGGATCCATCCGCGCCGCCCGGTTCGCGGGGAGCAGCCCGAAGCCCAGGCCGATGGCGATGGAGACGAGCGTCGCCAGGACCGCGCTCCAGAGTGGCACCGCCGACTGCATGTTGAGGATCCGCTTGAGCACCTGACCGCTGGTGAGCCCGATCAATATCCCGATCATTCCGCCCAGCAGGGTCAGAGTCGCAGCTTCCACGAGGAATTGCCAGAGGATCTCCCGCCGGCTCGCGCCGCAGGCCATCCGCAGCCCGATCTCGTGGGTCCGATCGGTCACCGATACCATCATGATCGCCATGACCCCGATCCCGCCGACCAGGAGGGCGACGCTCGAAATCGACGTCATGACCAGGAAGAACATCGAGGTCAGCGAGTTCATGGTATCCAGGATCTGGTCCTGCGTGATGAAATCGAAGGTGTTCGGCATCCCAGGCCGGAGCCCGCGGCGCTTTCGCAGGGCGACGGTCGCCTGGTCCTGGGCCTCGGTGACCGGGATTCCCTGGCGGCCGAGCACGACGATGAAGAGATCGTTGGTGTCGCTGTAGCGGAAGGAGTGCTTCGCCACTTCGTACGGCACGATCGCCCCGATCGTGAACCCCGGTGGCTGGAAGACGTTGTCGGGCTGTTGCCAGAGTCCCACGACCCGAAAGGGGCGGCCGCCGATCTGCACCGTTTCGCCGAGCGGGCTCTGTTGTCCGAAGAGACGGCGGGACAGCTCGAGCTCGAGCACGGCCACTTCCGCGCCGTTCAGCTCGCCCTGTGTGAAGAACCTCCCCGCGGCGACCGTGCCGCCTTTGATCTCCATGTAGGCGTCGTCGGCGCCGAGCACCCAGACCCCCTGGGAGCGGACGGCCCCATACTCGATGCGCACGAACGACTGCAGCCAGAGGCCTGCGTGGCGGATGTTCTCCTCCCGCCGGATCGCATCCGCGTCCTCGGCGCTCACCACCGGCCGGATGCGTACCTCGTAGGGAAGATTCTGCGGGTTGAGCGGAGTCTGCGAGAAGAAGCGCATGACGTAGAACGCGTTCGGGGTGGCCGCGTTGAGCGCGTTGAACACCTGGGTGCGCACCCCATCCACGATGGAAGCCATCAGCATCACCGTCGCGACACCGATCACCACGCCGAGAATGGTGAGGAAGGAGCGCAGCTTGTTGGTGCGGAGATTCTCCAGCGCGACCGACATCCCCTCGAGCAGGTTCCCGGCGAGCATCCGACTATTCCTGGCGCAGTGCGGTGATCGGGTCGAGTCGCGCCGCGCGACTGGCAGGATATACCCCGAAAACGATGCCGGTACCGGCGCCGAGGAGCAGCGCGACCCCGACCGACCAGGGCGTGACGCGGGCGGGCAGCGGGCTCACCGTGGAAATCAGGAACGCCAGCACACCGCCTCCCAGAATGCCCATGATCCCGCCGAGACTGGAGAGCAGGATCGCCTCGACGAGAAACTGGCGGCGGATGTCGCGCTGCCGCGCCCCCAGCGATTTCCGGATGCCGATTTCGCGGGTGCGCTCGTTCACCGACATCAGCATGATGTTCATGATCACGATGCCCCCGACGACGATGCCGATGCAGACCACCGCCGGAATCAGGGTGAACAACACGCCCGTGAGGTTGGTCCAGAAGGCAACCAGCGCGTCCGCCTTGTCCAGGGAGAAGTCGTCCACCTCGGTGGGGCGGAGCCGGTGGGCGAGCCGCATGGCCTCCTCTGCGCGCGCCATCGCCTCCGGGAAGTGGCCGCCGGGCGGCAGCTTGATCGAAATGGTCGTGGTAAGACGGCGCCCGTAGATCGCCTCGAACGTGCTGATCGGCATCAGCGCGAAGCCGTCGAACGACTGCCCCAGCACCCGGCCCTTCTTGGCGATCACGCCCTTGATCTCCATTTCCTTACCGCCGAGCCGGATGCGCTTGCCGGTGGCGAAGGTCGGGCCATCGAACAGTTTCTCCGCTACCTCGCTGCCCACCACCACCACCTGGCGGCGCTCCTCGACGTCGGGCTGCGCGAGCGGCTCCCCGTCGGCGAATTGATAGTCCTGGACCAGCTGGTACTCCGGCGTGACGCCAAGGATCGTGACGCTCCCGATAGTCCGGCCGCGATACGTAATGTCCGTGGTCGGCGTCGGCCAGCCTGACTGCAGGGAGACGGCCTCCGCGTCGGGGAAGGCCCGGCGGACGATCTCGGCGTCTTCCTTCGAAATGATCGGCCGCTTGGCGATTTCCCGCATCACGGAATCGTCCAGAAATCCCATCGAGAGCGGCGAGCGGCGGACCTGGAAGACATTGGTGCCGATCATCGCACTGCGGAGATTGTCCCGGACGTAGGAGTTCATCCCCTGGATGATGGCCACGACCGCCACCAGGAATCCCACGGAGACGATGATGCCGAGCAGCGTGAAGAAGGAGCGCAGCTTGCTCGTCCGGATCGATTCCAGCGCGAGCAAGAAGGCTTCTATGAGGGGCATGCGGAAAAGTAAGGTGGCAGGTGGCAGGTGACAGGTGGCAGGTAGGTGGCAGGCACCTGCCACCTGCCACCTGCGACCTACCACCTATTCGTATCGCAGCGCTTCGACGGGATCCAGCCGGCTCGCTTTGGTCGCCGGATACATTCCAAAAAACACCCCGGTGACGGCGGATGCGGCGAGTGCGGCGACGACCGACCAGAGCGGCACTGCCGCGGGGACGGGCGTGAATGACCCGATCGCCCACGCAATCAGCGCGCCGAGGATCATCCCGATGGCGCCCCCCAGCAGAGTGAGCGAGGCCGCCTCCACCAGGAACTGGAAGAGAATCTCGCGGCGCGTCGCCCCCAGAGCCTTGCGCACACCGATTTCCCGGGTGCGTTCGGTCACCGAGATCATCATGATGGCGATCACGCCGACGCCTCCCACCAGCAGCCCCACACTGGAAAGCGCCAGCATCACCAGGAAGAATCCGCTGGTGACGCTGTTGAAGGTCTCGAGCAGCTTGTCCTGCGAGACCACTGCAAAGTTGTTGTCCTGGGAGGGCCGGAGCCCGCGCTTGCTGCGCAGTGCCGCGATGACGTCGTCCTGTGCCTCGGCGACCGTCGCCGAATCGTTGGGCATGACGACCATGCCCAGCCAGCCCTTTCCCCAGTCCGCCACCTTGACGAAGCTGGTGTGGGGGATCATGACGGTCGGCGTAGAGTTCTCGCCGAAGAGGGACTGGGCCTCGGTGTAGAGCCCTACCACTGTGAACGGCATCCCGAACAGCTTGATACGCTTGCCGATCGGGTCGAGTCCCGGAAAAAGCGAGCTGGCGGCCTTGTCGTTGATTATCGCCACGTTGGCGGCCCCGGCGAACTCCACTTCGGTCCAGTTGCGTCCTGCGGAGATCGTGCCGCCGGAGACCCGCAGCCAGTTCGTGCTGTACCCGATCACCTGGACGCTGGACAGTTTGGTTTCCTCGTGGCTGGCCGGGCCGCTGGTCTCCTCGCGATAGGCCACATCCTTCACGGAACCTACGGTTTTCAGGTGCTCGGCCTCCTCGACGGTGAGCCAGGGATTGCGCCGCCAGGGCTGCTCCTCAGAGCCGTCGTCGACTTGGATCCCGCCGCGGAAGAAGCGGAAGACGAAGAAACTCTTGGGCCCCAGTGTCTCGAGCTGATGGGCCACCGCGCGATTGATCCCGGTAATGGCCGATGCCATGGCGATCACCACCATCACTCCGATCGCGACACCAAGGATGGTGAGCGCGGCGCGGGTCTTGTTGGCGCGCACCGAATCGAGCGCCATGCCCATGCCCTCCAGCACCCGCGCCATGGCGCCGGCCAAGCGATTCAGCGGTCTCATTCCTGACTCAACGCTCTGATGGGATCCAGCTTGGCCGCCCGGGTGGCCGGATACACGCCTGCAACCATCCCCACGCCGACCCCGATCGCCACGCCGAGGAGGATCGACCAGGGCGCGACCGCGGCGGGGAGGGGGGTCGTTGCTCGAACCAGAAAGGCCAGGCCGATCCCCGTCGCGATGCCGATGGCTGCCCCGACCGTAGAGAGCGTAGCCGACTCGACGACGAATTGGGCCAGGATATCGCGCCGCTTGGCGCCGAGCGCTTTGCGGATGCCGATTTCCCGGGTGCGCTCGGCCACAGCCATGAGCATGATATTCATGATCACGATGCCGCCCACCACCAGGGAAATCGCGACCAGCATGGGAAGGGCGACCATGAGAATGGCCGAGATTTTCTTCCACCCTTCCAGCGCGCCTTCGGCGGTTTGCATTGCGAAGTTGTTTTCCTGCGCCGGCCTGAGCCGGCGTTGCATCCGCATCAGCTCTTCCACTTCCGTGAGGGCGACTTGCATCGACGCGAGGTTCTCGGTTTGGATGTGCAGCTCATCCATGAAGCCGAGACTGCACGCGACGCGGTGCACGGGAGAATCGAACGGGACCACCACGAACTTGTCGAGCGAGAAGCCGAACAGGGTTCCCTGTTTGCTCACCAGGCCGACGACGCGATAGGGTAGGCCTTCGATGGTGATGCTTTTCCCGAGCGGATCCGCGCCTTTGAAGAGCTTGTCGCCCACCTCCCAGCCGATCACCGCCACGGCCTGGCCCAGCCGGGCCTCCTGCGGCGTGAACACCCGGCCGGCCTCGAGGTCCAGGTGTTTGATCTGGAACATCGGGGCGTCAGCCGTCCAGATGTCGACGCCGTTGGCGGTCTTGCCGGCCCAGCTCACCGGCAGATTCTGACTGCAATAGCGCGAGTAGATGGCCGGTGTCGCCATCTTGCCCTCGATGTACCTGGCCTCGGCGTAGTTGATGCGAGGCCGCCGGGCCCATTCGCGCCAGGTCTCTTCGGAAATGTTGCCCATGCTGAAATTGGGCATGCGGCGGAGCTGGAAGGTGTTGAGGCCGACCAGCTTGTTCGCGAAGCGGTCTTCCATGTACACGTTCATGCCCTGCACGATCGAGACCACCGCGATCAGGAAGGTGACGCCGATCAGCACCCCGATGAGGGAGAAGAAGCTCTTGAGCTTCTGGGTGCGGATCGTCTCGAGGGCTTCCCCGATCGCGTCCTTGATCTGCATCTCAGGCGGCGACCCCGCGCCGGTTCGGCGCGTCGCTGGCGATCCGGCCATCCTTGAGCAGGACGATGCGGGCAGCGTGCGCCGCGATGTCCGCCTCGTGAGTCACCATGATCACCGTCTGTCCTTGGGCGTGCAGGGTCTCGAAGACTCGCATGATCTCTTCACTGGTGGCGCTGTCGAGGTTGCCGGTCGGCTCGTCGGCCAGCAGGATCGCCGGGTTGTTCACCAGCGCCCTTGCGATCGCGACCCGCTGCCGCTGCCCGCCGGAGAGCTCGTTGGGGCGGTGGTCCATGCGGTCGCCGAGTCCCACCCGGTGAAGCGCCGCTTGCGCACGCCGGCGGCGTTCCCGCGCGGAAACACCGCCATAGACGAGAGGCAGCTCGACGTTCGCCAGCGCACTGGCGCGCGGCAGCAGGTTGAAGGTCTGAAACACGAAGCCGATCTCGCGGTTCCTCACCCGAGCGAGCGCGTCGTCCGGCATCCGGGAGACTTCCTGGCCGTTGAGCCAGTACTCGCCGCTGGTCGGCGTGTCGAGACACCCGATGAGGTTCATCAGCGTGGATTTCCCGGAGCCCGAGGGACCCATGATGGCTACGTACTCGTTACGCCGGATGTCGAGCGACACGCCCCGCAGCGCGTGCACGATCTCCGCGCCCATGTGATAGGCGCGGGTGAGCTCCCGGATCTGGATGACGAGATCGCTCATGGCTTGGGCTGAGCGCCAGGCGCGGCCTTGAGATCCCTTGCTTGGCGCACCTTGGTGCTGTCCTTCAGGTCGCGCACCGCCTGATAGGGGCCGGCCACAACGGTATCGCCGGTCTTGAGCCCGCTCAGTACCTCGAAATGCTCGTCTCCCGCAATGCCTACTTTGACAGGCTGGAAGCTCGCCACGCCGTTGCGGACGACGAAGACGCCTTCGCGCTCCTTCTTCTTGCGTTCGGCCGCGGTCGGCGAGCCGATCGGGGTCGCGGCTGGCGAAGCCTTCGCCTCGTTCGGCACGTCTTCGTGCTCGCGCACCGTCAGTGCGATGATGGGAATCGCGACTGCCTGCTTGCGCGTGTCGGTGACGATTCGCGCCGTGGTCGAGAGGTCGGGCCGGATTCCCGCGGGCGGTTTGTCGAGCGTGATCTCGACGTCGAAATCCACCGCCCGGTCCGTCGATCCGCCGCTCGCAGCGCCCGTCTGGCCGAGCTTGGCGCTGTTGCTGATCTTGGTGACTCGGCCCACGAAGGAGGTGTCCGGGAAGGCGTCGATCGTGACCGAGACGGAATCGCCCAGATGGAGCCGGACCACATCGGTCTCATCCACCGATACTTTGGCCAGCACGACCGCCAAATCGGCGATGGTCATCAGCAAACCGGTTTCGCGGGAGAAGGTTCCCGGCACCGCGACCTCGCCCACCTCCACAGCGAGCCGCACGACCCGGCCCGTGATGGGCGCCGTGAGCCGCGTCTTGGCCAGGTTGCTGCGAGCTTCTGCCAGCGCTGCGCGCGCCTGATCGACCGTGCCCTTGGCCGAGCTGTAGTTCGCCTCCGCGACCTCATGGGCCTGGATCGCCTGTTCGACGACTTCCCTCGCAATCAGCTCGGCGTTCGCGTTCTGGATGCCGACGGCGCGGTCCCGGCTGCGCTTCGCTTGATCGCGATTGGTCCGCGCCTGGGTCAGCCCGGCTTCCGCCGACGCGACCTGCGCCTCGAGCCGGCTCACGACCGACAGGTATTGCGCCGGATCGATCTGCAGCAGGAACTGGCCCTTCTTGACCAGGTCGCCTTCCTTGACCGCGATCTCCGTAATGCGGCCGGTGATGTCGGCGCTGATGTCGACCTGGGTCTCCGCCTGGATCTTGCCGCTCGCCGTGACCGCGGCCACCAGATCACGCGTGCCGACAGGCTCCAGTTTCACCTCGGTAGCGCGTTTTCCCTTTTTCGCGGCCGACAAGGCAAAGAAGCCGCCGAAGACGACGACGAGAAGGGTGAGGCCCAGCGTCCATTTGGCACGGCGTGACATGAAATCCCTCTCGGCTAGCGCAGTGGGCGGCCGACCGCGAGCTCAAGCAACGCGATGGCCTTGTGGTATTCGTAGACCGCATTCACGTAATCGCCCTCTGCCCGCGACACGGCATTCTGGGCGTCCGACACTTCGAGCGACGACCCGCTTCCCAGCCGGTAGCGATCCTGAGCGAGGCGAATCTGCTCACGCGCCGCGATCCGGCTCTGTTCCTGCACTTGAATGGCCCGGTAGGCATTCAGCACGCCGAGATACCGGGCCGCAACGTCGCTCTGGACCAGCAGCTGGCGCGCGCGGACGCTCTCGCTCATGTCCTGCTCCGCCGCCCGCGCCTGAGCGACTTGCAGGTTGCGCGAGAACCCATCGAAGATCGGCAACGAAACCCGGAGCGAAGCCTGGAACGGCTGCTTCGTGAAGGAGAACGGGAAGACGTTGTTGTTCGAGAGCAGCGAGCTTTGAAAGGCGGGGTCCAGCGCGTCCCCGCTCGGACTCAGGTTGGCGAAAGCGTTGCAGTCGGGGATGATGCCGCCGTTGGGATAGCCCGGCACACCACCGGATGGCAGACTCCCAATGAGCGCGTTCTGAAAGCGGCAGTTCTCCGCGGAGCTCTGCGCACTGGTAAGGCGCTGGCTCAGGAAGAGCTCGGTGTTGGTGAACTCTTGGGTAAAGGCAGAGAACGAGGCCGAAGCACTGAGTGAAGGCAGGAAGCGCGACTTGGCCGCGCGTACCCCCCACGCCGCGGCGTCCTCACGCGCCCGGAGCGCTTTGAGCGAGGGATTCTCCTCCCGCGCCAGCGCCAAGAGTTGCTTCTCGTCGTATTGCGGCTCGGTGACCGGGAAGGAATCCGTCAGTGCAACGGCCTCGGGCAGAGCCGGGATGGAAATCCCAATCCGGCGGAAGAGCTCGAGCTTTGCTTCGTTCTCGGTCTGCTGGGCCCGGAGCAGCGCCACATCGGATTGCCCCTTCAACACTTCGGCCTGACGCACGTCCAGCATAGTGGACTGGCCTACCTGGTACTTGGCGCGAGCCAGGGCGAGGAAGTCGGCGTTGCGCTGAACCTGCTGCCGGGCGACTTCGGTCTGGGCAGCGGCCTGCAGCGCCGTCAGGTATTGGAAGGTGACGTCGCTGCGCAGCTGCTCGACCGCCGCCGAGATGTCCGCGTCCACCGCGTGGCGGTTGGCCTTCTGGGTCCCGGTGTTGGTAAGCACGTCTCCCGAGAGGCGCCAATTGAATGCCAGGGAGTATCCCGAAGTGAGCGAGGGCGAATTCTGGCTGAACGTCGTCCCGCCGAAGGTCGATCGGCCCGAGCCGACAAAGCCCATGCTCCCACCCACATCGAAGGTGGGGAGCAGTGCCGCATAGGCATTGCGGACGCTCCAGCCGGCGGGACTGGCGTCGTTGAGCACCTGCCGATAAGTGGGACTGTTCTGCCGCGCCTGTTCCAGTGCCTCCGCCAGGGTGACTCGCACCTCAGTTGCAGCGCGGGTCGGGGCGGCGGGTTGCTGCGCGGCAAGGCCGGAGGGAACAAGCAGAGCGCCAACGAGGGCTTTGGCCCAGCGATTCATGGTGTAATTCCTCATGCTAGCGGACGAAGTCAACCGATATGACGGAGTAGGATGTTCCAAGGTTTCACCTTGCGACGAACACGCTCTAAAATAATGAATTATAGTGAGTTAACAATTTCATTCAGCCGGGATGAGAGGGTTTCGAGGATTACCTGGTAAAAGCGAGCGCCTTTGGCGGCGGATGCCGGCAGCAGCGGCGGGATGCGGGTGACGTCCACGAGGTCAGGGGCCAGGTGAAGCATAAGGGAGGTGTCGACCTCGCCCCCATGCCAGGGTCCCGTCTGGACTTCGCGGAGCGGCGGGAGAGTCTCCAGCGCGAGGATGTCAACGACCCGGACCCGGCCGTCGGTCCGAATAGTAGAGAGGGCTTCGAGGTGCTGATCGGCGGCATGGGCGGTAAGGATCAGGGTATCGCGCACTCCTGCCACCTCCTCCCAGATGGCGATAAGTTCGTTCACGGCGCGATGCAGGGTCTTCCGGGTGAGTGCTGCGGTGCCCGGACCCGGCTCATCCGCAGTGGCGTGGACGCCGTACTCGATCGCGGGAGCGCGCGGTATGCCTGTCGCGGCCGAGAGATCGTCGGTGAGCCGTTCGAGAATGAAGGTGTCGCAGCCCAGCGGTAGGTGGGGGCCTCTGGCTTCGAGCGTGCCTGCGGGCACGAGCAACCGCGGCACGGCCGCGAGCACTTCCGCAGCACGGACCGGGGTCAACTCTTTCAACCGCAGCGGACGCGTCATCTGAGCGTTTCCTTTCCCAGGTGGGTTCTCGCGCTCGTGGCCGCAGCCATCGCGGCCAGCGAGTGGCTGCGGGCTCCCTCGCGGGCTGCCGCGGCGGCCGCTCTTTTCCTGCTCTTGCTCACTGCTTTGCTCAAGCGCCGTGGCTGGCTGCTGCTTCCCACGAGCCTCGTCTGCGTGCTCCTCGGCATCGCGCAATGGCGGATCGAGCGGCTGGAGCGGTCCTGGGGCGGCGACCACGGCGAACGGGAAGCCCGGATCCAGCGGGCACAAAGCCGATTCCAGGCGGAGCTTCGGGAGGCGTTCCAACAGGCCGACTCCTTGGCCCGCCGCGCCCTGACGCTTGAGGCGCTTTCCACTGAACAGAACTTCCCTGCCGCCGCGGACCTGATCGGAGCACGCGGGCTGGAGTCGGGCATCGTGGTCTTCGAAGCCTCCGGCTCGCCGCGCGTGTGGGGTGGTCGCTTCCGCCTGCTCCCGAGCGCGGCGGGCGACTCGGTGTCCGTCCAGCTCACTGCATACTACGCGGTGCTGGAGGTGCGGCGCCACGCCGCCTCGGGGCGCACCGCGCTGGCGGCGGTGCTGCTCGCGGCGGATCCGGCGGTGCCCGATCAGGAGCGCAGCCTCGCAACTCGATTCCGGGAACGCACCGAGGTCGGCCTGCGCATCCTGGCTCCCAATGCCGCGCCGGACATTTCCGACGTCTTCGACTACGAGCAGCCGACGACCAGCGGCGTCTGGGTTCCCTTCAGCGTCCAATTCGTTCCACCCGAGCAGAACGAAGCCCTGGCGCGGGCTCGTGCAATGAGCCGGGAGCAAGTCGCCTGGGCGATGCTGCTGACGCTACTCGGGGCCATCTGGGTAGTTCCGGCGGGACTCGCGCGGCTGGTCCTGGGATTGCTCCCGATCGGGCTCGCGCTGCGCGCGCCGCTGGGCACCCTTTTCGGCATCGCGGAATGGTTCGATCCCGCGGTCTTTCACAGCAAGTTTCTCGGCCCGATCAGCGCATCCGCGGGACCGCTCGCCTTGTCTGGCATCGGGCTGATCCTGCTGGGCGCTCTGCTCTGGGAGCGCACGGCCGTTCGGCGGCTTCCCGCGCTGGTCACCGCGGTGATCATCTTGCTGGGCGCCCCCTACCTCGTGGCTCGGCTGGGAGGGGGGATCGTGCCGCCGGCGAGTGGGGTTCCCACCCGACTCTGGCTCATCTGGCAGCTGCCGCTCTTTCTGGCCGCCGCAGGGCTCCTCACTGTCACGGTGGCGCTGGGTCGTCCGCGCGATCGCCCCCAGCACGGGTGGGCGGCAGCGCTGGGAGCGGCTGCGATCGCACTTACCGCGGCCTGGATCGGCTTGTTCACCTGGGAGCCCATAACCAACTGGCCCTCCTGGTACCTCCTCCTCTGGTTGCCGGCCCTCCTGCTCCTGCTGCTTCCGGCCGACCGGCGAGCCACCATCCTCGCCATTGCAGTCCTGGCAGGCAGCGGCGCCGGGCTGCTGGCTTGGGGCGCGGAGATCACCGGGCGGTTGCGAGCTGCGCGCGCGGACATGAGCTCTCTCACCGAGTCTCCCGATCCTCAGGTGGAAGCGGCCCTCCATGAGTTGGGATCCGTGTTGCACGGCTCGCCCGCTCCGCGCACGGTTCCGGAGCTCTACCGGCTCTGGCACCAGTCCCCGCTCAGCGTCGGCGGTTCGCCTGCCGTGCTGGGAGTGTGGACTGGCGAGGGGAAGGCCCTGGTCGAGCTCAAGCTGGACGAGCTCGATTTGCCCGCCGAGCTGATGGGTGAGTTGATTCGCAAGTTGCCGGCGACGGATTCCCTGGCGGTCATGCCGCTGCAAAGGGAGCCTGGCGCCCACCACGTCCTGCTGTTCCGCCGCGATTCCGGTACGGTGGTCAGTGTCGCGCTCGGACCGCCTAGCGCGCTCGTCGCCCCCTCGCGCCTGGGACGGCTCTTCCGCGCCCAACTCCAGCGCAATGCGCTCTATCAACTTTCGCTGGCGCCGGCTCCTTCGACCAAACCGCCGACCTCCGGCCCGATCCGCTGGCGCAGGGAGCAGCACCTGGCGCGGGGAGAGCGGACGCTGCTCATCGCCGGCATTCCGCGGGACATTTACGGGACAGTCGCGCTCGGCTCGCCGAGCTCGCTCGCGGTGCGCGGCGCACTGGTCCTGATCCTCAACCTCGTGGTCCTCGCGGGACTGTGGACCCTGGCAGGCATGCTCAGCGGTCACGCCCCGCGCCGGCCCGCCTGGATGCCCCGGTTGCGCTCCTACGAGGCGCGGCTCGGCGCCGCCCTGGCAGTCTTCTTCCTGGCTCCCACGGTTGGCTTTGCGGCCTGGGGCATCGGTCGCCTGCGCGGCGAGGTGCGCGACAGCCGGGACCGCATGATCGAGCAATCGCTTCGGGACGTCGTGCCGGGAAGCGGGACGCTGGCTGCGAGCCGCCCCGCGCTCGACGAGGAGCTCCGTTTACTGGGGAACCGCGTGGATGCCGATTTCGGGCTCTATCGCGAAGGGGCATACCTCGCCGGCTCGACCGGCGGGCTGCTCGAGGCGCTTGGAATGCTCTCGCCGTTCATGGATCCCGAGGCATACCACCGCATCGTCAGCCATGGCGAAGTGGTGGCTACCTCGGATGGGCCGTCGCGTGCAATCCCCCTTCGGGTCGGCTATCGCGCGATCCGGCTCTCCGATCTGGGCGCTGGAGCCCTTGCGATGCCGCAGTCGGCGTTCGATCCCGTGCTCGAGCAGCGGCAGCGCGATCTCGTCATGCTCTTCCTGCTCGCGACCCTTGCAGGGGTGTTCGCGTCGCTCGTCGCAGCCAGGTCCGCCGCCAGGGCGCTGGCACGGCCCGTCGCCGAGCTCCGCAACGCCGCGCTGGCCTTCGGTAAAGGCGAGCCCATCGAGGCGCCCGCGGAGCGGCCGCCTCAAGAATTCACTCCGGTCTTTTCGGCATTCGAGAAAATGACGGCCGATGTGCGCAAGAGCCGGGAGGCGCAGGAACGGGTCGCACGGATCGTCGCGTGGGGCGAGATGGCCAACCAGGTGGCTCACGAGATCAAGAACCCACTCACCCCGATGCGGCTGGGCGTGCAGCACCTGCGCCGCGTGCATCAGGACGGCCGCACTCCGATCGGCCCGGTGCTCGAGAGCACGACGGCGCGCATCCTCGCCGAGATCGACCGGCTGGACCGAATCGCGCGTTCGTTCAGCCGTTTCGGGGTGCCGGCCTCGGAGCGAGGACCGCTGGAAACCGTCAAGCTGCCCTCGGCGGTCCGGGATGTCGCCGAGCTCTACCGATTAGGGCCGGAGGGGGCGGAGATCGTCGTGGAAGTGAACGACGCGGTCCCGGTCGCCGCGCGGTCCGACGAAGTGAAGGAGGCGCTGGTGAACTTGCTGGAAAACTCCCGCAACGCGCGGGCGCGGGTTATTCGAATCCGCATTGCAGGGACCACCATCGCCGTGGAGGACGACGGGAGCGGGATTCCGGCCGCGCAGTTGCCACTGATCTTCGAGCCGCGCTTCTCGACCTCGACCAGCGGGTCGGGGCTTGGCCTTCCCATCGTCAAACGACTGGTGGAGAGCTGGGGCGGGCGGGTAGAGGTTGCGAGCCAGGAAGGCCAGGGGACCGTCGTCACGCTTCAGCTGCAGCCTGCCGGCACCGCTGGCCCGGGTCCTGCCACTTAAGCCAGCCAAGTCAGTATCGAGGTGGCAGCCGTGAACGTGGATCCCATTCCCAGAAATCTGGTCGCCGTCCACGACCTGTTGACGGAAGCGCTTGCGATTTCGCAGGATAGCGGCGGGAGCAGCCAGTATGGCATCGCCCTCTTCCCGCGAGCCGGGCGGTTCGAATCGCCGGTATTCGGCGTGGTGACCCGTGGCGGAGAGTCCACAACGCTGACCTACCGGTTGCTGCGGAATCTGATGGAGCAGACCGTGCTCATTTCCGGCCGCGTCCCCGCGAGCCTGAGCGACGGGATGTCCCTTTCGACCTCTCGCACCCCTCCACCCGCGTTACTCGACCAGCCCGTGATGCACCTCGCCATTCGTTGCGTCATCGGGACGACCCCTGAGGACCAGGATCGGACGATGCCGCTCGAATCCACGGTATTTGCGGGGGACATGAAGGCCCCGCTCGTGCTTTTGATGGAGGCCCGACCAGAGGGATGGCCTAGGTAAGCGTCGCCGCTTTCATCCGCCTCACGAATTCCACCACGTCGTCTCCACTCGCTGCTCGCTGCACGATTGCGGATCCACAGATGACGCCCGAGGCGCCCATTCTGAGGGCAGCCTGCACCTGTTCCGGATTGGAGATTCCGAAGCCCATAATCGGTGGTGGAGCACGGTAGTCGCGCAGGCGGCGAAACAGCGCCGACTGATCGCGCCGGAGCCGTTCGTCCGCACCGGTCACTCCTTCGCGCGAGGTCACATAGGTGTAGCTCTCGCTGGCCGCGGCGATCGCGCGAAGGCGCGACGCGTCGGCATTGGGGGGGGCGATGAAGACCGGCGCGATTCCCTGCGCCTTGGCTTCGGCCGCGATCGGCACGGACTCCGCGACAGGCAGATCCGCCACCAGGACGGAATCCACTCCTGCGGTGGCCGCGTCGCGATAGAACTCGGCGGGCTCGTGATGGCAGACGAGATTCGCGTACACCAGGAGGCCGATCGGCAGCTCGGGGAATTCAGCCCGAATTGCGCGCGTGATAGCCCAGCAGTCGCGTCGGCGTACTCCGGCGGCAAGCGCCCGCGTCGCCGCGGCCTGAATCACCGGCCCATCGGCGATCGGGTCGGAGAAGGGCAGTCCCAGCTCGAGCGCGTCAGCCCCGGCCGCGGAGAGCGAGCGGACCAGCTCAAGACTCCGCGCGGTATCGGGGTCGCCCAACATGACGAACGGAACGAAAGCACCCTGCTTCGCACGGTCGAGTCGCGCAAACATGCGGGCATAGCGCGCGCCGCGCGGGGCGTTCACGCGCCGCTTTCGGGAGCGAGGTGTTGGAGCACGGTCTCGAGATCCTTGTCGCCCCGTCCGGACAGATTCACCAGGATCCGCCCGACACCTGGCGACGTTGCGAGCTGGAGCGCGGCCGCAATGGCATGGGCTGACTCCAGAGCAGGGAGAATCCCTTCGGCTCTGGCCAGCGCGCTGAAGGCTGCCAGGGCGGCGGCATCGGTGCAGCTGTCATAGCTGGCCCGCCCGCTCTCCTTGAGCCACGCGTGCTCCGGCCCCACGCCGGGATAGTCGAGGCCAGCCGAGATCGAATGACTTTCTCCGATCTGGCCCTCCGCATCCTGCAGGGTGTAACTGTACGCGCCGTGCAGGACCCCGGGGCGTCCCCGCGCCAGGGTGGCACAATGCCGGCCGCTCTCCAGGCCTTCGCCTGCGGCCTCCACGCCGAGCAGGCGCACCTCCGGATCCGGGATAAACGCCGTGAAGATTCCCATGGCATTGGAGCCGCCGCCTACCGATGCCACCACCACATCGGGTAAGGCCCCTTCGGACTCGAGCAGCTGGGCGCGGGCCTCGTCGCCGATGATGCGCTGAAAGTCCCGCACCATCAGCGGGAACGGATGGGGACCGGCCACCGTGCCGAGGAGGTAGTGGGTCTCCTCATAACTCGCCGACCAGTCGCGGAGTGCTTCGTTGATGGCGTCCTTCAGCGTCTGCGATCCAGTCGTGACGGGCACGACTTCCGCACCCATCAGGCGCATGCGGAAGACGTTTTGCTTCTGGCGCACCATGTCCACCGCGCCCATATAGACGCGGGTCTTCAAGCCCAGCACCGCGCCGGTGAGCGCGGTGGCGACGCCGTGCTGGCCCGCGCCGGTCTCCGCGATGAGCCGCCGCTTGCCCATGCGCTTCGCGAGCAGTCCCTGACCCAGCGCCTGGTTGGTCTTGTGGGCTCCGCCGTGGAGCAAGTCTTCGCGCTTGAGGAAGATCCGAGCCGACCCCTCGGTCACCAGGTTACGGCAGCGGTACAACGGCGTGGGTCTGCCGGCGTAGTCGGTAAGCAGCTCGTCCAGCTCGCTCTGAAAGGTGGGGTCCGACTTGGCAGCGAGAAACGCGGCTTCCAGCTCTTCCAGAGCGGGCATCAGAATCTCGGGGACGTAGCTGCCGCCGAAGCGGCCGAACCGTCCGCTCTGTCTCATCGAGCCTCGGAGCCCCGGCCGGGCAGGCGGCGTCGCGCTGCGAAAAATTCCCGCAGCCGGCCCGGATCCTTGTGACCCGGCGCCGCCTCGACGCCCGAGCTGACATCGAGGGCAAAGGTACCGAGCGCGGCAGCGTCGGCGACGTTGCCGGGGGAAAGGCCTCCCGCCAGCACTACTTCACCCCGCTCCGAATAACCCGCCAAGAGGGACCAGTCGAAGCTCCGGGAGGAGGCCGGGCCGTCGACCACGACGCGGTCGGCGCCGCTCTCGGCGCGCACGGGGATTCGCTCGCGCACGCGCACGGCCTTCCAGACCTGACACCCGGCCGGGAGCAGACTGCGCAGCCGCGCTATATCGGCGGCGGACTCGTCGCCGTGCAGCTGCACCGCGGCGAGCGCCAGCTCGTGCGCGGCACCCGCGATGGCTTCCGGGTCCTGATCCGCGAAGACCCCGACCCACGCGAGGGCGATCTCGCGGCACGCGGCCCGCGCCGCCTCCAGGTCGACACGGCGAGGCGAGCCGGCCGCGAAGATCAGCCCGCCGTGGGTCGCACCGGCTTGCCAGGCGGTCCTGGCGTCCTCGGCGCGGGTTAGCCCGCACACTTTCGTCCTCCCATAGACCAGGGCACGAACGGCCGCGTCCAGCTCGGCTGCGCGCATGAGTGCGCTGCCCACCAGAAAGGCATCCGCATGGGGGCGCAGCTGCTCGACGTCGTCGCGCGAGTCGATGCCGGATTCGGCTACCACCAGGCGGTCCGCGGGAATCAGCGGTGCCAACCGGACTGTCGTGCGGGCGTCGACTTGCAACGTCCGCAGATTCCGATTGTTCACGCCGATGAGCGGCGCGGGGAGCGCCACTGCCCGCGTAACTTCCGCCGCGTCGTGGACTTCGGTGAGCACGGCCATGCCCAGCCGCCGCGCCAGGTCGGCACAGGCGCGCCAGGTGGTATCGTCCAGCGCCGAGAGCATGAGCAGGATGGCATCCGCGCCATGGGCCCGTGCTTCGGCGACCTGGTACGGTTCCAGGATGAAGTCCTTGCAGAGCAGGGGTTGTTCCAGCCGTGCCCGCACTTCGGCCAGCCGCTCCAGGGAGCCGCCGAAGAACCGCGTATCGGTCAGCACCGACACGGCATCGGCGTGGCGGCCATAGGTCGAGAGCACCGGCTCGAGATCGGAGCTGGCGCGGAGCACTCCGGAGGAGGGCGAGGCAAACTTGATCTCGAGGAGGAACCCCGGCTTGCCGCGCTCCAGCGCAGCCGGGAGACTGCGCTGCGAAGGGGTGCACCTGGCGAGCACCGATTCGTAGGACAGCGCCGCCTTGCGAGCGGCCACTTCCCGGCGTTTGTGCGCCAGGATCTCCTCAAGCGCCATGAGAAAGCTCCACCAGTCGCTGCAGCCGTCGGAGGCCGCCGCCGCCCGCCAGGGCCGCGCGCGCGAGGCGAACCGCCTCACGTAAGGCCGGCGCTTTCCCGGTGGCCCAGGCGAGGGCTCCCGCGTTGAGCGCGACGGCATCGGAGTGCACGTCGCTTCCCTTGCCTTCGAGCAGGGCGAGCAGCCACTCGGCGTTCTCTGCTGGTCCGCCCCCGGCCAGCGCCGCGAGCTCCGCGGGCCGGACTCCCGCGTCCGCCGGCGTAATGGTGATGTGGCGCAGCTCGCCTTCCTGCACCAGCACGCCGCTCGTCGGGCCATGCAGCGCGACTTCATCCAGGCCGCTCCCGTGAACGACCAGCGCTACCCGGCGGCCCAGCAGCTGCAGCGTGCGGGCGGCGGGCTCGCAGAGCGCGGGATCGTAGATCCCCATCATTTGCCAGGGAGGCCGTGCAGCGTTGGCGATGGGCCCGACGAGATTGAACACGGTGCGCACTCCCAGCGAACGACGCACCGGCGCGGCGTGCCGCACGCCAGGATGGTATTGTGGCGCAAAGACGAAGCAGACTCCGATCTCATCGAGACAGCGCCGGCTCACCGCGGGATCAGGGTCCAGCTTCACCCCTAGCTCTTCGAGCAAGTCCGCCGAGCCGCAGCGTGAGGAAACCGAGCGATTGCCTGTCTTCGCCATGGGAATGCCCAGCTCGGCGGCAACGAACGCGGCAGCGGTCGAGAGGTTGATCGTGCCGGTTCCGTCACCCCCGGTTCCGCAGCAGTCGGCATAGAGGTAATCGGGGCGTGGGAAGGGCGCCGCCGAAGCGAGCAGCGCCTCGACCGCGCCGGCCATGACCTCGGGCGTCTCGCCGCGGGTCTTGAGCGCCGCGAGCACCGCCGCCATCTCGACTTCGGAGTACTCGCCCCCCAAGAAGCAGCGGAACGTCGCGGTGCTCTCCTCCCTGGAGAGGGCGCGGCGGCTGAGGGCATCCAGCACTTCATTCGCGCGCATCGGAGGCCCACTTGATGACATTCTCGATGATTCGGCCCCCCTCGGGAGTCAGGATGGACTCCGGATGGAACTGCACACCGAACTGGGGCGCGTCGCGGTGTGCCACCGCCATCACCACTCGCTCGGTGCCGGCGATCGGCGTCAGGCACTCGGGGAGTGTCGTGGCCGCGAGGGAATGGTAGCGTCCCACGGGGAACGGCGAGGGGATCCCCTCGAACAGGGGACCGCCGTGGTGGCGCACTCGAGAGATCTTGCCGTGTACCACTTCACCAGCCGGTCCCACCACCCCCCCGAGCGCTGCGACCATTGCCTGGTGCCCCAGGCAGACGCCGAAGAGGGGAACGCGGGCCTCGGCAGCCAGCTGCACCAGCTCGATGCAGCACCCCGCGTCGCTTGGCGTCCCTGGACCCGGCGAGAGGACCAACAGGCTGGGTGAGGCCTGCCGGGCCCGCGCGAGCACTGCTCCTGCGGCTACGGTGTTGCGCCAGACTTCGACTTCGGCACCGCGGCGCGCGAACTCGTCCACCAGGTTCCAGGTGAAGGAGTCGAAGTTGTCGACGAAGACCAGACGCAGGCGCTCAGGCACCGGCGCCTCCTGCCCCGGCAATGGCACCCAACACTGCTTCCGCCTTCCGGCGGGTTTCCAGGGCCTCTGCGGCAGGATCCGAGTCGAAGACGATCCCCGCGCCGGCCCGCACCGCCGCGGTTCCGTCGTGCACCACAGCGGCGCGAATCACGATCGCGGTGTCCATGGTGCCGTCGTGGGTGAGATAGCCGACGGCGCCGCCGTAGGCTCCGCGCCGGCTGGGCTCTACCTCGCGAAGCAGCTGCGCGGCGCGGAGCTTCGGCGCGCCGACCAGGGTTCCCATATTCATTGCCGCGGCATAGGCGTGCAGCGCGTCATAATCCTCGGCCAGAACACCCTCGATCTCCGACACCAGGTGCATCACGTGGGCATAACGGTCCACGGTCAGCAGCCGGCGGACCTGCCGGGTTCCCGGGCGGCTCACGCGGGCGACGTCGTTCCGGGCGAGATCCACGAGCATCATGTGCTCGGCAGTCTCCTTTTCGTCGAGCCGCAGTGCCGCCTCTCGCCGGGCGTCAAGGTCGGCGTCGAGCTGCCCATCGGGAAAGCGGCCGCGCGCGGCGGTTCCCGCGATCGGCCGGATGGTCACGCGCCTCGGGTCGCCGTGCACTTTGACCGCCGTTTCGGGCGATGCACCGAAAACCGTCGAGGACGCCCCCGCGACGTAGAAGAGGTACGGGCTCGGATTGGCCGCGCGCAGGAGGGCATAGGCGCCAAGCGGGTCGGGACACGGCAACTCGAAAGTGCGAGAGGGGACGACCTGGAAGACGTCGCCGGCGACGATGTGACGCTTCAGCTGGACTACCAGATGCTGGTACTCCGCATCGGACAGGTCGACGCGCGAATCGGGAGGTGGGAGGGGAGCGCGAAGAGCGAAGAGGGAAGCGGGGTTCGCTAGTCCCTCCCGCCCGATTCCCGTTTCCACCGCCCGCAGCAGGTCGCCGATCGCCCGGACCGCATCGTGGTAATTCGCGTCGCCGTCCTTTCCGCCGAAGGCATTCGCCACCAGCAGCGTGCGATTGCGGACGTGATCGATGATCACCAGCCGGTCCGGTACGAAGAACTCGTAGTGCGGCGTAGGGTGCCCTTCGGGGCGTCCCACGGGCAGCTCCTCGAAGAGCTCGATGAGATCGTAGGAGAACGCCCCCGCGGCGAGGTAGCAGGCATCGATCGGGTGGGCTAAGAGCTCGGGTCCGAAGATCACCTCACGCAGCGCATCGAGCGGTGAGGGAAGCCTCCCGCGCGCGGCTTCTTCGCGTGGCTCGGGCGGCGGGGCAGGATAGCAGACCCGAAAGGCGTCACCCTCCAGCGGAACCCGGAGCCGGGCCGCGATCCAGGGCAGCAAGGATCTGCCGTTCGCGGTGCGGGCCGCAATTTCCACGGTGCGGCCGGTACAGGTGATCGCGAGCGCCGCCGAGATCCCGAGTAGGCTGCGTTCTCCGGCACCAGCCCCGGTTTCGGCCGACTCCAGCAGGAAAGTCCCCGGTCGCTTGCCTCCGTCGCTGAGCGCGGCATAGAGGGCGAGCGGATCCGGACTCCCCGTTACCTCCCGCACCAGCGGAAGAACCGCTCCCTCGCCGATCGGGGTGATGACCATTACATCACCTTGCCGACGGCATCGGCAATGGTCTTGAGCTCCCGCATCATCGCCGCGAACTGTTCGGGGAACAGCGACTGACGCCCGTCGGACAGTGCGTTGGGCGGATCGTGATGCACTTCCACCAGGATGCCGTCTGCACCGCAGGCGAGGGCGGCCTTGGCCATCGGCGCCACCAGCTCGCGGAGTCCGGTCCCGTGCGAGGGATCGACCAGGATAGGGAGATGGCTGCGCTGCTTGATGACGGGGATGGCGTTGAGATCCAGGGTGTTACGGGTGGCGGTTTCGAAGGTAGTAATGCCGCGCTCGCACAGAATGACGTTGGGATTGCCTTCGGCCAGGATGTACTCGGCCGCCAGGAGCAGGTCATCGACCCTAGCCGCCATCCCCCGTTTGAGGATCACCGGCTTCCGGCTCCGGCCCAGTGCCTGCAGCAGCCGGAAGTTCTGCATGTTTCGCGCGCCGGCCTGGAACGCCGCGGCATACTCGTCGACCAGCTCCACGTCTCCCGCGTCAACGACCTCGGTTACCGCAGGAAGCCCCGTCTCCCGCGACACCTCACGGAGAATGGCGAGCCCGTCCTGCCCGAGACCCTGGAAGGAGTATGGGCTGGTGCGGGGCTTGTAGGCCCCGCCCCGCAGCGCGTGCGCCCCGGCCTGCTTCACGGCGGTAGCTGTCGCGCGCATTTGTGCGGCCGATTCTACTGCGCAAGGTCCCGCGATGACCGTGAAGCGCCCGCCGCCGACTCGCGTGCCGCCGACGTTCACGATCGTGTCGTGGGGATGCATCTCCCGGCCGACCAGCTTGTAGGGAGCCAGGATCGGCTTGACGCTTTCCACCAGAGGATCGCTGTCGAGGTGGAGGCTTTCCAGGGCGCGTTCATCGCCCAAGGCACCGAGCACGACGCGCTCCTGGCCGGGCATATACAGCGGCCGGAGCCCCAGCGCGGCGATCCGCTGCATCAGCTCGTCGGCATGCTCTTTGGTGGCGTGCGGCTTGAGGACAATGATCATCCGGCTGTCCGGTCGAGGTACGGGAACGAAAGAGCCCACCGCAGGTGCGGTGGGCTCCGTGAAATTGCGCGTCTGCCAGACCTAGACTATGCGCACCCCGGCCCACCGCGGGATTCACCGCGCCAGGGCCACCAGCTCCGAAGCGTCGCGCTGAGGTGTGTCATGTCCGGGAAGTATCTCAGCCCGAGCGGCGCACGTCAAGCGCTCGAAGTTGCCGCGAGAGGCGGGCTGTCATTTCGAATGGAGCGGAAGGGATTCGAACCCTCGACCCCCTGGATGCAAACCAGGTGCTCTCCCAGCTGAGCTACCGCCCCGACGACCCAGCAATATGGCACGCTGCGCCGTCCCGGTCCAAGCTGGAACGGCGCTGCGTTTCCCGCGGGCTGCAAAACGGCTCAGCGCACGCCAAGCCAGATGTCTTGCAGTACCGAGACCGGCTTGCTGTAGGTCCGGCCGTCCACCGTCAGGGTGACGAGGTAGGTGCCGGGTTCGACAGCTTGCGGGGCCCCGAATCCACCGAAACCGCCGCCGCCTCCACCAGCGCCGCCTCCGGCTGTGCGGGGTGGGGGATTGGGGGAGAGATCCCACATCACCCGGTTCAGTCCCGCAGCTTTGCTTCCTTCGAGATTGCGGATCACTCGGCCATTGAAGTCGGTGACGGTAAGAGTTACCTCGCCGCTGGCGGGGGTCTTCAGGTAGTAGCCGAGCGCCGTGCCGCGGGGAGGATTCTCGCCGATGTAAACCTTCTGGCCGCCGGTGCGAGAGCCGGCCTGCTGATCATTCAGCCACGCCACAGCCGGACGGATGTCGAGCAGGGCCGCATCCTGCGCCAGCAGGGAAGGAGTGAGTTGCTGCAGCGGAGTGATATCGTCCGCGATCCACACGCTGCGGCCGTGCGTCGCGACGATCAGGTCCCCATCCCGGGGGTGTACCAGGATGTCGTCCACTCGCACTGTGGGGAGGTTGTTCATGAAGCGCTGCCACTCCGTCCCACCATTCGTCGAGAGATAGAGCCCGAACTCGGTTCCGACGTACAGCAGGTCCTTGTTCCTGGGGTCTTCGCGCACCACCTGAACATTGCCGTAGGGAGGCAGATTGCTGCTGATGCTCTTCCAGGTCTTTCCGTAGTCGCGGGTGACGAAGACGTAGGGCTTCAGGTCATCGCTGCGGTGCCCGTCGACGGCGACGTAGGCCGTGGCTGCATCGAAGTGCGAGGCATCGATGCGCGAGATCCAATGCTGATGGTTGGCGGGCAGCCCGGGCAGGTCCTTCCCCACCTCGCTGAAGCTGGCTCCACCGTCGGTGCTCACCTGGAGATTGCCATCGTCCGTGCCCGCCCAAACCACTCCCGGGACGACGGGTGACTCCGCCAGCGAGACGATCGTGCTGTAGGAGGTGACGCCGTCGTGCTTGGACAGCATGGTCTGGTTCCCGGCGACACCCATCAGCGCGACCGTGTTGCGGTCAATCTGCTTGGTGAGATCAGGGCCGGCGACCCAGGTATCGCCACGGTTGAACGACTTGAAGACCCGGTTTCCTCCCAGCCAGACGATGCTGGGGTTGTGGGGCGAGAGAATGAACGGGGTGTTCCAGTTGAAGCGGTACTGCGTCCCGGGCGCGGCATTGATCACGTTGGGCCGCCCGCCTCCAAATCCACCGCCCCCAGCGCCCCCACCGCCCCCGCCTCCCCCGCCGCCTCCGCCGCCTCCGGCTCTCGGACGAATGCTCTGCGAGCGGCCGCTGCGCAGGTCATAGCGGTTGGAATTGCCGTTCTGCGATTCGCTGTACACGATATTGTGGTCAGAAGGGTCTACGGCCGTATAAAACCCGTCGCCCCCGCCGATGCCGTACCAGTCGGCGTCGATGATGCCGCTGCGGCGGCGCACCGCACTGGGTCCGCCCCAGCTCCCATTGTCCTGCAGCCCGATGTAGACGTAGTAAGGACGCCGCATGTCTGCGGTGACCACGTACGCGAGCGCGGTCGCCATGGTGCTGACGAAATCCCACGTCTTGCCCTGGTCCCAGCTGATATCGAGACCGCCATCATTGCCGATCATCAGGTGCCGGGAGTTCTTGGGATCGACCCAGATGGCATGCTGATCCACGTGGGCGGGGGAATTGTTGCCCCCGGCAGCGTCGAGCGTCGTAAAGGTCTTGCCGCCGTCGAGGGACTTTGCCACCGGCAGGCCGGCGACGTAGATCACCTTGTCGTTGCCGGGGTCGATCCGGAGCTGGCTGAAGTACATGGGGCGCGCATTGCAATTGCTCATCAGCTTCCAGGAGCGGCCCCGGTCCTCCGAGCGGTAAACTCCGCCGCGCGCCGGGTCGAGCGCGGGGGGCTTCCGGTTCGCCGGCACAGGCTCGGCTGCTCCGCCGCCAGCCCCGCCGCCTCCGCCACCGCCGGCGCCGAACCCCCCGGCTGGGCCGCCGTTATTGCACCAATTGAAGCCGCCGCCCCCAAAGCCCCCGCCGCCCCCCCCGGCGGGGCCTCCCCCGGGCCCGCCGGCAGCAGCAGCGGCTCCCGGAACCGCCGCGGCTCCCGCTGGGGTCGCCTCACTGTTCGCCGTCGGGGGGGTCGCGGCAGCGATCATCTGGGTTCCACTCTGGCCGGCTTCGATCTGCGCGTAGACAACATTCGGATTCGAGCGGGAAACGTCGAGCGCAATGCGTCCATAGGTACCGGGTGGGAGCCCGTTCCCGGTGAGCTTGCTCCAAGTCCTGCCCGCATCCTCGCTCTTCCACAGGGCGCTCCCTGGGCCCCCGCCGTTGAAGCAGCAGCCCATGCGGAGCCGCTGGTAACTCGCGGCGTACAGCAGGTTGCTGTTGAGCGGATCGATTGCGATGTCGGTGAAGCCGGTGTAATCGTCGACAAACTTGACCTTGTTCCAGCTCCTCCCGCCGTCGGTGGTCTTGTAGATTCCGCGGTCAGGATTCGGACCGAAGAGATGCCCGGGCGCGGCGACGTACACGATTTCCGGATTCCGGGGGTCGATCACGATCCGCGCGATTGATTGGGTTTCGCGCAGGCCAAGGTGGGTGAAGGTCTTGCCTCCGTCGGTGGTCTTATAGATCCCGTCGCCGAACGACGTCGTCTGGCGGTTGTTGGCCTCCCCGGTACCGACGTACACGATGTTTGGATTGGTCGGGTGAATCGCGATATCGCCGATCGAGGCGGTGGAGTAGCGATCGAAGACCGGCTCGAACGTGGTGCCGTTGTTCTCCGATTTCCAGACGCCGCCCACCGCGTATCCGAGGTAAATAATGTGCGGATCGCTCTCGGAGACGGCGATGTCGTCGATCCGGCCGCCCATGCTCGCCGGGCCGATGGAGCGGAAGCGGAACGCAGCCAGGAGTGGATCGGTGGAGGCGTTGAGCGAGGGCTCGCGTGCCGACGCCGGTCGCGCCTGTGCGGCCAGATTCCCGCCTGCGACAACCAGGGTCAACGCGACGGCGGCACACGCGCGGTGAGTCGTGAGCAGCATGGCTGGGATCCTGTTGGGGTGAGACCTTCGAAAATCTACGCCGGCGGGTCGACCTTTGTTGTCAGGATTGCCTGGAGGCGAGCCGGATCGACCGGCTTGACGCAATGCGCGTCGAAACCTGCCTCGCTGGACCGGCGCCGTTCTTCCTCGCTGCCGAATCCCGTGAGCGCGATAAGCTGCACTCCCCGCAGCGCGGGGTCCGCGCGGATCCGGGCGGCGACTTCGTAGCCGTCCATTTCCGGCATGCCGAGGTCCAGCAGGACCAGGGATGGCTGGAAAGCACGGGCGGTCGCCAGTGCACTGTCACCGTCGTAGGCAACCCGCGTTTCGGCGCCTAAGGTCTGTAGGACCAGGGCCAGGCTGTCCGCGCCGTCCTGGCTGTCGTCCACGACCAGCACCCGCGGCAGCGGCCCTGCCGAGGGCTGCCGGGTTGGATTCCCGGCCGGCGCAGGGACTTCCGGAGTCGCCTTGGTGAGTGGGATCCGCACCACGAATTCGCTGCCCTGGTTGAGTCCGCCGCTGTGGGCTTCGATGCGGCCGCGGTGCATCTCAACCAGACTGCGGGCGAGGGCCAGTCCGATCCCCAGCCCGCCTTGGGCCCGCTTGAGCGTCCGGTCCACTTGCGCGAACATCTCGAAGACCCGCGGCAGCATGTGGGCGGGGATGCCAAGTCCGTTGTCGCGGATACTCAGCACGGCGGTGGCGTCGTCCTGGGTCACGCGGAGCGTGATGTGTCCACCTTCCGGCGTGTACTTGGCTGCGTTGTTGAGCAGGTTGGAGACGACCTGTGCCATTCGTACTGGATCGGCATCAACGATCAGCGGCTCCGCCGGGAGGTTGAGGGTGAGCTGGTGCGCCGACGCCTCGATCAGCGGCCGGCTAGTCTCAACGGCGCTCTCCACGATCGCGGAGATCGCCACCGGCTCCTTGCGGAGTCCGATCTTGCCGCCCGTAATGCGGGAAACCTCGAGGAGATCGTCGACCAGGCGCACCATCCGGTTGAGCTGCTGCTCCATCATCTGATAGATCCGCTCAGTCCGGGGATCCCCGCCCCGGTCGCGCAGGACGTAGAGGGAGTTGCGCAGCGGTGCGAGCGGATTGCGTAGCTCGTGAGAGAGTGTCGCCAGGAACTCATCCTTCCGGCGGTCGGCGAGCAACAGTGCCTCCTCGGCCCGTACGCGCTCCGTGATGTCGATCGCGATCCCGCCCACCAATTGAATGTTCCCTTGCGCGTCGAGGATCGGAAACTTGCTCACAATCGAATGGTGCACGCTGCCGTCCGGGTAGGTCAGGTGCTCGACGGCCTCAATGCCTTTCTTGCGCACGACTGCGAGCCGGTCGTTCTCCCGGAAACGGGCCGCGGTCTCCGGCGGGAAGAGCTCCGCGTCGGTCAATCCATGGATTTCGTGGCGCGGCCGAGCAAACGCCCGGGCGCCAGCCTCGTTGATATAGACGTAGCGGCCTTCCAGATCTTTGATCCATGCCAACCCCGGAAGGTGCTGTGCGAAGCGTGCGAAGCGTTCCTCGCTCTCCTGCAAGCGTAGCTCGGCTTCTTGCCGCGACACCTCGACGGACTGCCGGAGCTGCTGTTCCATCTCCCGGCGGAGAGTCAGATCCTGCGCGATGATCAGAAAACTACGAGGAGCGCCCTCGGCACCGACCACGGCCGTAATCGTGACGCCGGCCCAGAACCGGGAGCCATCCTTGCGAACGCACCATCCCTCTTCGCTCAGCCGTCCAGCTTGCACCGCGGACTCGAGATGGCGGGCTGGCACGCCCTCATTCAAGGCTTCGGAGGTGTAGAAGCGGTCGCTGGGCTCCCCGAGAATCTCCTCGGCGGAATACCCCGTAACCCGCTCGGCACCCGCGTTCCAGGTTGCAATCCTGCCTTCGGAATCGAGCAGCAGAATGGCGTAGTCGAGCACCCCCTCCACGAGCTTCCGGAAGTGATCTTCGCTGCGCCGGCCCGCGCCGCGGGCTGGAGCGTGTTTCGGCTGGCTTTTTCGGCGCTGGGGGGTAGCCATGATCGGTCACCAAAACAGTGGCCCTGTTCAGCCAATGCCGGACGCGCCCAGTTTGAAAGGGCTATAGCGTGTAGATGCCGGGTCGTCGAGCTGGTCAAACGCCTCGACCCGCTTGAGCCAGTTTGCCAGCCGGGTGCTGCCTGGCAGAGCGAGGACTTCGACGGCCACCTTGATCCAATATATGGTAAACATGGTCGTCAGGAGCTCGCGGAAGGGGAGGACGCCCCCAAAGGCCCCCAGCATGAACACCACGGAGTCGAGGGCTTCCCCAACCAGGGTCGAGGCCAGAAAGCGCCATCCCTGGGGTACGCCGATGCGTCCGCGCTGGGAGTATTTCATCCGAGAGAGAACGAAGCTGTTGGCGAATTCTCCGGTCAGGTAGGCAGCAAAGCTCGCCACTGCGATCCGCGGCACCACTCCCAGGATCGTGGAGTAGGCTTCCTGATTATGCCAGAAGGGGGCGCTGGGAAATACCCCCACCAGCCAGAAACTGACTGCCGCGAGCACCTGACACGCCATGCCGGTCCAGATAATCCGGCGGGAGCGGGCGTACCCGTAGACCTCGGTTAGCACGTCGTTCAGAATAAATGCGACAGGAAACAGCAGGGTGGCGCCGGGAACGGCAAAGGGGCCGAGCGCGATGAACTTCGAATCCAGCGGCGGCGTGAGCAGCAGCACGGCAATGAAGAACCCGGTGATGACCGGCAAGCGCCGGAGCTCCCGCTCTGCCGAGGCCATGCTCGCTCCGGTCGGACGGCTCCCTCAACAAGTTGCGGCGCAGAGTCGGCATGGTCAACAGCAGCCGTCCCCGCGGCAGCCCGGACGCGCTATCTTGCGATCGGTGTTCGAACCGGCCGAGGCAAACCCATGAGCAACCGTGAGGATCTCGGGAAACTGATTTTGCGGGTGTCCCTGGCGGGCATCCTCCTCTTTCATGGCCTCTTCAAGCTCACGCATGGGGTCGCCTGGATTGAACGGCCCCTCGCGGCCTTCGGCTTGCCGGGGTTTCTCGCCTATGGCACCTACCTAGCCGAGATAATCGCGCCTATTCTGCTGGTGGTTGGCTACAAAGCCCGCCTTGCGGCGCTGGTGATTGGCTTCGATATGCTCATGGCCATGGTGCTGGTGCTGCGGCCGCGGATTCTGACGATCAACCAGAGCGGGGGCGGTTGGGCCGTCGAGCTGGAAGCCCTGATTCTCCTGACGGCGCTCGCGGTCTTTCTGCTCGGCTCAGGCCGCTATCGCCTGGGCCGGGGAGCCTGGGACTAGCAACGGCTCTTGTCCATCCGCGCCACTCGGAACCGTCCCATCCCATAGCCTGACCAACGAGATGGGGAATGCGCCAGCCAGGACCGTTCGCCGAGCCCGTCGAGGCCGCCAAGGCAGCCGCGCTTCGCTATGTAAGCGACGCCAGCCCGGGAATCCGGCGCACGCGGCGCGGAAGCGGATTCTCCTATCACAACGGCGATGGGTCGCCGCTGCGCGATTCGAATACGCTGGCACGAATCCGCGCCCTCGCCATCCCTCCCGCCTGGCACGAAGTGTGGATCTGTCCGACTGCTGAAGGACACCTGCAGGCCACCGGGCGCGATGCGAAGGGACGGAAGCAATACCGCTACCACCAGCGTTGGCGCCTCGTGCGAGAAGAAACCAAGTACGAGCGCATGCTGCTTTTCGGCGCGACCCTGCCGCGCATCCGGGCCCGGCTCCGTCGTGACCTGAAGCTTCCCGGGCTGCCGCGCGACAAGGTGCTGGCGACCATCGTGCGGCTCCTGGAAAGCTCGCGCATCCGGGTCGGCAATGAAGAATACGCGAGGAACAACCAATCGTTCGGGCTGACAACCTTGCGGAATCGCCACGTCGAGATTGAGGGGGCGACGCTGCGTTTCCGCTTTCAGGGCAAGAGCGGCAGGGTACATACGGTCGATGTCAGCGATGGCCGGCTGGCGCGTCTCGTCGAGCGCTGCCGCGACCTTCCGGGACAGGACTTGTTTCAGTACCTCGACGAGTCAGGCGAGCCGCAGCCGGTCGACTCCGGCGCGGTCAACGATTATCTGCGGTCCATCTCGGGGCAGGAATTTACCGCGAAGGATTTTCGAACCTGGGCCGGGACTCTGCTCGCCGCACGGATGCTTGCCGGGGAGCGACCCGGGCTGTCCGAGACCGCGGCTGCGGTCGCGCGACAGCTCGGCAATACCCCCGCCATCACCCGCAAGTGTTACATCCATCCCGCCGTGCTGGCGGCCCATCAGAACCAGGCCCTCTTCGAGGTGTGGGGTGAAATCGCCGCCGGTCAGCCCTCGCGCCGCGGCCTCAGCAAGGAAGAATCGGCGCTGCTAAAGTTTTTGCGGGCCTGTTCGGGCCGCTCGCTGGCGAGCCTCCTCGAAGCGTCACTGGAGCGTAACCCGGCGCGCCGCGCACGCCGAGTGAAAGCAGCAGGTCCGGGATGAGGAGAGAATCCGGTTCGTCAGGGCTGCTCGACCCGCCGCCGGCGCCCGCCGGCCGGGGATACATCGATCAAGAGGGCCACCACCAGCCCCACGACCGGCCAGAAGCTCCACACGCCGGCAAACCAATGTTGTACGGCGGTGTACCACAAGAGGGTGGTGGGAAGGAAAATGAACCCGAGAATCGGCCAGAGCGCCGAGGAGAAGACTCCGTCGAACCAGCGGCTGAACAGCCAGAGCAGCGCCACGACGAGTCGCGGCGTGAGCAAGGCGAGGACTGCGAGAATGCACGGCATCGGCGCGGCCGCCGCGGGCCTGGATTAGCCTTCGCGGCGGAGCCAGCGCTGCGCCGCCAGCTTGGCCTTTCTCGATCCACCGTACACAGCGTCGGAGAACAGGCGACTACGGAACCGGCGGCTCTTGGTCTTGGGGTTGACTTTCCCGAATGGAAGGCGGGCTTGCCAGCCCTTCGTGCTCGTAGAGCGAACTCGGACGATCCAGCTCAACCTCGGGCCTCCTCCAGCTAGAGTGTGGGTGAGGTGAACAGGAAGTATCGTCGCGCCACCCCGCAGAGATCAAGCACCCAAAGCCTCCCGAATTTTCGCGAGGTGGTGGAAGCTGTGGCGGAGCGCGTGGTCCTCAATGAAGAATTGTGCGGTCAGCGGCGCGTTAGCGTTGAGCGAGACCGGGGCCGCCCGATCTAGCGCCTCATCGGACAAGGCCCGAACCGCATCGGCGGCGGCCTTGCTGTTTTTCCGCAGCAGGTCCAAGGCTTCCTGCCTGCCGACGTAGGCGTTGTC